>CAYSCK010000029.1:0-14622 GCA_964429525.1 uncultured Planctomycetia bacterium
GATATTGTTGATGTGAAGTCGCTCTCTCCCGTAAAGAGTATTGATAGGGCCGCCATGCTTCTATTGGCTGTTTATATCGGCAATACGAGATTGATTGATAATACGGTGTTGAAAATCAAATAGTCAACAGTCATCAGTCGTCAGACGTCAGCTAAGAGCTGTTTCTGAAGACTGAAGGCTGAAGACTGAAGGCTGAAAATGAACAAACTAAAAATAGGAATTGTAGGCTGCGGAGCAATCGGCTCTACTTTAGCAAGGTTGATCCAGAAAAGATATTCAAACAGTATCAGTGTCAGGGCTGTTTGTGATATTGATAAAGCCAAGGCTGATATTCTGGTAAAAAAAATAAATACTGCCAAGGCGGTTTCTTTGCCTGAGCTTATCGGTTTATGTGATTTGGTCATAGAAGCGGCATCAGCCGGCGTGTCTTTTGAAGTGGCGCAGGCGGCTTTAAAAAACAAGAAGCAGGTTTTAGTGATGAGTGTCGGTGGGGTATTGGGTAAAGAAAAAAAACTCTTTGATCTGGCTGAAAAAAATAATACAAAAATATTTTTTCCAAGCGGCGCGATCTGTGGCCTGGATGGAATACGGGCCTTGTCGTTATCCAGGATAAAGAGCATAACACTTACTACTACAAAGCCGGTTGCCGGACTGCAGGGAGCGCGTTATCTGATAGATAGGGGTATTAATTTAAAAGGTATCTCACAAGAAAAGATCGTTTTTAAAGGAGGCGCGCGAAAGGCTGTTAAGGCATTTCCTCAGAATATCAACGTAGTCGCGGTTTTAAGCCTGGCTGCCAAAGGCGCGGTTGAACCGAACGTGAAGATCGTGGCATCGCCTTTTATTAAGAAAAATATACATATGATAGAGGTTGATTCGGATGCGGCGCGTCTTGAGATCAAATGTGAAAATGTTCCAAGTCCTGATAATCCGAAGACAAGCTATCTTGCTATTTTGTCAGCTTTGGCAGTGATTGTCGGGATCCTTAAGCAAGAGAGGATTGGCAATTAGTGTTGCCTTGAAATATGGCAACAATGTAATCATTGGTTGTAATCAGCATAATCAGAAATTGTTGTTTTATAACAATTTCAAAATGGAAGGGGGTGAGTAATATATGGCACAGAAAGTTGCGAAAGTCGGGATCAAGAGGGAAAAGGGTTATCTTTACTTCATCGATAAGGCCGGTGATGTCTCGTGTGCATTGATGGCTAGAGGCGCCAAAAAAGGCGGCAAACCAAAGAAGGTCGCTAAGGTTGGTGTTGATAAGAAAGACGGCTACTTGTACTTCCTTGACAAGCAGGGCGATGTAGCATGCGCTAAGCTCTTCAGAGGTGGCAAGAAAAAGAAAAAAGGGAAAAAGTAATAGCTGAATAACCTGCGCCCTCTTTAATAATAGAGGGCGCAGGTATTTTATGGATAAAATAATGCCAGATCTATCAATCGATGAACGTAAGGCCGGTATTTACGCTTGGCTATTTATCTGCGTTTATGTTCTTGTTTTTTCATACCTGTGTTTTCTTAAATATTATTCTTTTTCTTATCAGGATTTTGACCTTGCCATAATGGATCAGGTGCTTTGGAATATGGGGCATGGGCCAATGGAAAATTCAATATTGGGTACTCATATCTTTGGGAATCATATGCATTTTGTGTTGTTTGTCTTGGCCCCATTTTATAAGCTTTGGCCTAACGCCCTGAATCTTCTTTTTCTGCAGACTTTGGCTTTAGGGGTTTCTGCCTGGCCTTTATTCCTCATGGCTAGACGTGCGATAGGTGCCAGCTGGGCTCTTTTGGTATGTTTTCTCTATTTATTTTATCCGGCTCTGGCGTACATGAATCTTTTCGAATTTCATCCAGTAGCTTTTTCGACGTTTTTCCTACTATACATGCTTTATTTTTATCAAGGTCAGAGGTTCGTGCCATTCGTTATCTTTATGTTTTTATCCATGTTGTGCCAGGAAAATATACCTTTGGCTATAGCGGCGATGGGGATATATTCGCTTGTTTTGCGCAGATCTTCCCGCTGGATACTGATCCCTTTGGCATGCGGTATTATTTATTTTATGGCCTGTGTTTTTAGTTTTCTTCCTTTTTTTAACAAGGAAAAGCTGCAGTTTTTGTCCTTATATAGCCATCTCGGTAAAAGTTACACGGAAGTTTTTGTTAATATATTTGCCCAACCGCTAAATACTCTTAAGATCATTTTTCAGCCTCATAAAATTTATTTCTTATTGGATCTTTTTGGGCCTTTATGTCTGATCCCCTTTTTGGCGCCTTCTGCCCTTATACCTGCTATTCCTTTTTTTCTTCAGCATATGCTTTCTATGCGCGCGAATGAAGTGACGATTTTTTTTCACTATTCCGCGGAGTTGATACCGTTCATATTTATGGCTTTTATTTTAGGATTAAAGAGGATTTTGAAAGACATAAAATACCCGGTTTCAAAGTTTTTGCCTTTTTTCTTTATTTTTGCGGCTTTGTTTATGAGTGTCAGGCTTGGACCGCATTTTTCCTTTTCAAAAAAGACATTGCTCTGGCAGAAAGATGCCAGAGACAGGATAAAGGAGGAATTCATAAGAAAAGTCAGTCCGGACACATCGGTTGTTACGACTTTTGAATTTTTGCCTTTTTTGTCGCACCGTAAAGAACTGTATTCTTTTCATCATGTCTATATGGGTTTTTATACGATGTCCAAAAGGCCGTATGAATTGCCCGATAATGTTCAATGTGCTCTTATCGATTTCAGCGACCCGTTGACTTTTTCTAATAGAGGTTTCTTTGGACCCGAAAATTATAAAAATTTGGAGAGGTTTCTTTCCAGGGGCTGGGTAATGGAAGATTCGCTTGATTCAATAGTGTTGTTTAAAAAAGATAAAGGCCAAGGTTTGAATTCTTTATGGGAAGTTTTAAAAAGTGCGCCTGCTCCAGAGCATGAGATCAGCTATTTAGTAGATGGTAATATCGAGCTTTTAGGGTATGATATGAAATTTGAAGGTGGTAAAATAAAGCTGGATTTGTATTGGCATTGTTTACAGCAGTCCCAAAAAGATATTTCACTTTTCTTCCACTTGGTTGACTCGGAAGGAAAGCTTGTATATGAAACATTTATACCTATATGTTGGCGCGTTTATCCTACCTATGCTTGGAAAGCTGGTGAGTATATCCGCGATACTAGGTTTTTGCCTTTTGGTTGCATGGTGGAGGAAAAGGCCGCATCTTGGAAAATGGGCTTTTTTGATTTTTTAAGCAGTGATGGCATTTTTGTTGACAAGAGGGATGTTCTTGGGCGTATTGATATCTCCTGAATTAGGGAAGAGGCCGGTAGATGGAACGGAATAAAAAAACAAAATTACTTATTTTTATTGTGGCCTACAACGCTGAATCGACTTTGGAGAAGGTTTTAAAAAGGATGCCTTCTAAAGTATACGAAATTTGTCAAACTCATGTTCTTGTTATAGATGATTCTTCTGAGGACAAGACTTTCGAAAAAGGATTATTTTTTTCCAGTTTATTTCCAGATAAAAATATTACGGTTTTAAGAAATCCAGAAAATCAGGGATATGGCGGTAACCAGAAAATTGGTTATAATTATGCGATAAAATTCGGTTACGATGTTGTTGTTTTGCTCCATGGAGATGCTCAGTACGCACCTGAATGCATGCTTTCTTTGATCGAGCCTTTAGTGAATAATGAGGCTGACGCGGTTTTTGGTTCACGAATGATGCAAAAAGGCAGTGCCCTGGCTGGTGGAATGCCTTTGTACAAATTTATAGGAAATAAGATTCTTACTTTTTTACAAAACAGGTTAACGGGTGTAAATCTCTCTGAGTGGCATTCAGGTTACAGGGCTTACAGAGTCGAAAGCCTTAAAAAAATACCCTTTGAAAGGAATGCCAATGGGTTTGCTTTTGATACTGATATTATCTTGCAATTGATCCAATGTTGCTCTAGGATTCGCGAAGTGGCGATACCGACATATTATGGCAATGAAATTTGCTATGTAAATGGTATTCGTTATGCTATGGAAATTATTTATTATACTTTTATTTTTAAGCTCAATAATTTGAATTTATACTATGAACGCAAGTATGATTGTTGTTCGTCTCAGATACATTATCCTTTGAAATTAGGTTATCTTTCATCTCATTCGGCTGCGTTGGGTATGATAAAGGAGGGGGCATGGGTTCTTGATATTGGTTGCGGAGAAGGTTTGATAGCATCCGAGCTTAAAAAGAAGGGCTGTCATGTAGTCGGTATCGATCAGGCCAAACCTCAGGATTGTTCGTCTTTTGAGGCTTTTTTTGAATCACGTTTTCCAACGGATGTCCGGCCCTGGCAAGGAGATTATAAATTTGATTATTGCCTGCTTTTGGATATTCTGGAACATGTGGTTGATCCTGAGTTTTTTTTGGATCGGCTCAGAGATTGGCTTCAGGGACAAAACTGCATTATTATTATAACCTCGGCAAATATAGCTTTTCTCGTTCCAAGGCTGCAACTGCTGTTTGGACGTTTTAATTACGTTAAAAGAGGTATCCTTGATAAGACACATGTCAGGCTTTTCACATGTGGTACTTTAAAAAAAGTTTTAGAGCAATGTGGTTATGAGGTTAAGCGGGTAAAGGGCATTCCTGCCCCTTTTCCTGAAGTAATTAAAGTGAGAATAATCGCTCTGTTGTTTGTCGCTTTAAATAGAGTATTGATCTGGTTTTTTAAAAATTTGTTTTCCTATCAAATTTTGATTGAAGCTAGGCCTTATGCGAATTTTGATTTTTTGCTTTCTTGTTCGCTGGAACATAGCCAGAAGCTTAGAGAATCCGCCAAATAGCCAAATACCCAATGAGTTTATCGTCTCTTATTATCCGTGGCGCCAAGGAACACAACCTAAAGAATATCTCTTTAGAGATTCCGCGTGATAAACTTGTTATAATTACCGGCCTTTCTGGTTCAGGCAAGTCTTCGCTTGCTTTTGATACTATCTATGCTGAAGGCCAGCGCCGGTATGTGGAGAGCCTTTCCAGTTATGCCCGCCAGTTCTTAGAGCAATTGCAGAAGCCGGATATAGATTTTATTGAGGGGTTATCTCCGACAATATCCATTGAACAGAGAAAGGCAGGAGGGAGCCCGCGCTCTACAGTGGGTACTCAGACGGAGATCTATGATTATCTGCGCCTATTATTCGCGCGTATCGGAGTGCCTCACTGCCCGAAGTGCGGACGTAGAGTTCAGCGGCAGAGCGCCCAGGAAATAGTTGAACAGGTGATGAAGGATGGATATGGTTTAAAAGTAGAGATACTTTCTCCGTTGATCCAGGGGCGTAAAGGGGAGTATAGAAAGATCCTGCAGAAAATGCAGAAGGATGGATTTGTCCGTGCGCGAATTGATGGCAAGGTTTATGAGCTTGACGAGGAGATAGTGCTTGAGCGGTATAAAGCGCACACAATAGATGCCGTTGTGGACAGGCTTGTTGTTGTTGATGACACCAGGACGCGCCTTACGGATTCAATCGAGACAGCTTTAAGATTCGGCAATGGAGTAGTAATAGTCCACGGACCACGGACCATGGACCATGGTCAAAATAAAACTATGGACAGTGGACTGTCGACTGTGGACCATGTTTTCAGTGAACGTTATGCCTGCCCGAAATGCGGGATAAATATCCTTGAGATCGAGCCAAGGATCTTTTCTTTTAACTCTCCTTACGGCGCGTGTTCAGCGTGCAGTGGGTTAGGGTTTAAGATGGAATTTGATATAGATCTCATTATACCTGATAAGACTAAGTCTATTGTTGAAGGCGCGCTTGAGCCCTGGAAAAAGGGCGGGAAAGGGTATTTATTGTATTATCGCAGTCTTTTGAAAGAGCTATCCGGCAGGCTTGATTTTAGCCTTGATACGCCGTTTAATAAACTGAAACGCAGTGTGCGCCACGCTATTCTTTATGGCTGCGAAGAACAGATCTGGGGCAGGAAGTTTGAAGGGCTTATACCGCACTTAGGGAGGCTTTTTAATCAGACCGACAGCGTATTTTTGAAAGAAGAGATCTCTAAATTTCTGTCTCAACTTTCGTGCCCGGATTGCGGAGGCTCAAGGCTTAAAAAAGAAAGCCTGGCTGTAACGATAGGCGGCCGCTCTATATGGGATGTTACGCGTATGACTATTGTTGAGGCTATGCGGTTTTTTTCGGAATTAAAACTTTCTGAACAGGAGAAAATCATAGTGCAACAGGCGTTAAAAGATGTCAGGGAGAAACTTGGTTTCTGCCTGAATGTAGGTTTGGGGTATCTGACGCTTGACAGGCGCGCTCAGACTCTCTCAGGAGGTGAATTTCAGCGGATACGCCTTGCTACTCAGGTAGGTTCAGGTTTGGTCGGAGTCCTCTATGTGCTTGACGAACCGAGCATCGGACTTCATTCACGCGATAATGCGAAGTTATTGGCTACATTGAGATCTTTGTGCGATCTTGGCAACACGCTCCTTGTTGTAGAACATGATGAGGCGACTATACGGGCCGCTGATCATATTATAGACCTCGGGCCTGGCGCTGGAAAATTCGGCGGGGAGGTTCTTTACAGCGGGAATATTGAAGGTTTGTTGAGATCTAAAAAATCCCTGACCGCGAAATTTTTGAACGGTGAACTCAAAATAAATATACCTTTATCAAGGCGTGATTACAAGAACAGAAAGTGCATTGAGATAAAAAACGCCAGGACAAATAATCTTAAGGGTGTTAATGTGAAATTTCCTTTAGGGGTTTTTATCTGTGTCAGCGGAGTTTCCGGTTCTGGAAAGTCCAGCCTGATAGATGACACTCTCTATCAGGCCCTGATCCAGAAATTATATAAGTCTAAAATTAAACAGGGAATATTTAAAGAAATAAGGGGTGTGGAAAATATTGATAAAGTAATTGTTGTTGATCAGTCTCCTATAGGAAGGACACCGCGTTCTAACCCTGTCACATACACCGGAGTGTATTCATATATCCGCGATATATTTACTAGGTTGCCTGATGCCAGGGCGCGGGGGTACAAACCAGGGCGCTTTAGTTTTAACGTCAAAGGCGGAAGGTGCGAGGCATGCTCCGGAGACGGTATCAAAAAGATAGAGATGCATTTTCTGCCTGATGTTTATGTAAAATGCGAGGTCTGCAAAGGCGAAAGATTCAATGACGCGACACTTGAGGTCAAGTATAAAGGTAAGTCAATAGCCGATGTTCTGGATATGTCATGTGAGGAAGCCCTTATTTTATTTGAGAACATACCTAAGATCAAGGAGACTCTAAAGACACTCTGTGATGTGGGCTTGGGATATATCCAGCTTGGGCAATCGGCTACAACCCTTTCAGGTGGCGAAGCTCAGAGAGTGAAGCTTGCCACAGAGCTATGCAAGCGTTCTACCGGCAAGACTTTCTATATTCTGGATGAGCCCACTACAGGATTGCATTTCGCTGATGTTGAAAAACTTTTAGGTGTTCTGCACAGGCTGGTAGACTTGGGCAATACCGTGCTTGTGGTTGAACATAACCTTGATGTTGTTAAAAATGCTGATTATTGTATTGACCTTGGACCGGAAGGCGGAGACGGAGGCGGTGAAGTTGTGGCTTGTGGGAGCCCTGAGGAGATAGCGGAAACAGGAAGATCTTATACGGGGGAGTATTTGAAAGAGATATTAAATCGATAGTCTATAGACGATAGGAAAAAATATGAGAGATCAAAAAAATAAAATAATTTTAACTGCATTTATTGCTCTTTTTTGCTGCCAAACTGCCTGGTCTGCAAAGTTTGACAAGAAAGAGGAAGATGCTTATTACGTCGCGGTAAAAGCCTTTGAAGACGGCTTTTATGATGTATCCCTTAATCTGTTTGACCGGTTTTTGAAGACTTACATAGACAGCGATACAGCGGTTGAGGCTATGATCTATGTGGGCCAGTGCTATTTTTTCCAGGAAAAGTATATTAAGGCTCTTAATCAGTTTGAATCTTTGCTGAAACTGGATCGGGCAAGAAGCTCCAGGGATAAGGTTCTCTTCTGGTTGGGCGAGGTGTATTCAAAGGGCAGGGATTACAGGCAGGCCGCTGTTTTTTACCGTGAATTGATAAATAATTACAAAGATTCTTTTTACCTTTTGTCGGGATATAAGTCTTTGGCTTCCGCTCAGTTCAATGAAGGGCGCCTTGATGAGGCACTGGTAACATATCGCGCGATGCCTGGCCTGTTTAAAGATGACCAGACCCGCGAGTACGCGTTTTTCGGTATATGTGAAGTCCTCTACAGGATGAAAGATTATGTCTTGCTTAAAAAAGAACTGATTAATTTTATTGAACTGTTTCCGCGCTCTCGAATGATCCATCGCGTTTATTTTTATCTTGGTGAAGCTAACTTTTATCTTGGGGTTTACCAGGATGCGGTTGAAGATTATAAAAAAGTGCTTGTAGGGGGCGTATCGGACGATGAAGTATCTTTGGCCAATCTGGGGATGGGGTGGACTTACTTAAAGCTTAAAAAGTTTGATGAGGCAAAGAAGGTATTCTCTGAATTTGATGAGAATAATGAATCTCCGAGTGTTTTATTGGGCAGGGCTGTTTTGGAAGCCGGGCTTGGGTCTTTTAACAGGGCGATCGGGCTTTTTGACAGAGTTATTCTGAATGACAAGAGCGGGGAATACACTACTTTCGCGTACTTCGCTAAGGCTGAAGTCTATTATCACCTGGGTAATTTTGATGACGCTATAATCTCCTACCGTACTTCTTTGGATAAACTTAAGATCGCCTCCGGCGTATATACGGATGTCCAGGAACTCAGAGACAAGATCTATTATGGGCTGGCATGGTCTTATTTAAAGGTAGGTGATTTTGTATCCGCTCAGCAGGCGTTTCAGAAGGTGGCATCTTTGTCTACGGATAAAATCGTCAAGCTCAGCGCTCTTATACAGCTTGCTGATACTTATCAGGATGCCGGTGATTACAAGAAAGCAATAGAAGCGTACCAGAGCTTTGTCTTGGAATATCCTGATACGGTTTATAACGACTATATACAATATCAGCTTGGAATGACGTGGTTGAAGATGGATGATTTTGATTCAGCTGTTCTCGCGTTTCGAAAGCTGCTTAAGGATTATCCGTCTTCGCAGATGCTTGATGACGCCTGTTATTATTTAGGGTTGGCGTATTTTCGTAAGAGTGATTATCAGGGCGCGCGCCTGCAGTTGGAAAAATTCCATCTGGAATTTAAGGATTCAGCCTATCGTACTCAGGCGTTGTTCGTCCTTGGAGAATCTCTTTCAAGCTTGGGAGAATTCAAACCTGCTATAGAAAATTTTAATACTGTTTGCAAGGAAGCGGCTGTGCAGGATACGCTTTGCCAGAAGGCTGAATATGAGGCCGCGAGTGTTTTCGCCCGGATGGGAAATGAGGCTGAGGCGAATAAGCGCCTTGCTGATTTTATAGCTAAATATCCCGATTCTCAGTTATCCCCGGATATTCTTTTCTGGCTTGGACAATCCTATTCCGCGAAGAAGAATTTTGCCTTAAGCCGCAAATATTTTGAACGCCTGATACGCAATTATCCGGAACATGAATTGTTGGCTGACGCGTATCTTGAGGTCGGCATGACTAATCTTGCCGAGCAGAATCTGGATGCCGCTTTGAGGAATTTTACTCAAGGTCGGCAGAAAGGAAAGGATGCTTCTCTTGCCAGGGCAGGTATTCTTTTGGGTGATCTCCATTTTGCCGCTTCAGATTTTGATTCTGCGCTGAAAGATTACGGAGGAGTCATTGATATGGGTCAGACTTCGGCAAAGACAGCGTACGTGAAGATCGCAGGTGTCTATAGACGCCTTAAAAATTATAATGAAGCCTTGAACGCTTTAGAAAAGTCGCTGTCGCTTGAAGGTTCTCAGTCAAATGCCGAGATACAGTTCGGTATAGCTGAACTTTTGGAAGAATTAAACAGGAAGAAAGACGCTCGGGAAGCCTATCTGAAAGTTTATTATTTGTATCCGGAGGATAAAGTTTGGGCGGTGAAAGCTCTTCTGAGAGTTGCCAGGATCTATGAGGATGAGCAGGATGAAAAGAATTTTATCTCCTGCCTTGAAAAGATATCCAAATTTGGCGTGCCGGAGGCCAAGTATGCCAAAGACAGGCTTTTGAGCTTGAAAAAAGGGCGCGGTAATATCTGATTAGTTGGGTTGTTTTTTGGGAAAAATTGTTTCAAGCTTCGCTCCGATTTGAAAAGCCACAGACAAAGCCGGTTGTGAGTCACATGCCGAAAAGCGTATTCGGGAGAGTTGATTGACGGTTAATTATTAAAAATTTATTGTGCCAGTATAGGAGAATAAAATGCGTAAATTCATAAAAATTGGGCTGATATTGCTCAGTCTTGTTGTGGTCCTCTTGTTTTTTTTAAAAGTTGAGCTTATGCGTCAGGGCGGGCCGGTCATGGTGCTCATTCTTCTGTCTTCTATATTTGCCGTGGCTGTTGTTATTGAAAAGCTTGGGCAGTTTTTTGCCGAAAGCGCCAAGACAGATATTCTGTTGAAAAATATTTTTGAATCGATAGATAGACAGAGGATCAAAGAGGCGATAGACAATTGCAACCAGGCGGATGTATCCGTGGGAAGGGTGTTAAGAGCTGGAATAATTAAATATGACAGGCCAAAAGAGGAGATAAGGGATGCGATGCAGGATGCGTTCGATCTGGAAATGCCTTTATTGGAAAATAAGCTGTCGATATTATCGACGATAATTCAGGTTGCGCCTCTTCTGGGTTTTCTTGGCACTTTGATAGGTCTCTTGGATATTTTTAAAGCTGTTTCCAGCGGTCCAGGCGGCCTTGCCGCCGCAGGAGGTATACATTTTGTCCCTGGAATCGAACAGGCCCTTATCTGCTCTGTTTCGTCTTTCATCGTGGCGATCCCGGCGCTTGTTGCCTATAACTACCTTAATTATAAACTGAAGTCTATTGTTGAAGATATTGAATTTGCTTCAACCCGCTTATTGAATTTCCTTATTGACAGGAGGATGCCTTGAGGTTTCTGCCTGTATCGCGGTCATCGCCGCGGATACGTTATTTTAATTCTATTTTTTTTATCAATATTTTTATTATTTTGCTGGTCTTCGCGGCTTTCTTCCCGGCATTGATCTCTCCTTCAGGGTTGACAGTGGCTTTGCCGAAAGTTATCGCGAGTGAATCCATTTCACAGAAAGGCCTGGTTGTTACTATTCTCGCGGATAATACGATTTTTTTTGAAGATAAAAAGATATCGGCTGGAAGCCTGAAGAGTGTATTTCTGAAACAGAAACCGGGTTTTCAGGTGTTGATCAAAGCGGATGGCAGGGCTCAAGTAGCATCTCTTGTTGAGGTTTGGGATATATCAAGGCAGGTTGGCTGCCGTCAGATAAGTATCGCGACTGATGATTGATGCGCGCGCATTAACGCGGGATCATGGCATAAAGGGGCTGGCTTTTTCAATCGTCTGGCATCTTTGTTTTATAATCTTATTTATTCCGGTTTTCAGCAGTATGGAACCTGTCGGTTATTCAGCCAAGACGGTATTCTTAGGGGATATTCTCAATGACGCTGATTTGTCATCTTCAGGCAAGGCAACGCCTGAAAACAGCCGTCGAGACAGCATTATCATCGCGCGTCAGCTTCAGGATTATTTTTCCAAGGGTATTAATGTTGTTTATAAACCGAAGGCCGAGGTGGTTAGTAATTCTGAGAATATCCGTGATGTGCAAAAAATTAAAGCTTTATCATCTGAGACGCGCGCTAGGTTTGAGAAACTAGTTTTTGGCCTGGATGATTATTCTCTTTATCTTGAAAGGGTTGATTTTGGCGAATTAAAGCGCATCCGTGCGCGTGAGGATCTGTCTTCTTATGTTGATTTTGAAGTTCTGCTCGGAAGCGATGGAATGGTTCGCTCGATCAGAAAGACAGGAGCCAGCGGTGACCCGGGGCTGGATCTTTATATCATGAGAAAATTGAGGGTAGCTGTTTTTAAGGATTTTATCGCAAAGGGCAGGTGGGTCGGGATCCGCTTTAAAATTAAAGACTAAATTGATTTTTACACATGAGATCTCCTTCAAAGAGCGAGCTGACAGGTTCCCTGCGATTGTTATCCGAAAAGTTCCGCCTTGATTGGCGGTATTTTTTTATTTTTTTCACTGCTGTTATTGTTGCGTACTCGTTTTCTCTTCGTTCGCCTTTTATCTGGGATGACTGGGGACTTATAGTGGAGAATCCTTTGTTGGCTCATCCTGGCGCGGCTTTTTCTTCCCCTCTTCATACGTCTTACTCGGCAAAGGCGGGAGTTTCATTTTATTACCGTCCTATCCAGGCTTTCTCTTATAGCCTGGATTTTATTTTCTGGAAGGCCTCAGCTTTCGGGTATCATCTGACGAATATCGTCATCCATTTTTTAAATACCTGCCTTGTCTTTCGGCTGTGGAACAAGGTCTCAGGCAGAAGAGATGCCGCTTTATATGCCGGATTGCTATTTGCCGTTTGCCCGGTTTTTATAACATCCGTGACTTACATATCAGGCAGGGCTGACCTGCTTTTATTGTTATTCATTTTAATATCTTGCGTCAATGTGCTGAAATTTTTTGAGACAGGCCGTTTTTCCTATTATTGTATTTCTCTCTTGTCGTTCTTATTCGCTTTGTTCTCAAAAGAATCCGCGTGCGTCTTTCTTGTTCTGGTGATAGCGCTAATAGAGTCAAGGACGAAAGATGAAAAACAGACTTTAGGGTTTAGGGCCCTTGTCTGGTCCGGATTCTTTTTTGTAGCGCTATTTTATTTTGTATTCCGCGGCCAGGTTGTTCCGTTTCCAGGTTTAACTTTTACCATTCAGGGAGGCGCGCTTGATTTTTTCATGACTATTTTCAGGCTTTTTTCCTCCTATGTATTATTGGGTGTCTTTCCGATAAACGCGTATTTGGGAAGAAGCGTTGTTTATGGATTTGATGGCAGCTTGGGCGCTTATTTTTCTATTGTTTTTGTTTTTTTGGCTGTTTTTTGGTTTCTAAGGCAGTTCAGATCAGGGAATCGTCCGGCGATATTCGCAGGTGCCTGGTTTGTTTTTTCTATTCTGCCTATGTGTGTGTATAATATTCTGTATGGCAGGATAGGCAATGAGATAATAATGCCGGATAATCAGTTTTACCTGGCTTCTGTGGGTTTATTAGGCTTATTGAGCCTCTGGTTTATCCGGTTTTTCAGCAGGAGAATTAAAGGCATGGCTGTATCCGTATTCGTTGCTGTCTATGTTCTGATTTTGTTATTTCAGACGATAAGGATCAATTTGATGTGGTCGGATGAGGAACGCGCCCTTAAAAGTTTTTTATCATTCAACAGAAAAATTTCTTATTCAAATTGTCTGATATTTGCGGCTTTAGGAGGCGCCTTAAAGCGAGGAGGCCGTATTCCTGAGGCAAAGGACGCCTATCATAAAGCGATCTCTCTCTGTGCGGACGCGGCCAGTTTTAACAATCTGGCAAATATATATTTTGATGAAAAAAATTACGATGAGGCCAAAAAGCTGTATGAAGAAGCAATTCGGATGGACCCTGATTTTATTCAGCCGTCAATAGGGCTGGCTTTGATCTATTTTAAGACAGACCGCCCTGAGAGAGCGGAAGAATTGATAAAAAAGGCCGAGGCAAGAGATAAAAATTGGAGATATGTTTTTAACTATCTAAAAAATTCTTTATAAACCTGAGATTTAAATGTTTAAAATTGATTTTTCTGTCTCTATCTGTTATTATCTATTTGTAAGTATGCTGTTATTTTTTCTGGTATGGTTTAACGAGAAAAAAACCGCTTACAGGCGGAGGGTTGTTTCAAATAGCCAGATCTGGCAGTGTTACACCTGCACATATGTATACTTTGAGTCCAAGAATTCCAGAATAAGCACGTGCCCTCAATGCGGTAGTTTTAATGAGAGAGGGCAAAATAAGGGGGGATAGCGATGATAACCGAGATAGGGATTGCAGCCGGAGAGATCTGGCATTATTTGGATGCTCATGGTGAAGTTGAACTCAGCGCCATGGTTAAACGTATAGAAAAACCAAAAGATATAATTCTGATGAGCCTGGGTTGGCTTGCCCGTGAAGGGCATGTTGTGCTTATCAAGGCTGATAATAGCTATAGGATCTCCTTAAGAAAGTGATCATGCTTTCCAAAAAGGCTCTAGCTATCGTTAATATGCTTATCTTTGTATTTATCTTTACCATACTGTCGGGAATAATTTTGGTTTTAGTTTCTTCGCAGGCAAGAGACCTGGAAAGTTCTATCCGACGGACAAAGGCTTTTTACGTGGCTGAAGCAGGTGCTGTCGCAGCATTAGAGGATTTTAGAAAAAATGAGTCTACCGTCATCGTCCCTATCATTGATATTGATTGGTCTTATAGTCTTACCACAGGTGCTCCCATTGAAACGAAGCCTGCGATTAGAACTGCCGTTTGGAACACGACCAGTTGGGAATTGAATTCTTCATGTAATTACACTGCCGGCTGGTAAAATTTTTTATAATTAAAGTAAGAATAAGTAAGTATAACATATTTTAGAATTAAATGTTATTGACAAAGTAACTATATAGTGTTTTAATATTCTTAAATAAGTTAT
>CAYSCK010000030.1:0-14330 GCA_964429525.1 uncultured Planctomycetia bacterium
TACCAACAGATCAAGGTAAATTTTCTTTCCGTATATCTCCTGGAGCTCTTTTCGGGCAGCTTCCCCGACTTTCTTTAAAATTTCTCCGCGCTTTCCTATTACTATGCCTTTCTGAGAGTCACGCTCAACATAAATAACGACGTTGACAACCGTAAGCTTCTCGCTTTTATCAATGATCTCCTCCGCAAAAACAGCGATAGAAAACGGGATCTCCTGCCTCATCGTGAGCAAGAACTTCTCCCTTATGCAATCCTGTATCGTCAACTGCCTCGGGAAATCAGTCAGGACATCTTCAGGGTAAAGCGCAGGCCCAACAGGAAGCCTTAAGAACAATTCATCCAGGAGCCGGTCCGTATTTGTACCGGCGAGAGCGGATAAGGGTATAGGCATTATCCTGTCTGTCGCATCGCTCAATTTCCTGCCTATCTTTCTCTCCCAGGCGCTCAGATAATCTTCCAGATGCCTGGGAGCAAGATCGATCTTATTCAACCCAAGGATTATAGGCGCTTTCACAGAACTCAGCCTGTCCATAACCATCGCCTCTTCCTCACCAAGCCGCTCTGTCGTATCAACCAGATGTATTACTACGTCTATGCCTTCCAGAGAATTATTTATCGCCGAGATCATCGAACGGTCAAACGCATGCTTGGTTTCATGCATACCAGGCGTATCTAGAAAAACGATCTGCCCCCTCTTTTCGTTCAATATCGCGCGTATCTGATTTCTTGTCGTCTGCGGGACGGCGGAAACAATCGCGACTTTCTCTCCTACCAGATTATTAAGAAGGGTGGACTTACCCACATTCGCCCTGCCGACAATAGCGACTATCCCCGCGCGGCCTAAAACTTCTTCCGGCTTCATCTTACACTCTCCATTTCCATTACATATTCGCAAGCAATATCCGTCTCTAAATGATACCTGCGTTTCAGTTCAAGCGAATCAGAAAATCTTAAGAACCCTCCCAAGCCTATGATACAGGCAAGAAGAGCAGAAACATAGAACATTCTGGACTTGAATTCACCGATAAAGCTTCCCTGCGCTATTATAAGCGGGACGCACGCGGCGACAAGGAATCTCCAGGCGCCAAGCGCGCCATAAGAAAATTGAAATACCAAAAACCAGATAATAATGAAGATGCATGGCCTTATATTATTTTTCAAAAGCATATAACTCAGGCCCACGCTCACCAGTATCAGGCCCTCAGGCATAAAAATATCAAGAAGCCCCATCCAGGTTATGCCCTGAAAAGTCAAAAACTTCATCCCGGACAATAAAGGTGTTACTGCGGAAATACCCTTTTCAAAAAAAAGTGAAAAATAATACAGGCTGGCCGTCAGCAGCGTAACCAACAGAAAACTACAAAACAAAAACGGCTTCCTGCTGAAAGGCGTCTTTGAATAGAAAAAAAGATACGCCAAAGGCAAGATCATGACCAGATCAGCGAACCTGGCAGCTGCCGACAGGCCCAAAAAAACAGCCGAAAAATATAAAAAAGGCTTTCTGTTATTATCCTGAAAAACAAGCATGCACAACAGGCTGGCAAGATAGCCGCACATACTCAGGATCAGGCTGTTTGCAAACGTGGAAACCTCTATATGCGGGCCAAAAAAAGAAAGCAACAGCGCCGAGATAAAAGCTTTCTTTATATCCAGCAGCTTTTCCACACATAGAAAAAACAGGATAATACTGACCGAACCAAAAAAGACACTCATAAAATTCGCGCCCTGCGATGGGTCGGCCACGCCAAAAAGTTTAAACAAATTTATAAAAAAACCCGCGCAAAGAACCGCCAGGGGGCTGTCAGCCCCCCGCGCATAGTGAAGGATGCCGCTGACAAAAGTCTTTTGGGCAGAGACTACAAGATCAAGCGATTCATGGTTGAATACGCCGCGACTTACAAAAGCTAAACGCACGGAGAATGCGAGCGCGAAAAGGATCACAAGCGCGATCACGCGCTTAGCTAAAATATTATGTTTGATCTCGTCTTTCATTCAAATTTAAATCTCACGGTACGCCAGAAGGCAGAATAGATCACAGGCCAACTTCTATTTAAAACGCGTGATTTATGCCTACCCAGACATGAGCGTCGCTGCCCGGTGAATCAAGCGGCCATGCCGCGTCAATACGCAACGCGAACCTTTCGGCTCCGCCCGCAACATCAAAATAAAATCTCAAACCAAAGCCGGCGTCTTTCTTAAAACCTGGTTCAAAAAAATCATCAAACCAGGCGGAACCGGCGTCAAAAAACAAGACCCCCTGCACTTCATTCAGATTAAATGTCTGCCATAATAAACGAGTATCCATATCGCGGGCTATAGGGAACCTGTATTCGGCATTAGCCATAACCATAGAGCTTCCCTTTATGTCTTTATAATCATAACCGCGCAGAGCGGTATCAGACCCGAGATAAAAAAGATACTTATCTTTCGGATAACCTCCTCCTGCCTTGACCCTTAACGCGATCTTCTGGGCGCGCGCTATCTCTATATATTTGACAAACTCTCCTTCAGTGCGCACAAAAGAATCTTCTCCCCCCAGGATATGCCCGCCCACCTCCTGAGTAAGGCTCAGTTTATGGCCATACGAAGGATCAGGGAATGCCCCGGCATTAGTATGGAAAAATGCAGCACCGAAGATCGTTTCGTGATTCTGACGATAGTTAAGATTCTGCGGATATTCCCTGGCGCCTATAAAGCCTCCTTTACCCATGCTCTGATTGTGCGCCAGATAAAGCGTCAGATGGCTGTTCTGGTCAAAGTAACTGTACGGGAACCCAAGCTCTTGCCTCAAATAGAGCTTATAGGTCTGAAGATTCCTCTCCTCATCGGAATAAGCGGTCCTGTTGAAATATTCAAAACCCCAGCTTAAGTATTTACCAAAAAAACTCTTTTCAAATCCGGCGCTTGAATTAAAGCTGTCAGAATTAATATCATAGTGCGTCGCGGCGTAAATTGTATAATCTATAGGCTTCTGAAAACTGGATTTAAAACCAATGCCGTATTTCGAAAAACTCGGGCCAGTGATCCAGCTGTAAGCATCCTCTTTCAGAAAGAGCGGAACTTCATAGACACCATAATAAACCGGCACAAAACGCGCATCTATCTGCCTGGGCCATTGATTATTCGTCCTGTCTATATCAAGTATGCTGCCGCTCTCATCCGCATACGCGCGGGCTACCTTCTTATCCTCAGGGACGGTTATCTCTTCCTTAAGGTTCTCTCCTTCGGAATGAACCACCGCTTCAGTTCCATCGGTAAAAGTGAGCGCGGTATCTATGGGCATCTTTATATCTCCCAGGCGCCTGAGCACCAGACCCCCCTTTTCCCTTGATACGGCGTAATCGCATAATTTTGTCGTAAACAACCATTCGTCAAAGAACCAGCCCATGTCTTTTCCGGCAGTATCCGATATGATTTTTTCAAAATCACCCACATTCGCGATCTTGAATTTATATTCACTGAAATACTTCTTCATTGCGACGTCAACTTTTTCCTCACCCAGCATCAATGTAAGCATATCAATGACGGCAGAACCCTTGCCGTATGCAACCGTAAATATTATCGCCGGTTCATAGAAACTCTCCAGATCTGTCAGTATCGGCTGATCCAGCCCCTTCTTCGCGAAATACCTGTAACGGTATGTCCTTATGGACCTGAAACTGGGATTCGGGATAAAATATTCAACCCAGCGCGGCATATCCACCACTTTTCCTTCTTTGCCGTATTTATCCTCCAGATAGCATAAGGTAAAATACGAATTTATACCTTCATCAAGCCAGAGCTCGCGGAACTCATCATTACCCACCAGGTTATACCACCACTGATGCCCTGTCTCATGAGCTACGAGAAAATCAAAATACCTCAATAAGAACGGCGGCAATTCATATGCCCGTATGTCTATAAAAATAATACCGGAATTCTGGCTGCCGCCATAACCCAAATAAACCGGCGCCACAGAGAACTGTTTATACGGATACCTGCCGAAACGCTTTCCGTAATAGGCGAGCATATCCCTGGCGCTCTGCGCGGCTTTTTCGCCGAATTTCTTATCTTTGGTAAAATAAAAAGACTTGATCCTGATGCCATCAAGCTCAGATTCAATAACCGAATAATCCTTGCTGATCGCAAGGCTCAACTCCCTCAAGGGCTCAGTAGATGAAAGAGAGATGATCTTATTATCGCCTGAGACGCCTTCGTCTGTTTCCTCATCGCAGCCGCTTGCCAAAACATAATCCTTAGGCATTGATATCTTGAGCCTGTACTTTGCCGCCTCACTTATATAAGGCATGTGAAGAAGATAGTCCGGGTCATTATGCCAGCCCTTATTGTCAAGGACCCCGAGTATCGGATACCACCTGTTGAGCGCGAACGTCCCCTCATGCCAGCCGTACCGGCCGATATGATGAGGAATTTTCAGGACGAAATCTATCTTCAGTTCAAAAGTCTCTCCATCTTTCAATACCGTCGGCAGATTGATCTTCAAGATAGTCTTGTCTGGACCCTCAAAAGAGTATTCAAGGTAGCTCCCTTGAGAAAGAATATAATTAATTGAGAATTGCCCAGGGTCAAAACCTCCGGGGAAAGGGTTTGTCCTGAAATAAGCCGCGTACTTATAAAGCTTTATCTTTTCTTCCTGTGAATATTTATGATTTGGATAAACGCGCAGATAAATCTCTTCCAGGCCTTTCCCGCTCGTATTTTTGAAAGAGATTGTTTCCGTCGCCTCAAGACGCTTGTCTTTTGGTACAAAAGAAGCCTTAATATCATAGGCAATATCATCAAACGCGGATGCCGCGCAGGAAAAAGAAAACAACGACATAAAAAGAAAAATAAACGCGATCAGGTTATTTTTTTTCATATAGAGGGCACCTCGGACAATCAGTCCTGGTCTTTTTACAGTATTCTTTTGCGAGCTTCACAAGCAAGGCGTGGTATTCATTAAAAAGCCCGGTATCTTCAGGCAGGTGTTTTGTGAAAAATTTCTGCACGCGGGAGTATTCATCGCTCTCACCTGTCATTTTATGGCGGCTTGAGATCCTCCTGGTATATGAATCCACCACAAAAACCGGCCTGTTGAAAGCATAGAGCAGTATTGAATCGGCTGTCTCAGGGCCTATGCCATTGACAGACAACAGCTCGGAACGCAAAGTTCGCGTATCTGTCCTTGCCATATTTTTCAGCTCACCTTTATAACGAAGCATGATAAATTTAAGAAAATTTTTAATACGGCGCGACTTGA
Source organism: uncultured Planctomycetia bacterium (assembly GCA_964429525.1). Lineage (GTDB taxonomy): Bacteria > Omnitrophota > Gorgyraeia > Velamenicoccales > Velamenicoccaceae > CAYSCK01. The sequence continues at coordinate 5,239 of CAYSCK010000030.1, forward strand.
TATTGTAATAACCGGCCGGCCTTATGAGCCGGCTCAACACGCTCTCTTTCATGTCAAGCATTTTTGAAAAGTTCAGAGCTTTTCTTTCTTTTAAATTCGCGATGGCCTTTTCAACATTCTGCCACGATGTATTCTGGGTAAGTATCGCCCCTATCGTAACTTCAAAAGGCGTATCCGCGGGCCACCAATTCTGAGGGCCGAACGCACTATAGAGCTTTTTATAAATATTTACCACTTTATTTTTGGCCACGAATCACCGCCTGCCGGATACCGTGAATCACCACCGACTTTGTAGATGGCTTCTTAAAAGGGAAAATTGATTCAAAGCGTAGCGACTGCCGAAGTAGAGCACTACTTCGGCTCTTAAGCGGAGCTTGAAACAATTTTTCCAAAGAACAACCCCAAATAAAGTCGGCGGCTTAGGTTAAGAGTTAACCTTAATTCTATTTATTGAACCTGAGCGGATTGAAATCATCAATGGCCAATATGGCGTAAGCTGTCCCCGCGACGGAACCTGTCCTATCGCCTTTAGGCGTGCGCCAGCCATGACCGGTGTCGGCGAATTCATGCGACGCGTAAGGCAGGCAGAAATCTCCCTGACCGACGACTGAAGGGCTTGTGATAACCATCTTGCTCAACTCTGAAGTATACTCATTAGCAAGCTGTGCGTAATGGCCCGCCTTTTCCTCATTGCCTGCAGCGTGATAATAATCCGACATTATCTTCAAAGCCAGGATCATCTGGGCTGTCCATTCGCTTGAGACAACACCGCCGCGGGCAAGATTCTGATGTTTCGCAAAATCGAAACCCTTGACCTTAGTCACGCTTCCTTCAGGGCGCCTGAAATCAACCGCGACACAACAATTTGCCAGAGCAAAATCTATTATAGATTCAGGATCCATACCGGAATCTTTCAGGGTTTGCGGAGTAAGAGCTGTTATGGACCACGCGTAAGTATCTGTCGCGATAGTCGAATCGCCCTTGCCCCTTTTCACCACAGGCAAAGATATCTTTGAATAAGCGTTCTTATTCAGCCAGCCCAGGGTTTTTTTAGCCTTCTGTGAATAAGTTTCATCTTTAAGCAATACAGCCATCATTTCGTAAAAAGCGTAGGCGTCTAAATTATGCTCCGTACTGTACCATCTGAATTCCCGCCCTCCGCGCAGGCCGCCCTCCTCGTCAGTTATCCCCTCAAGCCAAAGCGCGATATTCTTTGCGACACTTATATAACTCATATCATTTGTCTTATATGAATACTGCAGAATAGCTATTCCAAGCCATATGTTAGGTCCCGCGTGCACGGAGAATTCAGCCGGCTCTCCGCCGCCAACGTAATAAGCATTGTAAAAAACACCGGAGCTGTCTTTCGGGGCACGGGTGAAAAAATTAAATATCTCTTTCGCCTTTTCCTTATCGCCGGATTTTGTAAATACGATAGCTGCCAGAGCCTGGTCGTAAGTAAAGCCCCAGTCGTTCACATCCTTGTCCCCCTCAAAGCTTGTCAAAAGGCCGGTGCTTAAATTCTGATGCACCACAAGCCAGCGATAAAACTTCTCGCGTATCCTGGTTCCGAGCAGCGAAGCCTCCTGCTCTTTTTGTGTAACGTCTTCATCAAGTTTTATCTTTTTGGCAATAAGTTCAGCGGTATCTTTATCGATCTTCTCCTTATATTTTTTCAAAAAATTGATCGAGCCCTCCATGATCGCAGAAGTCCTCTGGTCCCTGGAACTTACAAAATCGAGCCTTCGCTGAAGCATCTCGGCTTTCCTTGCCGATTGAGACGAAAGAAACTTCATCTCCTCTATCTGGTTTTTAAGTTCCTGGCTTCCTTCTTTCAGCGCTTTCTGATGGGACATATTGACAGAGAGGCTGTTTAAAAGTTTTTCATTCTCAACCCTGAGCCTCGCGGTATAAAAACCCGCCAACACCAGGCCAAGGCTCAAAAAAATCGAGAATGTTAAGGCCGCCGCTTTGAATAATTTGCGGGCGCGCACGTATCTCATTATACGGTTGTTCTCCAGACGGCTGATCTTCTCATAAGAGACGCCCAGGACATACTGCAAAGACGGCTCAGACCTGGCAGTCTTCTGCCAACCCAAAATAGCCGTTGCCTCAACCGGTTTAAGCCCAAGCGGGATATTGATCCTTACAACAAGCTTGATATCTTTATTCGCCAAATACTTCAGGTCAGCGAGCTCAATATGATTTACCGTTATGCAAAGTCCTCCGGCACTCACATCCTGCGTGAAACCCTGATACCAGCCCGACACAGGCCTGCCATCCTCGCCCAAGAAATGGAACTCAACCGGGAATATATGGTCGAGTCGTGTATACCGGCGCCTGTCGGCTGTCTTGTGGTCAATCGTCATTCTGCCGGCCTGAAATTTCTCGCCAATTCAATACGCTTATTTATCGGCGGATGGTCGTAGAGGAAAATCTCGACTGCTGTGGAAGGGGAAAAATCGGCAAAATTCTTATTGCCCAATTTTTGCATCATGGAAATAAAACTTTCTTTGTCGTTTGTGGCCTGAAGCGCGAATATATCGGCCTTCCTTTCAACAAAACGCATAAAACCATTATGCGCGGGCAAAAGGATAAGACCGGAAAAAATAATAACAAGCAGAAAAAGCGGCAAGCCGGCTATGTCACTCAAACTTTCAAAACCAAAAAACGGAATTAAATACCTTAAAGCCGTGTTCGCCGCCCAGAAAGAAAAAAGGGCGCTAAAGAGGCCAACGGCCACCATCTTGAAAGTGTCGCGCCTGATATAATGGCCCAACTCATGCGCCAATACCGCCTCGACTTCGGATACGGAAAATTCAGACACAAGGGTATCGCTTAAAAATATCTGCTTTGTCGCCCCGAGCCCTGCCACCATCGCGTTAGCCTTGACGGTCTTTTTCGAAAAATCCAGCACATAGACTTCCTTTAAAGCTATCTTGAATTTTTTAAGCAGATCAAATATCCTCTGCCGCAGTACTGTGTCAGCAAGCGGCACCGGTTTATAAAAAAGCGGCAGGATAATCCTGGGAAAGATCCTGCTTAAAACGACTGAGATGAAAAAATAAAAACCAGCGGCCCACAACCACCAGGTACCACTAAAGCGCAAGAGGAAAAAATATACAGCCTCTATCAATACGAGCGAAACGATAAAAGCAATAAGCCCTTTTTTAAACACGTCTTTAAGCCATGAGACAAACTGCTGTTTTGAGAGGCCAAAGCGGTGTTCAAGAAGAAAACCCTCATAATAGTCCAAAGGAAAAAATAAACAAAATCCAAAAATACTGAATACGCAAAAATAAAGCGCGTTGAGCTGCCAAAAACCGGCACTGAACGCGCAAAGCCAGGCCTTGATCCCGTGAGATATCCCGCTTATTACCAGAACAAATAAAAACAGAACCTGCAGGATAAGATTCAAAAATTCCAGGCGATTCTTTATCGCCTGGTATTTTTTAGCTTCCGGGGAAGTCAGGCAAACGCCTGCGTTATTTAGCATTCTGCGACTGGACACTTTTTACTTTTTTTATCAACTCCAGGAACCTTTCATCGCTCCTGAGGTTTGAAAGATCCGGATCATTGTGCATGAAAGGAAAATCATCATATCCCAGATCAATGGCACGCTTGATGGCTTTAAACGAAGCTGAAACATCTCCTAAAAGCGAAAGGCTGCAGGCAAGGTTATAATGCACTATAGGGCTTTCCGGCTTCAATTTTAAAAGCCTTTTGTCTATACTGAGCCCTTTGTCATACATGCCTTTTTTTGTGTATATTTCTCCCAAGGCGATCAGCGCCTGAACAAAATCAGGATTATTTTTTATAATGCCTTCATAGAAAGCGATCTGAAAATCAAGGTCTTCACTTTTATTTTTCTTTGGCTGGGCCATCTATCCTCCGCTGTCGGCTCTCTTCAATTATAACCTGTTGATCTGACAATACCGCAGTCTCTTCAAGGGCTTTTTTATACTCAGGATAATCCTCCACCTTGACCACTCTCTCATTAACACGCATTAGAGAATAAAAACGTATAGTATTCTTTGAGATCAATTCATACCTGTTCACAAAATCAAACCACCTGGTCTTTATCTCAACCGCCTTTGGCAGATATTTTACCGCAAGATGCTGGGGCAATTCAACTTCTATTGTTTCCTCCTGCTCATCCAAAGCGTCCGTCTCTATCGGGTAACGCCTTGATTACTTAAAAACTCCGGCAGACTCCATGCCCCCGAGCTGATCCATGATACGGGTTGAGCCGGCTTTTTTCAGGTATTGAGGAGCCGCAAACGCATAACTCAGATAAACAGGCTTATTCAGATCTATGACATTGCGGATCTCATGATTTTTAAGGACCGCCCCCGGAGCGATGAGGCGCGCTTTATGTTTTAGCTCTTCTTCAATAAGGGTGGGCATGGTAAATTTGAGCCAAAAACGCTGGGCCTGCTCGTATATCCCTTTTGCCTTTACCTCACGGAAACATTCCACACTCTCATCATTATTCATCTTTATCTTCATAAAGGTGGAGATCTTGTTATGCTCATGATCAAAGAGCGGAGTACGTAAAAGTTTATACCTATCCTTGAAAAAGACAAGGACAAGGCGGTCCTGATCTCCGGCGGGCAAGTCGCCGAAAGAAGTAGTGGCAGCCGTAATATCCAGAAAGACAAGCTTATTATCCAATTCAAGCGCGGCTATGCAATGGTTAAAATTCAACGACGGCACATCCTCCTCTACGTCCAACGAATCAAAAGTACTGACCAGCACAGGGAACGCGTCAATACCGGCGCATTTTAGCATAGATATAAAAAGAATGACTTTATCCTTGCAGTCTCCATACTTATTTTTGAAAATCTCACCTGCCGCATGCGGCTCATAACCGGCGTCACCATATTCAACCGCCACATAACGGATATCCTCCACGCAAAAGTTGTATATCGCTCGGGCTTTTTCTTCTTTTGTTTTTTTATCCTTAACAATATCCAGCGCCTTCTTCCTTATATCGGCATCTTCTGATATCTTCTCCAAATACAAGTTCTTCCACCATGAATAAATATCCTGCCAATTCTCAAAAGTTGAAAAAATAATATAAGGATCAACACGCGACAAATACGGCATAAACGGCTCAGGCATTATAGCCGGCACATCTTTAAATTCCACTGAATATATCTTTTTTCCGCCCTCCAGAGCCACAGAAGGCGTAAGATCAAAACCAAAGGTATTATAAACACCGTTTACTACCTTATGCTTTAAGCTCTTGCCTTCGGGAATGCTGATACGCGAACGCTCAAGAAGTATCGGCTCATCCGCCTGCAGCCAATAAGTTGAATCAAAGCTTTTATTGGGTAATTTTGACCTGATGACCTTTGCCTTGTATTCAATGCAAGCGCCGGAGACAACCTCAGGCATTGAAATGATCCTCACGCGCGCGTTGCTATATAGCGGAAAATTAAGGTAGACCGATACATCGCGGATATTCTTGTCCCCCACGGTCACAACCGTGCCGTCCGGCATAATAGTACGCGCGTATTCCAATTCAAGCCTCTCATAAGTTGAATCGTAAGGAATCTCTATCTCGGCAAACTTCTCTTTTCCGCGGTCATTCAGGATCTTCAGGCAATAATGAAACTCCGTTATCTGGCGGTCATCTGCGGTAAGCTCAATATTTTCATCTACCAGAAGATATATACTGCTTGCGTCAGGGTATTCTTTTTGCGAAGAAGAACCCTCAATTATCTTCCTGACTTCTTCATCCACTCCGGCAAATTTGGATTTAGCGCTCATGAGATTAATGTTTAAAATGCGCTCCTGCGCCTTTGCTTTTAACCGCGCGTCATTTTCAACCAGTGAATAAAGCTTCAGCGCCTGGTCAAAAAGATTGCTCTTCTCCGCGGCAACCGCGTAATCAAAGAGATAGCTATCGCTGCCGTTAGAACCGCACTTATTAAAAACCTCAAGCGCCGCGTTATGATCGCCGCTCTTCAAAAGGGCGCTTGCCAATAATCTCTTTGATTCTAGGGAACCTGCCTGGCGAAGCTGATCTATGGCAAGTGAAAATTCACCCGCCTTAAGATAAAGGCGGCTGATCTTAACGCGGATCAGATCAGCCTTATCTCCCTGCGGATTCTTTTTCAAGGCCTTAATGTAGGATTTTAAAGACGCGCGAGAGGCCGCATCTGAAACATTTGAAAACCGATCCGCCTGCCAGAGGTCAAAGTCTGTCCCTGAGCACCCAAGAAGCCCGAATAAAACTATAAAAACAATATATCTTATTTTTTTGCGTTTCATCTTTTCCTGTCTTGTATCACACGCCTTGTATTTTAACTTAAAAGGCATTCCTTCTCAACCTGCTTCTTATAAAAAACCATTATTTTTTTCGTTATAATTCCTGGCATCGCCGACCCCACCGCCTTCTTGTCCAGATAAACCACAGGTACTATCTCCTTTATGGAATTTGTCAGAAAGATCTCCTCGGCCTTACTGATGTCAGAAGGCAGGATACGGCACTCCCTAAAAGGCAGCTTCTCGCGTTTAAGTAGTCCTATCACGATCTTCCTGGTTATGCCTCCAAGGCAGCCGCTCTTTAAAACCGGGGTCATAACCAGACCGTCTTTCACCATAAAGACATTAGTCCTTGTCCCTTCCATAACCTCGCCTGAGCTGTTACAAAATATAACTTCATCAAACTTTAGTCTCTTTGCCTTCTCATACAGATCTTCATAAAACCGCCTTTCGCGCGATTTTATTCCGGTCAAAACACCCGCCTTCAATCTTTTGCCGGTCTCCATACGCACGGATAAACCGTTTTTTCCGGTCTTTTTTCTGTCGATTTTTTTAATTGAGACACTTAAGTAACTGCCGTATATATTCTTATAGATATCAAGGCGAACGCGCGCGTCATTAAGGCGCCTCTTCTTTATTGCCCTACCCAGCACATTAATTAAAATTTTCTTATCCGGCACATCGATCCCCAGGACGCGACATCCTCTGATCGCGCGATCCAGATGTTCTCTGAGAGCGAATATTGCGCCTTTATAACAGCGCATTGTTTCAAACACGCCCTTAGCAGCCATAATTCAAAGCCTCCATTAAAGCCGCGGCTTTAACCAGGGTCTCATCGTATTCGCTCTCAGGAGAAGAATCAGTAACGATCCCGCCGCCCGCGTGAAACGATACCCTTCTTCCTGTTTTTAAAAAAGACCTGATGAGAATATTGAACTCCAGCGTATTATGAAAACTCAAATACCCCAAAGAACCAGTATAAATTGAACGGCTATCCGGCTCAAGCTCCTCAATTATCTCCATAGCCCTTATCTTTGGCGCCCCTGTCACAGAACCTCCGGGGAAACAGGCATTTATCAGATCTATACGGTCTTTATCACGGCTCAGAATCCCATTGATCTCAGCCGTCGCTTGAAATACATTCCTGTAGGCTTCTATCTGGCGATGGCTGGCTACTCTGACCGAACCGTATTCGCACACGCGCCCCAGATCATTGCGCTCAAGATCGGTGATCATCAACAACTCAGCCTTTTCTTTTCCGCTGTCCAGTAACTCATTACGCATCAATTTATTAAAATACGGATCTTCCGTGCGCCTGCGCGTACCTTTCATCGGCCTTGTTGATACGCGCTTCCCATTAAAGCATAAAAATTTTTCAGGAGAAGCGCTGATAATAACAAAATCCCCGGCGTTAAAATACGCCGCGAAATCCACAGGGAAAGTCACGGCCAGATTCCGATAAAGCCGCCAATCATCAACCTGAGCATCAAATGAGAACTTCTGGGATAGATTTACCTGATAAATATCCCCGCAGGCGATATAATCCTTGGCTCTCTTTACTGATCTTATATACCCCTGTCTTGAAAAATTAGACTTGATCTTTAAGCCGCCAGCCTCATTGCCTGCCTTTGACAACATAACGCGGGCACTGGATAGCTTTTTGATCGCCACTTTCAGCCTTTGCGCCGAGCGCGTTCTGCGCGCCGGGCCTTTTAACGGAAAACCGCTTGAAAATACCATCAATTCTTTCTTTATGTGGTCAAAACGGATGACTACATCATAAAACCCGAACATAAGATCCGGAACTATACTATCCGGCTTATTTGACCTCTTGATATTCTCAATGGAAAAGCCAAAATCATACGCGAAAAATCCAACAGCGCCGCATAAAAAAGGGCTCTTTAATCCAATACTCCCCTCTAATTTATAACTGTCCAAAAGCCTCCTTAAAACAATAAGCGCGGGCTCTTTATGTTCTTTCTTCCCGCTTTCAGATCCAACGACGCACTTATTGCCCTTACATGACAAAGTCAGGAACGGGTCACTGCCGAAATATGAATACCTGCCCATAGCGCGCGTATTCTGCCCGCTCTCTAAAAGAAAAGGCAGCCTGTCATGAATGAAAGGCTCAAATAGCGCCTGCACCGGCAATTTGTTCTTAAAAATTTTATGCTCAGAATATTTCATCTTTTTAGTTAACAAACTATATTATTGTATCATGGAATTCCGCAGAAATAACTCCTAAAGCTATACAACATACTCATTCATCCTATCGCCCTATTGTAACGCGGGCCTGTCTTGTGTTTGTTTTCCGCAGGTATGCTTGTTGCGTCCCTGCGAGCCGCAACTGCGCTCGTTTTCCAGCCCCTTCGCTCTCCCAGCTGCTTCGCTTCACGGAGCAAAGCAGCTGGGATCCATGCCCGCTTTAGGGGCTTCCAACGCCCTGCAATAAAACAAACACAAGCCATCCCCACAATAATTAATCTGTTCAATATCTAAAGATCCGGTTTCAGTACAGCTTAAAAGCAATGCTCTGTTCCTGTTTAAGCTGACAATCAGGGATTTTTTGGCAAAAGTTGACGATAGTTTACGCTCGAGTTCGTTGCGAACCTGACCGAGAACAAAACAGGTTTTACCTTTTCCTTGCGAGGGAATGTGAGCGGGACGAACGAGACGTAAACAGAAGCTCTTCAACAAACTCAGGATCTCCTTGAAGGGTCCCGAGCAAAGCCGAGGGATCAACGGCAAAAAATACCGTCTGCAAACAGGAACAGAGCTTTACCAAGATAATTAAAACAATATCTTACCCTTAAACATTC
>CAYSCK010000031.1:0-6702 GCA_964429525.1 uncultured Planctomycetia bacterium
GAAAAACAATAATCTCTTCAACCATCCGCCACAAAAACTTCGGCGGATGCCCGCTGACGCTTTAATAGCGGGCACTCAGCCAACTCTCCAAAGACTTATCTGCCTTCTACTATAAAAAGCTGCCTGAACGATGCCGTATATATAGCCCCCGCGACATCTCCAAGGCGCGCAAAGAAAACAGACAGCGAAAATTCATGATAAAGAAAAGAGAACGCAAGAGCAATGATCATTATATTAACTATGTAAATAGAAAAAATCGAGAAAAAGTAATTTTCCTTCAACCATCCGGGCTGTTTCTTTTTTAATGAATTCGCCGTAAAAACCATATGCATGGTAAATGTGAACGAAGCCAAAAATACAAAATAAGGGAACAATTCATATTGTTTCCAGATAAGCGACGCGAAATAATACGCCGCAAAGGACAATAACGTGAAAATAGGCAGGCAAAAACCGGCAGCCTTCATCCAGGGAGACAAAAACCCTATTGTCTTCTCTGTCAGCTTCTTTCCTGTATCAAATACCTGCGTTGGCTCATAAAGAAGGATGTGCAGAATAAGATAAGAAATAACACCCCAGCCGAATGCCGACGCAATATTGCGGCTAAGCGCTGAGATGTTCTCTAAAAATGATACTGTAACGCCTATAACAACAGGCAAAAGCAGAATTGCCAAAACAAACTTCAGTATACTCAGCGCCTTATCTTTCATTCCTTTTTTGCCTCCTATGAACTCAATCCGTATCCTAGAACACATGCGCAACCGCTATTTCAGCGTTCTATCTTCTCCAGGCCGCCCATATAAGGGCGCAGAACCTCAGGTATCAGGACGCTCGCGTCTTTTTGCTGATAATTCTCAATGATCGCGATCACGGTCCTAGCCAAAGCCACGCCGGAACCATTCAAAGTATGCACATATTCAAGCTTCTTTGTGTCTTTGGAACGGAACCTGATATTAGCCCTCCTTGCCTGGAAATCGCAGAAATTGGAACAGCTTGAAACCTCCAGCCATTTACCCAAACCTGGCGCGTAAGCTTCCAAGTCATAACATTTTGTTGCCGCGAAACTGATATCTCCGGATGCAAGCATCACAACGCGATAAGTCAGGCCCAAAGCCTGTAAAACGTCTTCAGCGTCAGCCACTAATTTTTCGAGTTCATCAAAAGAGTCTTGCGGTTTTACAAATTTAACCATCTCAACTTTGTCAAATTGATGTATTCTCATCAGGCCTTTTGTATCTTTGCCATAAGAGCCGGCTTCACGACGAAAGCACGGCGTATAAGCGGTATAATAAATAGGCAAAGACCCTTCTTCCAGAATATCATCACGAAGAATATTGGTTACAGGCACCTCCGCGGTTGGGATAAGAAACAAATCCTCGCCTCTTAAGCGGTACATATCATCTTCAAGCTTCGGTAACTGGCCTGTGCCGATCATACTCGCGCGATTCACAAGGGCCGGCGGCCACATCTCCTGATACCCATGCTTCGATGTATGAAGATCAACCATAAAATTGATAAGGGCGCGCTCAAGTTTCGCGCCGTATTTTTTATAAAGTATGAAATTTGAACCCGATATTTTAGCCCCGCGCGCGAAATCAACAATATCAAGATACTCGCACAATTCTATATGAGTACGCGTTTTAAAATCAAATTTTTTTAACTCACCCCACTGCCTGACTATTTTATTATTGGATGGATCCCCCACAGGTATTGAATCGTGCACAACATTGGGGATAACCAATAAAAGATTGTTTAATTCAGCTTCTGTTTCGCGCAGTTTCCCCTCGTACCCGTCAATATCGGTTGCGACGCTCTTCATTGAAGCGATAGTCTCTTTCGGGTCCTTTTTCTCTTTTATAAGCTTTGTTATGGCATCATTGGCCTCATTCTTGCGCCTTCTGAGATCGTCCAATACAGACAAAAGCCTCCTGCGCTCTTCATCCAGAGAGATAACTTCATCAAGATTGAATTTATTACCGCGCTTTTCAAGCGAAGCTTTAACTAAATCCGCGTTTTCTCTGATAAATTTTAAGTCTAACATTGGCTCTCCTTTTAGAATCCTTAACTATCAGTCTTTAAGGCCGTAATTTAAACATTTTGACCGATGGCCAGGCTCAAAAAACTCATTTACACATCAAATATGATATACGCTTGCCACCTGCTGCGGATCAGCTCAACCTTTAGCCCACGATAAGCAACAGCCTTAATATCACCTTTCCGCTCAAAGTACGCGTCGTCAAAGCTCTCCAACAGCACCTTTGATCCAAGCTCAAATTCTTCTATATCAAGCGATTTAATACGATGCAATATAAGCCGTTCTGAAGAAAAATGAAACAGCAATTCATCAAGCCAGCTCTTCAGAAGGCCTTCTAACGTCTCTTCCTTCTTGGCAATAGTTACTTCTTTTAACGGAGCTTTTTGCCTATTGGCTTTTTTTGCTACAACCACGCTGAACATCGCCAAGGCGGCTGATGTAAAAAGCTCTTTCAATGAGCCACCATGAACACGAACAGCTATATCGGCCGTATTCTTTAAAAATTCAAATCTCTTCATAAAAAATAAACACCTAAAAAGCAGCCTGATCTTACGGCTCACTTTGATCATTTTCACAAACGATAAGCTACACAACTTATTGCCTTGCTTATCTTACCAACAAAATTATTACGCGTCAACCACGTAAAAAGACGCGCTAAAAAATATGCCGATTGAGCCTGAAGCTTAATTTAACCCAAACCCTGCTTACGCCTATGTTTGTTGAATCAATCTTCTGACAAGGTTAATTCCACGCCTTTTCGCAAAGCATCGAATGACGCGAACACAAGATACGCTCCTTTTAGATATTTTTTAGGCAGAGACGTCTCCAAAGCCAGGCATTTAATACCAGCGCTCCTGGCTGACTGTATCCCAAACGGAGCATTCTCCAACACAACCGCTTCTCTTGGCTTTATCCCAAGCTTCTTAAGCGCAATAAGATACGGTTCTGGATCAGGTTTTCCTTTTTCAACTTCATCCCCGGCAACAGTGACGTCAAAAAGACCCAGGATGCTCTTTGGCAATATCTTTACAACTTCATGACGAGCTGTGCCTGTCACAAGCGCAAGCATATAACCGCGGGATTTTAAAGTACGAATATATGGCCTTGAGCCGGATATAAAATGCCTGCCAACAGACTCCTTGAACATCTCTTCCTTTGCCCTCAATATCCTCGCTAATATCTCCCTGCTCAGGCGAAGGCCGCGCTCTCTGAAAATTTCCTTTATCGTTACATTCCCGGGTTGGCCCTCTCTTAAATAGATCTCACATTCAGTAACATGCAGGCCTTCATTCTTAAATATTTTTTCCCACGCCCGAAAATGAAACGGCATGGTATCCGTGATGACTCCGTCCATATCAAATATCACAGCTTTAATTTTAAGTCTTCGCATCACTGGTTTTTAAAGGATTTTGCTGAATTTTCCGAGGCTTAAGAAGCTGAACCAATCTTAATAGTAATCAACGGTTTTTTAAAGGTTTGGGGCTGGCTTCGTTTTTCCGGGCCAAAAGATACAAAAGATCAGAGAGGCGGTTCAGATATGCCAAAATATGCGGATTACGCGTTATTCTCTTTTTCGCCAAAGTCGTAGCCTTTCGCTCGCAACGCCTTGCCACTGCCCGCGCGACATCTAAAGTGCCTGAGATAACATTCTCGCCCGGCAAGCAAAAACAAAATTTTCTATCCTTGAGCGCTTTTTCTAATATACCAGCCTGCTCATCCAGAAAGCAAACGCAGGCACCGGTTATCCTTTTCTTTAATTTCATAACATGAAGCGGCCCTGAGGCAACCTCGGCACCTAAAGTAAAGAGGTCAACCTGGATAGATTCAACCATTTTCTTGTCTGCCTGCGGCTTGATAAGGCTCTTTGCTGTGCCAAGGAAAGAACAAAGCTCATCCAGCTCTCCCACAAGCTCGATCCTTAAGTCATCCTTAAAAATACGCTCGCCTGAAATAAGCGCTGTTTTACCTTTGTCCCCTGTTTTTGTAGTAATACCCATTAATCAGCCTTTTTTACAGACTCTCACCATGCGCAGGAAAAATAAATTCAAGATAAGTACGATAAGCATTATAGCAAAAATATCAAGGATCATGCCCGCCGCCGTTGGCCACTGCCCTAGAAGAATATAATTATTATATAATCCAAAATATTCATGCAGCGGCATGATCTCTTTTGTAAAACCGAATATAAGGAAAACGAAATACTCAAGCCTCTGGTCCAGAGGCAGAACAAAAGACATCCCGAATATAATGACGCCAAGGCCATATATGGAACCTATTGCTAAAACAGGCAAAAAGGCCATAATCTTCACGTCTTTCTTCAAGGCTTCAAATATCATAAGCGTATTATACACCATTACCCCTGCCTTGAAAAATCGTTTGTCATGTGTTACATTTTAGAACACAGACGAATTCTTATGGGGGTGGTATCCGTGGCTGAACACAGGCAATTTCGCAGGATCAAAATTAGTTCTCCGATAGAATACAAATTCTTCAACACTGAGCGATTTCAGCAGAGCGTTACCTGCGATATCAGCGAAGGCGGAATAAGCTTCATAGCAGACGGCTTCATTCCAAACGGCACCTACATATATTTTCAGGCAATATTACGCACGAGGCCCCAGCCTCTATATGGCATAGCGCGTATCGCGTGGTGCTCTAAAGAACCATACGAAGAAAAATATAAAGTCGGGCTTGAATTTACCGAGGCCGGGACCATCTCAAGAGAAGACATTACCTCGTTAATCCAGGAAAACAAAACCCCCAGTTATAATTCCTGAAGGCAAATAACTGCATAGTGCGAGACCGAATCCCGCAACCCAGCATGTTTTGCGATCCTACAGCTCGATTCTTTGATTTATTTATGGAAGATCTGTTGAGCCCATCAAAAACCGGTCGATCTCTCTTGCGGCAGACCGCCCTTCATACATGGCCCAGACAGCTAAAGAAGCGCCGCGGGAAGCATCCCCCGCGGCAAAAATTTTAGGCGAAGAAGCCATAAAATTTTTATTAACATATATATCCCCTCGAAGAGAAAGGCTCAAACCCAGTTCCTCAACCAGCCCCTCATGCACGACATGAACAAACCCCATAGCCAGTATAACAAGATCAGCTTTAAATTCACCGTCTGTCGTATGGATTTTTTCAACGTGGCCGCCTGAACCGCTGAACTTCTGGGTAGAAATGCTCCATTTACGAAGACAGCCCTCTTCGTGAGAACTCGAAGTCTTAAGAAGCTTCGGATATGTTGGCCAAGGCATATCTTTCGTCCTGTATAACGGAGGCTTGGGCAAAACTTCCAATTGTGTGACGGATCTTGCCTTCTGCCTGTTTGCAGTACCTACACAATCAGCCCCTGTATCTCCTCCACCGATAACAATAACATCCTTTCCTTGCGCGCTTATAAGCTCAGGCTCTGAAAACTTGGCGCCGTCTACCACCTTATTATTCTGGGTAAGGTAATCCATGGCAAAATATATCCCCTTAAGTTCCCGGCCTTCAACTTTCAAGTCGCGGGGCTGACGCGAACCCATAGCAAGGCATATAGCATCAAATTCCTTTAAAAGTTTCCGCGCTTTGATATCTTTGCCTGCGCATACGCCTGTCTCGATCTTGAGCCCTTCTTTCTTCATTAACTCAAGGCGGCGGTCTATCACCCATTTTTCAAGCTTGAAATCCGGTATTCCGTAACGAAGAATGCCGCCGGCCTTATCGTCGGCTTCAAACAAAACAACTTCATGGCCGGCTCGTACTAATTGCTGCGAACACGCTAACCCCGCAGGGCCTGAGCCAACAACAGCTACGCGCTTTCCGGTCTTATGCTTCGGTATAAAAGGTTTTATAACACCGTGCTCAAAGCCCCATTCAATGATGGATATCTCATTCTGGCGCACCGTAACAGGGTCATCTTCAATCCCGACAACACACGCCGCTTCGCATAGAGCCGGACAAATCCTGCCGGTAAATTCAGAAAAATTATTTGATGCCTCAAGAACCTCTACAGCCTTTGCCCACTGGCCGCGAAACATAAGATCATTCCAATCAGGTATAACATTACCGAGAGGACAGGCAGAATGACAGAATGGAACTCCGCAATCCATACAGCGGGACCCCTGCTCCTGGGATCTTTCCTGAGCTAAGCGCATTTCAACCTCACGGTAATCAAGAACGCGCTGAGCAGCAGGCCTGTAACCTGCCGTTTCTCTTTTCTTCTTTAAAAATCCTTTTTCATCACCCATTTGATCTCGCTCCATAAAAATCAAATAACTGCAATATAAGGTTAAACTTTACGCCAATCGCTGACCGTTAACCAGAATCTATCCGTCCGAGGCTTCGCCTTCAATTTCAGCCTGATCAAACTTCGCCTCTATCTGCTCCAAAACGCGCTTATATTCAAGCGGCATGACTTTCACAAATCTATCGGATTCTTCTTTCCAATTTTTTAATATTGCCTCAGCAACAGGGCTGGATGTTAAACTATTATGTTTCTCAAGAAGCGTCTTTACCGTTTCAACATCTTTTTTATTTAAAACAGTACCAAGCTCAACCATACCGAGATTACAGCGGTCGCGGAACTTTCCATCCACATCCCAGACATAAGCTATGCCGCCGCTCATACCCGCGGCAAAATTCCATCCCGGACGGCCCAAAACAAAAAACCCTACCCCCGGACA
>CAYSCK010000031.1:6712-14105 GCA_964429525.1 uncultured Planctomycetia bacterium
ATACCCGCGGCAAAATTCCTGCCGGTCAGGCCTAAAACAACTACGCGTCCGCCGGTCATATATTCGCACCCATGGTCGCCTAAACCTTCCACAACCGCGTTTGCCCCTGAATTACGCACGCAGAATCTTTCACCTGCCATGCCCCTGATAAATACCTCTCCGGCAGTCGCGCCGTAAAGCAAAGTATTACCGGCTATAATATTTTCTTCGGCTTTAAAGACCGATTCTTTAGCCGGGACGACTACTATTCTTGAGCCGGACAACCCTTTCCCGAGATAATCATTGGCATCGCCTTCAAGATAAAAACTCACGCCACGGGCTCCGAACGCGCCAAAACTCTGGCCCGCGCTCCCTTTAAAAAATAACTGTATGGTATCATCAGGCAGCCCTGCTTCCTTATATTTAGCCGATATCTCTCCTGAAAGCATGGCGCCGACAGTTCGGTTTATATTCTTAATAGGCAATTCTATCTTAACCGGTAAAGCATTTTCAATGCCGGCTTTTGCCATCTCTATCAATTTAAGGTCCAGAGCCTTGTCTAGTCCGTAGTTCTGGGACTCAACACAACGCACCGCAGAATCTTTCCCTGCCTCTGGCTTAAAGAGTATATTTGAAAAATCCACATCCTTCGACTTCCAATGCTTTAAAGCCTCATCCATTTCAAGCATATCAGAACAGCCTATCAGATCGTCTAACTTACGAATCCCTAGTTCGCTTAAAATCTCACGCACCTGCCGCGCTAAAAAAGTAAAGAATGTTACAAGATATTCGCTTGAACCCCTGAAACGACAGCGCAAAGCTGGATCCTGAGTCGCAATACCTACAGCGCAAGTATTTAAATGGCAGTGACGAAGCATGACACAACCCAGGACAACAAGCGCGATAGTAGCAAAACCGAATTCTTCAGCCCCAAGCATTGCCGCCACAATCACATCTTTTCCGGTGCGCAGCTGACCGTCCGTCTGCAACCTTACCCGCGACCGCAGGCCATTCATAACAAGGACCTGATGAGCCTCAGACAACCCAAGCTCCCACGGCAGACCGGCATGCTTTATAGACGATAAAGGAGAAGCGCCCGTGCCTCCGTCATAACCGGATATCAAGATCATTTCCGCGTGCCCCTTGGCAACGCCTGCCGCTATGGTGCCGACCCCTATTTCAGACACAAGCTTCACGCTTATACGCGCCTTTGGATTGGCATTTTTCAGATCAAAGATCAATTGCGCCAAGTCTTCAATAGAGTAGATATCATGATGCGGTGGCGGGGATATCAGGGTGACGCCGGGGGTAGAATGCCTTATCTTTGCCACAATGGCATCAACCTTATGACCTGGCAGCTGGCCGCCTTCTCCGGGCTTCGCGCCTTGCGCCATCTTTATCTGCAGCTCGTCGGCATTCATAAGATAAAAACTATTCACGCCGAATCTTCCCGATGCTACCTGCTTGACTTTGCTGCGCCTGGAATCGCCATTCGGCATAAGCGTATAACGCTCAGGGTCTTCTCCGCCTTCTCCGCTGTTGCTCATACCTCCGAGCCTGTTCATAGCTATAGCCATGGCTTCATGCGCTTCTTTTGAAATAGAACCAAAAGACATAGCGCCTGTTGCAAATCTTTTAACAATATCTTCAACAGGCTCAACTTCATCCATAGGGATCGATCTGGCTGGCTTTTTAAATTTCAGAAGGCTTCGCAGGGTCGTAAGATGCCCAGTCTGATCATTTATAAGCTCTGTAAATTTTTTGAAACAATCGTAGTCTCCATTGCGCACAGCCTGCTGCAGAGCGGTTATGCTATCCGGATTCCAGAGATGAAACTCTCCATTCTTCCTGAATTGATACCATCCTCCGGCACTAAGCATCAGAGGCTGGGCCTCTCTATGAGGAAAAGCCTGCGCGTGGCGCATAAGCACTTCTTTCTGCAGAGTCTCCAGGTCAATCCCGCCGATGCGCGAAGCCGTACCGCTGAAATAATCATCCACAATGTCAGGGCTCAACCCAAGCGCTTCAAATATCTGGGCCCCGCAATAACTTTCCAAAGTTGAAATACCCATCTTTGAAAAAACCTTGAGCAACCCCTTATTTACGGACTTTATGTAATTAGCCAAAGCCTTTTCAGAGGTGAGACCGAGCAATCCTTCCTTCTTGTTCAAAACATCTATAAGCACGTCATATGCCAGATACGGATTTATGGCGTTGGCGCCATAACCTAAAAGAAGCGCAAAATGCATTATCTCCCTTGCCTCGCCGGTCTCAACTATAATGCTTGCCTGCATACGCGTAGTCTGGCGCACGAGATGATGATGTACGGCGCCGACAGCCAATAGCGACGGTATCGCGGCGTGGCCTGAGGAAACTCCGCGGTCACTTAAAATTATCAGATTTATGCCGTCTTTAATGCACGCGGATGCTTCCTTTGCAAGCTTATCAAGGGCGCCTTTTAACATCCCTGACTTGGCATCAAAAAGAATGGAAAGCGTGCGCGCTTTAAAACCTTTCTTTTCAACATGGCGCAATTTCTCAAGCTCTTGGTTGGAAAGAATAGGCTGCATATATTTTATAAGGTCACAATGTTCTTCTGATTCAGAGCAGAGATTCCTCTGTTTTCCCAAGAATCCTTCAAGGCTCATGACTACTTCCTCGCGTATGGGATCAATAGGAGGATTGGTGACCTGGGCGAACAGTTGCTTGAAATAATTGAAAAGAGGCTGGGGGAAATTCGAAAGCACGGCAAGAGGCATATCAGACCCCATAGAGCCCGTCGGCTCATGCCCGGACTCTGCCATAGGCAGCATCAAAATCTTTATATCTTCGCGGGTGAATCCAAAAGCGATCTCCTGCCTTAACAATTCATCGCCGTTTACCGCCTTTTGCGTCTTTACAACAGATGAAAGGCTTGAAAGAGCGCACAAACGCCTATTGATCCAATCGCCATAAGGTTTGGAAGAGGATATCCTGTGTTTTAATTCCTCATCCTGCACAATACGGCCTGCAACCGTATCAACCAGAAACATCTTGCCCGGACTCAGGCGTCCTTTGTGAAGCACCTCATCCGGCCTAAAATCCAAAACTCCGGTCTCTGAAGCCATAACAACAAGATCGCTCTTTGTCACAAGATAACGGGCAGGCCTCAAACCATTTCTATCCAGAATAGCTCCGATAGACCTGCCGTCAGTGAATGCAACCGCGGCAGGGCCGTCCCAGGGTTCCATCAAAGCCGAATGGTATTCATAAAACTTCTTCCTTGCTTCATCCATGAGAGGATCATTCTCCCAGGCTTCAGGGATGAGCATCATCATGACATGCTCAAGAGACCTGCCGCTGAGCAAAAGAAATTCAACCATATTATCCAACGCGGCTGAATCCGACCCTCCGGGGACTATGACAGGGAATAATTTATCTATATCTTTTCCGAAAATTTCAGATTTGAGACTTGCCTGACGCGCGCTCATCCAATTAACATTTCCACGCAGGGTATTGATCTCGCCGTTATGAGCGAGATAACGAAAAGGCTGGCTCAGATCCCACGTAGGGAAAGTATTTGTAGAATAACGGGAATGCACCAGCGCCAGGGCGCTCACCACCCGCTCGTCTTTCAGATCAGGATAGAACGGCTCAAGCTGCTCCGACATCAAAAGGCCTTTGTACACAATCGTACGGCATGAAAGGCTTGAAATATAAAACGATTTCCTGTCGTGAAGTTTTGAGCAGGCTATTTCTTTTTCAATTGAACGTCTTAGAATAAAGAGCCTTGCTTCAAAGTCAAGCGCATCTTTAATTCCGGCCGAAGGGGCCAGAAATACCTGTCTGACAAGAGGCTCGACACTTGAAGCGGTACGGCCTATAGATGAACTCTCAACCGGCACGTCGCGCCATGCCAAAATATTCAATCCTTCTTTCTCTGAGCACTTTTTGAATATATCCAGGCAGAGCCTGCTGCTGTCGCCGCTCTTGGGCAAAAATATCATACCCACGGCATAACGGCCTTCCTGAGGAAGAATTACTGATCTTGCGGCAAGTTCTTCTTTAAAAAAAATGTGCGGGATCTGTATCAAAACACCGGCGCCATCGCCTGTCAGCGGATCAGCACCCTGAGCGCCGCGATGGCTTAAATTAGCCAGGACAGCAATACCCTTTTTTACAATATCGTGGGACTTGACACCTTTGATATGCGCGACAAAACCTACACCACAGCTATCGCGCTCATAAGCCGGATCGTATAGTCCCTGTTTAGGAGGTAATCCAAAATGCTTCATAAAATCAGCCCATAAAAAAAGCCCGCCAAAAAACTTTCGGCGGACATCATTATCCATCGAGTTCTAAAAGTATAGGGGAAAAATATAGCATAAGAGGCCCCCGTTGTCAAGAATACCGGCTTTCAGGTGATGCCGGCTTTCAGGGTTCACAAGGTCATAAGGACACAAGGTCACAAGGACAGCGTATAGCGTATAGTGAATAGGTTTTAAGAATTTCTAACTCCCATCCGCTATCTCCTATACGCTAGCCGAGAAATACAGGGTTTGACTCAAAAAACGCAACAAACGCAAAAGACTCACTGAATCACCATCGGCTTTGTCGGTGGCTTCTTAAAAGGGAAAATTGTTTCAAAACGTAGCGACTGCCGAAGTAGAGCAGAAAATCCAGCGGCGCCTAACGGCGCGAAAATGCACTGTCTGAGCCGTTACCAAAATCTAAATTTTAGGGCGAGTTGCGCATTTTTAGTTGGATTTTCTGCGATGCAAAGCACTGCTTCGGCTTGGAGCGGAGCTTGAAACAATTTTCCTAAAGAATAACTATGCTTACCACCACCGACTAAAGCCGGTGGCTTAGTCCAGTAATTAACTTTTGGGATTATATTGTTGTGCCTGAGGGGATTGAAGCGTTCTTATAAACTATTACAATGCCATCGCGGATGAGGTAATTTTTATCTTCGTGGTTTTCCAGGCCCTTTGAATTGATGATCTTTACATTGTCACCTATACGCGCGTTCTTATCAAGAATCGCCTTTTTAATGACGCAATCCTTGCCTATGCCGATATTGATCCTGCCTGCTATCTCATTGGCTTTTAGCTGGTCTGAGGTTTCAAAATAATCCGCTCCCATTATTATGGAATCTTCCACTGTCGAGCCGGCGTTGATACGCGAACGCAGGCCGACAATTGATTTTTTTATAACAGAGGAGAAAATAATGGAACCATCAGCCACTATACTCTTTTCCACTTTCGCATCAAGGAGTTTTGCCGGAGGCAAAGATCTTGAACGGGTAAAAATAGGCCAATTCTCATCAAAAAGGTCCAAAGGCGCGTGCCTTTCTGTCATATGCAGATTTTCAGCGTAAAAGGCTTTAATGGTACCAATGTCCCTCCAGTAGCCGTCGAACTTATACGCGTAAACCTGCTTCTCTTTGATCGCCTGGGGAATAACCTCTTTTCCAAAATCAGGCTTATCGCTCTTGGTCAGGCAATCTCTAAGCGCGTCAATATTAAAAAAATAGATACCCATTGAACACAGATACATATCGCGTGCGTCTTTTTTAACAGCAAGACGTCCGATAGTTTCTTCAGAATCCGGTTTTTCAACAAACTCCCTGATACGCTCGCTTCCATCAATACCAGCGATCCCGAACGAAGAGACATCATCTGCCTCAATAAGATTGCACGCCACCGTAATATCCGCTTTTTTAGCAACATGCTGTTCAAAAAAAGGCCTTAAATCCATCTTGTACAACTGATCGCCTGATAGTATACAGACATATTTGATCCTCGGATCTACAAAATGTTTAAGGCTTTTTCTTACAGCGTCAGCCGGACCCTGGAACCAGTCAATATTATCCATGCCCTGATCCGCGGCTATGATCTCTATAAAACCGCTTGAGAACTGATCGAATTTATAGGTACGAACGATATGCTTATTCAGGGATTCGGAATTAAACTGGGTCAGTATGTTGATGCGGTTTAAACCTGAATTCAGGCAATTACTGATAGGAATGTCTATTAAGCGGTATTTTCCGAACAACGGCACAGCAGGTTTTGCCCTGTCGCGGGTCAAAGGATAGAGCCTGGTACCGCGCCCTCCGCCTAAAATAACGCAAAGTACATCGTTTGACATCATGGCTCAGCTCTCCGCGGACCGCGAATATTAATTTACAATATATATCTCTGATCGCGCTTAACAGGGTGTTTCTCTATCTCATCGGCCACAGCCTGAAGAATACCGGGCTTGGCCAATTTATAATACATATAATTCTTATAACTCTCAACGCCGGGCTGATCAAACGCGTTGACATTCAAAAGCTCGCCTTCAAAGGCTGTCGCCATTTCAAAAAAATACAGAAGAGCGCCCCACACAGAAGCATTCACTTCAGGCACTGTAATCGTGCAATTAGGCCTCTGGTCGCGCGTTAAAGCCCATTCAGTCGCTTCCTGCGCAAGCTTTAAGAGCTCACCGAAATTTTTACCGGCCAGAATGCCGTCAGACTTTGGCAACCTTATATCATTCCTGAAACGCTCGACGCGTATCATGGTAATAGCCTTATTATTCTCGCCCTCTACGTTATTCTGCTGTATAGAATGCAGGTCTGTTGTCCCGCGTGTAGCAACAGGGGTCCTGCCCACATTAAGGATGCTTTTTGCATCCGGCTCCCATTCTTCGGCCCCTGAGGAAGAAACCTTTACCCTGCGTTCATATTTTTTTCCAAGGCTCTCAGCCAAAAGCTGACAATACCAATCAGCTGTTGATTTTAAAAGTTCAGTAAAAGGCATGAAGACGCCCAAAGATTTGCCCTTCTTAACATAAGCAATATAATGGAGTATGGCATATAAATAAGCCGGATTCTTGCGATAATCGGCGGATGTTGTGCGTTCATGCATACGGCGGGCGCCGCTTAAAACATCATCAATTTTTATTCCGGCTATAGCAAGATGAAGAAGCCCCATATTAAATTCAGAGAATCTGCCGCCCACGCCTTTAAGCAGCGCAAGGCTGCGAAAACTTAAATGATCCCTCTTTTGTTCCTCTTCAACTTTTCTTCTCAGGCTTCCTGACCTTGGATCTGTTATCGCGATTATGGAACGCCCATATTTCGCGCCCAGGTTTTTTTTCAGCCAATTCTCCACAACCTCAAAAGCGGCTTTTGTCTCCGTAGTCTCACCTGATTTTGAAATGACCACCACAAAAGTCTTCTTAGGATTCAGGTTCTTCAATAGGACCGACAAAGGCGTAGGGTCAAGATTGTTGCCTTCAAAATATATCCTTGCCCTTGAAGCTCTCTCATCCTTAAACTCGTTGTAATACGGAGCGCACAGAGCATCCTGCGCGGCCTTCAGGCCAAGATAAGAACCGCCTATGCCCAGAGAGACCACGTTTTCATATTTCAGGGCTATCTCTTCGCCTAAAT
>CAYSCK010000032.1:0-13936 GCA_964429525.1 uncultured Planctomycetia bacterium
GAGATCTCACCCAGCCTGCCATCCGCGTCAAAACAGGAAAAAGAAAGATGGCACTGAGAAAGAGAGATATCTTTCGCGTAAAGATCGGCATCCGCGCTATATCCGAAGCTCACGCTTCTTACGGCGCTGTCATAAACCGCTTTCTTTAACGGCTCATCCTCAAAATAATAAAATATGCAACCTCCATTTTTGGTCTGGCGCGCGAATTTATTAAATGAATCGACAAGATTATCATAAGTCTTATAAAAATCCATATGTTCGTAATCAATATTGGTTATTATGGAATACGTCGGAGAATAACACAGGAATGTGCCGTCGCTTTCATCCGCCTCGGCGACAAAATAATCGCCCTCTGAGAATTTCGCGTTATCACCGTCTTCACGCAAAATGCCCCCCACCGCGACCGACGGGCTGAAACCAGACTCCAAAAGAAGTTTTGCGGCAAGAGACGATGTGGTTGTCTTGCCGTGAGCGCCCGTGATAGTCACAACTTTTTTTAGCGCCATTAATTCGCTCAAGAATTCAGCGCGCCGCCTGACAGCGATACCGCGCCTCCTGGCTTCTTTTATCTCCGGGTTACTCTCACTAATGGCGGAAGAATAGATCACAAGGCTGCATCCGTCTATGTTCTGAGGCTTATGGCCTATATATACTTTAGCTCCGAGCTTAACAAGCTTATTTGTTATCAAAGATTCTTTGAGGTCAGAACCCGAAACAATATCCCCGCGCCGCAAAGCCAGCTGAGCTATGCCGCTGACGCCTATACCGCCGATCCCTATAAAATGAACGTGTCTCATACTATCTTCCTGAAACGATTTTCTATCCCCTGGGGAAAAGAACCTCAAGTTATAACATTGTCTTTATTTTGCTCTTATTCTTTATTTTATTCTTTAGACTGCTTTCCCATAATTCACCCAGGCCCTTCGCGCTCCTTATGTCAAAATATGAATAGCTTAAAGCATCATCAAAAGATTTTCCTTCCTTCAGCCTTCTGCAAAACTCGCTGAAAGAACCCGGCCCGAATTTATCTATCAAAAAATTAACTATATTAACCGACTCCGAGTAAAAAAGAAGGACATCGCTCCTAGAACGCAAAGCCGCCGGACCTATCTGATTCAATTCCGCGAAAGAGATAAAAGTGCCATCCTCTATCGCTTTCAGTATGATCTTTTCGGCGCCGAAACGCTTGGCCGTCTCCAGATATGAAGCAACACCCTCTTCAAGCCACAAAGGAACAGACCTCGAACCTATAACCTCCCGAAAAATTATATGGCCAAGCTCATGAGGCAGTAGCGAATCAAAAAAACCGGATTCCCTGGGAAAAGACCAGATAGTCTTCAGATCATACGCGGCAACACCGCCAGACCATTCCGGCTGATGAGTAGCTTTAACGTAGCTTTCTTTATCGGGGAATATATAGATCTTGGCCCTTTTGTCCCAGGTCCAATAATCAAAACGGGTAAACCCGAGTTTTTCAGTCAACTCGTTATAATAACGCTCGCCATACTCTATGACCGTATCAGCGAATTCTTCCGGGATGCCTTCGTAATAAACGATAAAATGCGTACTCTTCTTTTCCAGAAATTCTTCGGCGGACAAAAGGCTTGAAAAACATAAAAATACCACAATAGCCGACAATATCTTTTTTATATCTATACACCTCGCGGCCTTCGTTATTTTATTGGGATTCACAGCGCGATAACCTCCTCTATCTTCAGGTTCCGGCTCGATCCGTATATGGAACTCGCTATGGCAGACATGGTCTTGCGCCTTATATTATCCTCGAGAAAAATATCCAACAGGCCATTTATGAAGACTGGAGACATATTTTTATCATCCAGTATCAGGGCCGCGCCCTTTTGAGAAAGTATCCTGGCGTTTTCAGCCTGATGCGCTCCCGCAAAAGGATAAGGCACTAGGATTGACGCAAGCCCGAATGACATTATCTCAAATACCGAGCCGGCCCCTGAGCGCGAAACAACCAGATCAGCCGCCGAATAAGCATAATTCATTTCACCCAGAAAATCAAAGACTTTGCTCTTTAATCCAAGCGCCTGATAAGCGCTCAGCACTGAATTATAGTCCGATTTTCCACTTAGATGTATTACTTGAAACCTGCCGAGATTCCGGTTTGTTTTAATAGACTCGAGAAATCTCGTGTTGATAGACCTTGCCCCCTGGCTTCCGCCCATAACTAAAATTGTAAAAAGGCCGAGGTCCAATCCAAAAAAATCAATTGCCCTCTGCCTGTCAAGGCGTACCAAAGACGAACGCAAAGGATATGCGGTTAAAAAAACTTTTTTGTTATTCTTAAAAAATTCCTTTGTTTCTTCAAATGATACGGCAATTTTAGAGGCAAAAAACGACAAAAAACGGTTCGCCCTGCCCGGGATAACATTCTGCTCATGAATAATAACCTTCGCCCCGGATAAACGGGCCAGTATAACAAAAGGGATCGTTATAAAACCGCCAAAACAGACAACTATCCGCGGCCGCAGGCGCCAGATAAGAGAGAAAGAGCGCAAAATCAGCTCAAGAATCCCAAAAACAGTCTTATGGATCCTCAGGAATTCAGGTCTGAACTCATCGGGTATCCAGCCGGCATCTTTTTCAAGGTTAGTGGTAATAAAAGTTATATCAAATTTATCCTTAACACCCTGGCAGAACCCTACAGCAGGAAAAACATGCCCGCCGCTTTCGCCTGCCACGACCATTAGCCTTTGTTTCAAACAATGAGTCACAATGCCGCATCCTCTTGTTTTGATACATTAAGCAGTAAACCGATAGCGACCATATGAAATATTAAAGAAGAACCGCCATAGCTGATAAATGGTAGAGGCAGCCCTTTTGTAGGCAGAGAACCTATTGAGACACCTATATTCACAACAGATGAAAAAGCTATCAGGATAAGAACACCGGCACAGATCAATTTTCCGAACGGCTCCTTCACAAGATATACTATGCGGGAGGTCTTCCAGATGAGAACGATAAGCAAGAGTATCACAAAAGCGGCGCCTATCAACCCAGCCTCTTCTCCGATGATCGAAAATATAAAATCGGTATGCGCGGCCGGCAGATAAAATAATTTCTGCCTTCCCTGCCCCAGCCCGGCGCCGAAAAGGCCGCCTGAACCCAGGGCTATCTGCGACTGAATGATCTGAAAACCGCTGCCTTTGGGATCAAGCCACGGATTTAAAAAAGCCAAGATCCTTGCGCGCCGGTATGGGACGCTGAAAACAAGTACATACAAAAAGGGCAAAGCCGCCAATATGCTCGAGAACAAATGGAGCAGCCGCGCTCCTGAAATAAAAAGCATCGCAAATACCAGGACAACAAAAGAGATCGCAGTCCCCAGGTCCGGCTGCATCAGGACCAGAAGAGTCACGAAACCAAGTACCATCATCGGAGGCACAAAACCCTGCCAGAAATCCTTCAAAACACGATTTTTCCGGGTGATAAAATCTGCCATGTAGAGTATCAGGGCGATCTTGACCAGCTCCGAAGGCTGGTAATTGAAACCGAAGGCGTGCAGCCATCTTTTTGCACCTCCTGCTTCACGCGATATACCCGGGACAAGGACAAGGACTAGAGGAATTACAGCTGCTACGAACAGAGGCTTGACGATCTTACGCAACGACTGATAGTCAACAGCCATACTGATAAACATCGCCACAAACCCGATAACCAGATAAAGAAGCTGTTTTTTCAGCAGTCCGGCGCTTTCGCCGGTTGACTGCCACATTGAAATGGAGCTGGCACTATATATCATAACAACGCCGATCCCGATCAGGACAAGCGTTATTACGAAGATTGATATTCGGGTACTTCTCATTTTTTTAAGCTGTCAGCTTTCAGACTTCAGACTTCAGCTTAGGATCTGATGACAGACGACTGAAGACTGATGACAAAGAATTAAGTGAATCACCACCAACTTTGTAAGTAGCTTCTTAAAAAGGGAAAATGTTTCAAGGCGTAGCGACTGCTCATGATGAGTAGTAAATCCAGTGGCGCCTAAAGGCGCAAAAATGCGCTGTCTGAGCCGTTACCAAAATCTAAATTTTAGGGCGAGAAAATGCATTTTTAGCTGGATTTTCTGCGATGCAAAGCACTACTTCGGCCCGGAGCGGAGCTTGAAACAATTTTTCCAAAGAACAACCACCAACTTCGTTGGTGGACTCTATTAAGACGTGGTCCTTCGCCCCCACGCTCCCCACCACCGACTAAGGTCGGTGGCTTAGATTGGGAGTTAATTTTTGAACGAGTTCTTTGAACGCGCGGCCGCGGTGCTCGTAATCCGTGAACATATCAAAACTTTTGCACATCGGGGAAAACAGGACGATCTCTCCTGAACTGGCTTTTTGAAAAGCCAGGCTGACCGCTTCGGGGAAAGTATTGGCTTTAGTGACCGGCAATATGGCGCTCCAGGCTGAAAATATCCTCTCGCTTGCTTCTCCTGCCACAACGACTTCTTTGATCTTCTCCTTGACCAACTCTTTTATGGCGGCAAAATCACTGCCTTTATCACGCCCGCCAGCCAAAAGGACCGCCGGCTTTTTGATATTATTCAACGCCCAGATCGTTGAGTCTATATTAGTCGCCTTTGAATCATTGATAAACTCAATGCCGTTCAATTCCCGCACAAATTCCATCCTGTGTTCAACACCTTTGAAATTCTTGAATACCTCTTCACAGATCTTTTTATCTATATTCAGCACGCGCGCAACTGCCAGAACAGCCATCTGGTTCTGGTTAAATTCCTTCTCCCAGGGCTCTTTATTGAAAAACTCCACCCTTGATCTTGCTTCACGCGCAATATTTAGCAGAGAAGGATCGCTATAATTCAGGACAAGACAGTCGGAATTATCCTGATTTAAAAATATCCTCTTTTTCGCTCCTAAATACTCTTCCACCGTGCTGTAACGGTCCATATGATCAGGTGTAAGATTGAGGATCACGGCGACCTTGGGTTTGAATTTTTTTATAGCTTCAAGCTGAAAAGAACTGGTCTCTAAAGATACGTAATCTTCCTTTTTTATATCAAGAACGGCTGAAGAGAACGGCGTGCCTATATTACCCAGGACATGAGCTCTTCTGCCGCTTGCTCTTATTATTTCTCCCACAAGTGTCGTTGTAGTGGTCTTTCCGTTGGTGCCGGTTATCGCGATAATGGGCGCAGGACAGACAGACGCGGCAAGCTCTATCTCGCTGATAAGCTCCACTCCAAGCTCGCCGGCCCATTGCGCAGGCTCAGAGTCCATGCGTACCCCGGGGCTTAAGACAACTAGGTCTTTTTTCGCGATCAGCCCCTTAGAATGCGTACCGCATTCTACAAATATGCCTTCAACTTTCAGCATATTCGCTGCATCCTCAAGCTTCTTTGAAATATTTTTTTCAGTAATAAAGACATTTGCTCCGCAAGATCTGAGGAACCGCGCCGCGCTTATACCGCTGCGCGCCATGCCTACAACCACGATATTTTTATCCCTGAATCCGTTCATCTGAGTTTCAGTGTCGTTAATGTGAAAAGTGCCAGGATTATCGCGATTATCCAGAAACGCACAATGATCTTCTCTTCAGGCCAGCCGAGCATCTGAAAATGATGATGAAGAGGCGCCATTTTAAAGATCCGTTTCTTTCTCAGCTTGAAAGACCCAACCTGTAAAATAACCGACAACGCCTCAATAACAAAAATCCCGCCCACGATGACAAGGAGCAATTCTTTCTTTATTAAAACAGCTACCAGCCCTATAGCCCCTCCGAGCGCGAGTGAGCCTACATCTCCCATAAATACCGAAGCAGGATGGCAATTAAACCACAAGAACCCCAGGCAGGCTCCTATAAGCGCCGCGCAAAAAACAGTTAACTCTCCTACACCGTCAATATAAGGTATCAACAGGTACTGGCTGAAACGCAGGTGGCCGGATAGATAACTAAGTATTCCGTAAGAAAAAGAGACCACCAAAAGGCATCCCGTTGCCAACCCGTCTAATCCATCGGTTAAATTAACCGCATTTGATGTTCCCACTATAACCAACATTACAAAAAAGATATAAAATATGCCGAGATCAAACGCGACATTCTTCAAAAACGGCACATCCAGTGTGGTCGATTGATTTGGGTCAAGGTACAATATCACGCCGACAACCAGCCCGAGGCTGATCTGGCCGATGAATTTTGCCTTAGCGCTCAGGCCTTTGGAACGCTTCATTTTAAGCTTAATAAAATCATCCGCAAAGCCGACAAAACCAAGCCAGAAGATAGAAACCAAGGCAAGCTGGATATACTTATTTTCAAGGTCGCCCCATAAAAGCGTGGCCAGTATCACCGCTCCCACCATCATCAACCCGCCCATAGTAGGAGTGCCCTGCTTATGATGGTGGAGCTCATACAGCCCCCTCACCTCTTCTTTTTTGCGTACATTTTCACAAACACGCAGAAGAGCAAGCTTTTTGATGACCTTTTCACCGAACAGGATACAGATGAAAAAAGTCGTCATAGCCGCCATAGCAGACCGGAACGTTATATATTTAAAAACGTTAAAGCCGCTGAAAAACTCTCTCAAAGGAAAAAGAAAATAGTACAGCATTAAAGCCTTTCTTTAAGCGATGCCACGATATTCTCCATCTGCATCGACCTGGAGCCTTTTACCAAAAGCACATCACCCGGTTTAATATTGAGGTGCAGGAATTCAAGTACAGAAGCGCAATTCTCAAAATGAAATATGGAAGCAGTGCTCATCCCGCCTCTTTTGGCACTTTCAGACGCAGCCCTTGATAACTGCCCCATTGTAATTAGCACATCCACGGATTTTTTTGAAACATATGTGCCAAAATAAGCGTGAAACTCTTCGGACTTCTTGCCAAGCTCAAGCATGTCGCCCATAATAAGTATCCTGCGGGAGGCGCCTGTCTGCCGGCATAGAACATCAATAGCCTGCTTCAAAGATTGCGGATTGGAATTGTATGAATCATCAAAAACAACGCAATCTTTCAACTTGATCTCCTTGAGCCTCATATCGGGAGAATCAAAAGCCTCTATCTTTTCCTTCATCTCGTTGATATCAAGGCCGAAAAGAATACCACAGCTTATAGCGGCCAGAGCGTTAGAAACATTATGCAGAGCAAAATGCCTGATCTCTATTTCATGCGTCCCGTTAAAGAGAAAGGATATCGACTTGTTTTTATACGTTATTTCCGTTGCCCTGAATTCACAATCCTGATTAATACCATAAAAAAATAGCGGTTTTGAACGAACGCGGCTGAGCTTGCCCAGATAAATATCCCCTTTATTCAGCACGGCGACCCCTGGGTGCGTGAGCCGTTTTATAAGTTCTATTTTTTCCTTATATACCCCTTTGAGATCCCCCAGAAATTCCAGATGAGCCGGGCCGATATTGGTTATGACGCCTACATTAGGTTCTGCTATACGAGCAAGTTCGCCTATCTCTCCTGCGCGGTTTGTCCCTATCTCAACCACGCAGATGTCATGTTTTGAGTGGATCTCAAGCAGCGTCAGCGGCACGCCTATCAGATTATTCTGCGTACCTTTATTCTTATGAACATTATAACGGGCAGAAAGAATACCGGCGATCATCTCCTTGGTAGTGGTCTTTCCGCTGGACCCCGTCACGGCAATAACCGGGATATCAAAACGACGGCGGTGAAAAAGAGCCAGATCCCCAAGCGCCTTGGTAGTATCGCCTACCTTTATATAAGCGACTCCTTTGCGGAAATTCCTGACTTTTTCCGCGTCAGCGTAAATAACCACTTTAGCGCCTTTATCAACAGCTTCGTCAATAAAATTATGCCCGTCGAACTTTTTGCCGACTATAGGCACAAATATGGAGCCTGCAAGAAGCGTGCGGGAATCAATACAAAGGCCGGACAGACTTCTCGGGAACATTCCGGACGCGAGAATGCCTCCTGTCGCTTTAATAACCTCTTTAACTTTAAACATAATTCTCTCTCTTTAGGACATTGCTTCTAAAACAACGGCCTTATCATCAAAAGGAAATATTCTATCCCTGACAGCCTGATAGGTTTCATGCCCTTTACCGGCTACCAGTACAAAATCGCCCTCCCGCGCCATTCTTAAAGCTTTGTGAATAGCCTCTCTCCTGTCAGGCTCAATTTCAAAATTATTCAAAGGTATGCCTGAAACCACCTGGGCGATTATCTCGCGAGGGTCTTCGCTTCGCGGGTTATCGGAAGTAACAAGGACATGATCAGAAAGAGCGCTTGCGATCTGCCCCATCTTCGGCCGCTTGCCGCGATCCCTGTCACCGCCACAACCAAAAACAGTAATGATTCTGCCATTATGGACAAGCTCGCGCAAAGATTCAAGAACATTTTTTAAAGCATCGTCCGTATGCGCGTAATCAACAAATACACTATATCCTTTTTTTGAATCAACACGGTCAAGCCTTCCGGGAACAGACTCCAGGCGCTCAACACCGCGGCGCACAACATCCAGGCTGATACCTTCCATAACAGCAAAAGACACGGTACTCAGAATATTATAAAGATTATGCCTGCCTATCAGCCTTGCTTCAATTTCAAGCCTGCCCTTTGGTGTCTTTATCGTCGCACGGGTAGCATTTTTCGTGGCTACGTGTTTTAACACGCATACATCGCAATCAGAGAATCCAAACCCTATTTTTTTACCTGTAAGCTTATGAAAAAGGCGGTTGCCAAAAACATCATCTATATTAACGATCTGATGCGAATCCTTGCCGCAATATTTAAAGAACAGCTTCTCCTTTGAACGAAAATAAGTCTCCATATCATTATGATAATCAAGATGGTCCTGGGTCAGATTTGTGAATACAGCCGAAGAAAATACCATCCCCCTGACCCTGTCCTGGTCAAGGGCATGCGAGGAGACCTCCATCGCCACATATTGATTACCGGCATCGCAGATCTCCTTCAATAACTGGTATAATTCTACTGTACCTGGTGTTGTATTATGGGATGGAATATTGATATCGGTTATCTTGTTTCCTATCGTACCGATAATGGCGCATTTAAAGCCGGCTTCACCCAATACGCTGCGGATCAGGTAAGATGACGTCGTCTTTCCGTTAGTGCCTGTAATTCCTACGGATTTAATACGGCCCGCTGGATCACCGAAAAAACTGCTGGATAGCCGCGCAAGAGCCTCTTTTGAATCCCTGACAAGTATAAAGGGCACAGCCGAGGCTCCTTCTGGTAAAAAGTTTTTGTCTTCAATGATAACAGCGACCGGCTTTTTTTCAAGAACCTTTCGTATAAAACAATGCCCGTCATTCAAAGACCCGCGCACAGCAACAAAAAGCGCGCCTTCACCTACAGTCCTGGAATCAACAGCAACAGCTTTCACATCAGCGGATTCTACAAGCATTCCGCTGACGGTTAGAACGGTTATATTTTTCAAAAGCTCTTTAACGTTCATATGCTTTTGCAACCTCGGGGTTTTCTACCTTCTCAAGACCCAGCATCCTGTACCTGAGAACATCCTCGGCAACAGACTTGAAAGCCGGAGCTGAAACAACACCGCCGTAATAATACGGCCTGGGCTCATCTACTATGACCGCTATAGCTATCTCAGGATCCTCAACAGGGCCAAAGCCGATAAAAGACGCTGTAAATTTGGAATGCGAATACCTGCCGTTTGGATCTACTTTCTGTGCTGTGCCTGTTTTCCCGCCAAAACGAAAGATCTTGGACTGTGCAAGTTTTCCCGTGCCTGTTTCAATAACGGCGGCCAGGATATCACGCATCGATTTTGAAGTCTCTTCACTCATAACCTCCCTTAACGCCTCAGGCTCAAAACCCTTGATCACTTCTCCCTTTTTATCTATTATCTCGCGGACAATGAAAGGCTTCATATATACGCCGTTATTGGCAATAGCCGCGATAGCGCTTGCCAATTGCAGTGCTGTAACGCAGACTTCCTGGCCTATCGGCACAGCACCTATAGAAGTCTTTGACCATGCCGATACGGGCTTTAATATTCCGCCGACTTCACCCGGTATCCCGGAAGACGTGGACAACCCAAAACCAAAAGATTTTGAATAATTATAAACAAGCGCTGGCCCGATCTTTTGAGCAATCTTTGTTGTGCCGATATTGCTTGATTCAGCTATTACATCACGAAAAGACAGCAAACCATAAGGATGAACATCGTGAAGTGTATGGTTCGCCACTCTGTATTGCCCGTTTTCACAGAATATTTTATCTTCCGGAGTGAATTTACCTTCATTAAGGGCTGCTGTTGCAGTAACTATTTTATAAACAGAACCCGGCTCAAAAAAATCAGTCACAGCCCTGTTGCGCCTGGAATCAACAGGATATTTAGAAGGCTCATTCAGATCGTATGTAGGGCGGTTAGCCAAAGCCAGGATCTCGCCGGTTTTGATGTCCAGGACAACAATCGTCGCGCCCTTCGCATTATATTTTTGATATATTTTATCCAGTTCTCTTTCAGCTACATACTGAATGACCTGATCTATGGTAAGGACAAGAGAATAGCCGTCAAGCGGAGGCTGTAAGACATCGTTCAATGTAAGATCTCTTCTCTTGGCGTCACGAAGGACAAAAGTCCATCCAAGCGAACCTTTAAGATAGGAATCATAACGCATCTCTAATCCATCCAGGCCAATATTATCAAGCCCGGCAATACCTATCAGCTGACTGGCGAGCATGCCGTTAGGATAAGACCGCCTGCTCTCTTTGATAAAATAAAGCCCGTCAATATCCCAGGAGCGGATCTCTTCCATCTCTTTCATATCAAGCTTGCGGGCAAGCCAGACAAATTGCTTCTTCCTGGTTAATTTTTCTAATAATTCCTGCTTATTCAACCCTAAAAATGAATTAAGCTTCTGCGCGACAGAGTCCGGGTCTTTTACGCGTGGCGGCACAACATAAAGAGAAAATGTCGGTACGTTTATGGCAAGAGGCCTCATCCGGCGGTCAAATATCATACCTCTCTGAGGCTCAAGCTCTAAATAATAGGTATGTTGTTTTGAAGCAAGTTTCAAGAGATGGGATGAACGGAAGAAATGGAAAGATATCAGCTGGAATAAAAAAACAAATAGCAGTCCTAGGAATAAAACAAGGACTAACGAGAACCTGAAAGTTCTGATTTTTGGTTGCACTTAAAGATTGGGACGTTCTATTTTATAGTCTTGGCTTCAGCGGATCTGGCGGCAAACCACGTTGAAAGCGCGAGACGTTTGAAGATGGGTTTTTTACCTGTCGCCTTAGCCAATCTTGGCCGCGTAAGAGGCTTCCTAGTTTCAAGTTTTACAAGCCTGTAACCCTTGGACATCTCAAAACCATCGCCCTTTAAAAACAGATTCTTATCAATATTGACCGGTGATTCAAGGCTGGACAGGCTATATTCTAAAGCAATTTTCCTGTCTAAGCAAGACTCAAGTACTTTTTCAGCGCTTCGTATACGATAGCCCAATTTTACTATCTCTGTCTGCTGAAAAACATACAGGAGGCCCAGAATCGTGCCTACTACCGTATAAAAAATACAGCGGGATGTCCTCATCCTACCCTTTCTATAACTCTCATTTTTGCGCTTCGGCTGCGGGGATTATCCTTCTCCTCTTCTTCCGAAGGCAAAAGCACTTTTTTGAATACAAGCCTGAACTGTCCGGTCTTGGCAAGCTGGCGGAAATTCTCCTTAACAATCTTATCTTCCAGCGAATGAAATGAGATCACGCATATGCGCCCGCCCTTATTCAAAAACAACGCCGCCTTTTTCAGCGCCTCATCCAAAGCGTCCAATTCCCTGTTAACCGCGATACGCAAAGCCTGAAACGTCCGCGTCGCCGGATGTATCCTGTGGTGAAACCTTGCCTTATATGGCAAAGCCTTTAACACAAGCTCAGCGAGCTGATGAGTCGAGGACAAAGGGGCAGCCTTCCTGGCCCTGATGATCTCCCTTGCTATCCTGTATGAAAATCTCTCCTGGCCGAATCTCCAGAGGATAGACGATATTTCTTCTTCTGTTAATGTATTTACAAGATCATACGCGGATATAAAACTATTCCTGTCCATCCTCATATCAAGCGGGCCCTCTGACTTAATACTGAAACCACGGGAGGCGCTATCAAGCTGAAAAGATGAAACACCAAGGTCAAACAGAACGGCATCAAGCAGGCTTATGCCACAATCCTCAAGCACTTTATCAAGATTCCTGAAATCCTCATGGACGAAACAGGAACGCTTCGCAAAAGGCTCAAGATTTTGGCGCGCGATATTGAGCGCTTCATCATCTTTATCCATTCCGATAAGCCTGCCGTGCGGCATGATCTTTTCAGCTATGCCGGCCGAATGGCCGCCAAGGCCTAAGGTCGCATCAAGCACAACCATGCCATCTTTTAAATTGAGCATTGAAAGGACTTCTTTGAACATTACGGGTTTGTGCAGGGCACTATCTGCCATAGTATCACCTTCTTTTTCGATCGGAGATACATCAATAAGCGCCGTACTCGCCGCATCACTACCCCCGAAAATGTTAAAGTTAAATTTCATGAATAAATAATTTCATTTAAAAAAATAATTTAAGGATACGCGAAACCGACATGAAACGCGGATTCAGGATCACAACTCCAGTCCTGTGCCCAAAAAGATCAACCTCTCTCGACCATACAACACGGCCCAGGATCTTCAGCGGGCCAAAGCCATCAGGGATCTCGAGAGAGATCTCAAAAACTGTACCATTGGGAAATTCTTTTGAAGTCGCAATGCCCATACCGGATCCGCTTATATCTTTTACAAAAACGTCAAACCGTTCGCCATTATCAACATTCTTAATGCTGGCTTTTGCGTCATAAAGAGAATTACGGAAAAATATCCTGTTGTCAATTTTACTGACATCCGGCCTCGAGCTTACAGCTATTTCTGATTTCATCATAAGGCTCCCCTCTCTTTATTCTCAAATGTTCTCAATAAGCTTCTCTGCTGTCTCTTCAAATGATTCCATATTTGACTGATAGAATTCGTTCCAAAGATCTTTCGCCCAGATCTCGATACGGCTTGCAACGCCAATGATAACGACATCTTTTTTGATCTGGCCGTAATCTTTTAAATATACAGGCAATAGGATCCTGCCCTGTTTATCAGGGATCATCTCGACGGCACCGGAAAAATATAAGCGGTTAAATTTGCGGGAATCCTGCTTTGTAAAAGACATGGCTTTAAATTTCTGTTCAGCTGCTTTCCATTCATCTTCGCCGAACATAAAAAGGCATTTATCAAGGCCGCGCGTAATATAAAATTTTTCAATAAAATTCCCCTTTGCGGCTTCTCTCAAGCGCGAAGGAAGAATCAACCGGCCTTTATTATCTATTGAATGCGCGTATTCACCGTAAAACATAGATCTCCTGAATGATAAACAAGCTGCTTTCCACTATCCTCCACTTCACTCCACTTGTAAGGAAATTATAGGCAAATCAAGCCACTTTGTCAAGAAAAATAATAACGAATATTTATATAAGACAATGGGTTATTAATTAGTGGGGGCTGTGAACCTGCATAGGCTCACATTGTGGTATTGTAGGCCTGTCTTGGATTGTTTTGCCTTCAGGGACGTTCTATTTTCCCCAGCGAGGAAAATCTTCTCTCCGCGTTTTGCCCTTCGCTCTCCGCCATTGAAGCATTGGCGGATCCGTGCCCGCTTTCGGGCAAAACAGGCCCTTCAGACAAACAATCCAAGCCAACCCTGATCTTGCTTAAGGGTTCACTTCGGCCTCGAACTAAATTTCGGATAGCGGTTTGCGGCTTGCAGATAGCAACATTGCATTGCTCGATCCATACAAAAAAACAAGTGGACCTCCACCGACTTTGTCGGCGACTTCTTAAAAGAGAAAATTGTTTCAAAAATCTAAACCTTAGAGCGGGAGAGTGCATTTTTAGTTGGATTTTCTGCGTTGCAAAACACTACT
>CAYSCK010000033.1:0-13625 GCA_964429525.1 uncultured Planctomycetia bacterium
AATACCAGGTTTATGAATCTAAAGCGCATCGATCTGATGCGATACTTTTAATAGCCGCGGTTTTAAAGGCGGGAGAGCTGAAAGATCTTCTGGATTTAGCGCGCCAGATAGGGCTTGACGCATTAGTTGAAGTCCATAGCGCTCAAGAATTGGAATTTTCTTTAGATTGCGGCGCCGCGATAATAGGCATAAATACGCGAAATTTAAAGGATTTCAGCATTGATATGAATATTCTTCCTGAGCTTATCGCTCGAGTCCCTCCAGATAAGCTTTGTGTTTCCGAAAGCGGTATCAGATCCGCCAAAGATCTTGAATTTTTTAGGGGCCTTGAGGTTGATGCTGTTCTGGTGGGTGAAGCGCTTATGCGCGCAGAAGATATTGCCGCGGCGACGGATGAATTCGTTCATGTCTTAGAGCGTCTATGACAAAAGTAAAGATCTGCGGCATTACAAATTTAAGGGACGCGCGCGCGTGTGTTTATCACGGTGCTGATTTTATCGGGTTTGTCTTCTACAAAAAAAGCAGGCGCTATATCAGCGCTGCGCGCGCTAAAAAGATCATTGAAAAATTGCCGCAGAATATCAGGAAAGTCGGTGTCTTTGTCAATCTGGCGCCTGAGGAAGTTAAAAGAATAGCCAGGCTATGCCGGCTTGACTATCTTCAGTTTCACGGCGATGAAACCCCTGATTATCTGAGCAGTTTCAATGGTTTTGGGATTATCAAGGCGTTCAGGATCAGGGATAAGCTTGATCTGAAAACGCTGAGTTCATATAAAGTTGATTATTTTTTGTTTGATACTTTTTCAAAGAACGCGTTTGGCGGTACGGGCAGGAAGTTTGACTGGAAGCTCCTTAAGGCTTTAAAAAATAAAAAACCGCTGTTTTTCGTATCAGGTGGTTTAACCGTTCAAAATGTTTCAGAGATGGTAGGTCTTGTAAAACCTTTTTGCGTTGATGTTTCAAGCGGAGTTGAGAAGGCTCCCGGGAGGAAGGATCACCGGCTGGTGAAGGAGTTTATAAAAGTCGTTAAATCTAATGACAAATAACAAGATCCAAAGCTCAAAATATTTTGAACTTTGTGCTTTGTTATTTAAAATTTAACAGGGAGACCCAATGACTATTAAGCAATGGATAGAAACGTGCCACGCGACGGCAAAAGAAAAGGGTTGGTGGGATTTTGAGCGCTCAGATGGAGAGCTGATAGCTCTTATGCATTCGGAATTATCAGAGGCGCTTGAGGCGCTTAGAAATGATTTAGGCAAGGAAGAGGTTGCCGAGGAGCTGGCTGACTGCTGTATACGTATCTTTGATTACTGCGGCGCCCGCGGAATAGACCTGCAGGCCGCGCTTGAAAAGAAAGCTGAAAAGAACAGATCAAGGCCTTACAGGCACGGGAAGAAGTTTTAATATGAAAAATTTCGGTTAACGGTTTTCGGTTCTAGGTTTTCGCTAACCGCACACCGAATACCGCTAACCTATATAGACATTTTGATTTTGTGATTTTATGACCTTGTGTTCTTACATAAAATGAAAGGATGAACTGATGTTTAACTTGCCGGATATGAATAAGCTTGCTCAGGCCGCGAAAGAGGTTCAGGACAATCAGGGAAAGCTTGAGCAGAAGAAGATGGAGATATTACTGCGCATTGAAGTAAAACTGGACAGAATTTTAGAAGAACTCAGGAAGAAGTGACCGATAATGAAACAAATAAGCCAGACTTGTTTGTTTCATTAAAGGTATTTCAGGGCAAGGATACCTATAATAAATAATCCCACCAAGGCGATAGAGAAGATGTCGAAATATTTTTCAATGGAATTCTCTATCTTTTTGCCGAATATCCTCAAAGATAAAGCTACGAGAAAGAACCTTCCGGCTCGGCCTATCGCGGATGCTATGATCAGGATAGGCAGGGCTATTTTGAACAATCCTGCTGTAATGGTTATCGCTTTGTATGGTATGGGGGTGAAGGCCGCGGTAAAAATTGTCAGGAACGCGTTTGCTTCATATTTTTGCCGCACGATCTCAATGACTGATTCAAGGTGGTACGTGGATACTATCCATCTGCCGACTGTTTCATAAAGCCCCCAGCCGATAAAATAACCAAGAAGCGCTCCGCATACAGACCCTAAAGTGCATATCGCCGCATACAGATACCATTTCTTTCTTTGAGCCATAACCATAGCGATAAGAAGAACATCGGGCGGGACAGGGAAGAATGAGCTCTCCATAAAAGCAATTGTGAATAACGCGTAAGGCGCTTCTTTTTTCTTTGACCAATGGATAGTCCAGCTATACATTCGCCGGAATAATCTTAATGGAGCTTTCAAAATGCGCGTAAGGGTATTCATTAGTTACAAATTATATCAGTAAAACCAGTGTAGTCCAGTTAAACTTAACTGAGATGAGACACTTTGAGCCAGGCTCAAAGTGTCTCATTTTGTTGACCGCTACTGAAACGTGTAGTTCCATTAACGGAACGGAATATTGACATTAAAGGAATTATATGTTACACTTTTGGAACAAAAGAGGTTGAATATGATGAAGTTCGACACGCATGGCCTTATAGCCATGGAATTCAATAGCTCTACAGTAAGGATCTGCAGATCTGCTTTGTTGAAGAACAAGCGCGCGGTTACGCACTGTTTTTCATTTGAAGCGCAGGAGTCCGAGCCGGAAACCCCTGAGAAGCTTAAAAACCACCTTAGAAAAAATAACATTGATCCGCGGCGCGTAATACTTATGTTGCCGCGTTATATCGCCATATCAAGGCTCTTGAGACTGCCTACGTGCGATTCAGCGCAGATGGAAGAGATGGTGCGCCTGCGCGCGCAAAAAGAGTCGTTTTCGATCGGCTTTGAAAATATGATCTATGACTGGCGTACTGTCGGCTTTGACAAGGATGGTTACGCGCTTGTTTCAATATTTATTGTTCGCAAAGACAGGGTTAACGGATATTTAAGCGTTATGGAGAAAGCGGGTATTATTCCGGAATTTGTAACGCTTAACACGAGTGGTTTTTTAAATATGTCTTTTGAGCCTGATAAACACGCTTATATGCTCAATGCGGATAAGGGCATAGTTGACTTCAATGTCCTTCTGTCAGGCCAAGTTATATTTAGCAGGACTTTTTTGCTGCCTGAACAGAAAGGGCCTGAGTATTTCGCGCGCCTTTCTAAAGAACTTAAAGTGAGTTTTGGGCTTTTGCGCAGGCTGCCGGGTTATTTTTTTGAACATGAAGAAAAACTTTATCTGACCGGTGTTCTTGACGGGCTGGATGAAGAAGACCTGAAGAATTGTTTAAACAGGCCGTATGAGATATACAGGCCTAAAGAGCGCCTGCCTGAGAACCATCCTGTTTCATTTGTCGCGGTGGCAGGTATGGTTTTAAGCGGCGTAAATAGCGCGATAGATTTGACGCCCCCTGAGCATAAACACAGGCTTAAAAAAGACAGGCTCAGAATACTCCTGAAGAGGCTTTCGTATTTTTGTGTTGTTATTTATTTAGGCGCGTCTCTTGCGATATCGATATCAATAAATATTAAACTTAAAAAAATTGAAGGCCTGCAATCAGAGCTCAGGTCAGAATTTCCGCTGGAAAAAGAAGCGCGTCAGTTTGAGCTTATGAAAACCATCAATGCAGGGGCTTTAAAAGATATTAATTTTATCGCGCCGGTTGATGAGCTCTATAGGATCGCGCCGGAAGGGGTCTATCTGGATAGTTTTGAGATCGGAAAAAATGGAGAGGTTTCGCTCAAAGGCAGCGCTCCATGCGCTGCGACGGTCCTTGAATTTTTGGCACGTTTACGCGAAGGCGTATTTTTTAAGAATACACGGCTTGATTTTATTAATACAAGGGATAAAAAGGACCGGTCAAGGGTGAGTTTTAAGATGTTGTGCCCGTCTATCAATGATTAAAAGAGCGAGAATTTTTCAAAAAGCGTACCTTGCTGTATTTCTGTCCGCTTATGGGTTCGTCTTTCTTCCATTGTTGAAGATCGACAGGAATCTGGATAAGCATGTGTCGGTGCTTTCAAAGCGCCTTGCTTCTGTAAGCGGCTACAAAAATATCCAAAGCCGTAATGAGTATGTGCGTTTTGAGGCTGAAGGTGTTAATGACGCGCAAGTCTTGTCAAAGATAGAGGAACTGTCGCAGCAGGCCGGCACTCGGCTTGAATACATTGATGTCAAGAAGCCCGGCGCAGGCAATAAGCCGTATATGGCGGTGACACCTGTAGTTTTGTCATTGTCCGGTCCTGAGCATTCGCTATTTAATTTTCTCGCGCTGATCAGAGAGGCTGGATTTTATTCAAGGCTCGTTACCTTCAGCATCAAGGCTGATACCGGGGATGGAACAGCCGCGCGTTTGCAGGTAGAAATAGAAAAGGCATGGCATCCGGGCCTTGTGTATGTGTTTAGAAAAAAGAATAGCCGGAGCGGGCTATATTCCAGCGGTGAGAATCGTCAGCTTTTTAAGGTGTTTACAGCTCCGGCCATTTTAAAAAAGAACATAGCCGGCAGGCCGGATATGATAAAAGACATGGCATTGGTCGGTATCATAGATGACGGCAGCGTTAAGGCTGTGGTTGAGGATAGAAAAGCGCAGAAGACGTTCTATTTAAAAATTGATGACTGTGTAGAAGACTTATGCGTTACGGCGATCCATGAAAGCGAGATCGTATTGCAGAACGCGCTAGAATCGTTTAATTTGACCCTTTAAAGGAGCATATATGGATAACAAAACATTTCTATGCGTGATATTTTTATTCATTATATCTGCCGGATTATCTTTTGCTCAGGATGAGCCCGGGATCATGGAGGTTGCGATAGATAATAAAATATCCTTGGATATCAAGGGTATGGATATAGTTGATGTCCTGAAGATGCTTGCGTCAAAATCCGGCCTAAACCTTGTTATAGATAAAAATGTGGAGGGACGCGTTACGGTGTTTTTGAAGGATGTTATGCCGGAGACGGCTATGGATGTGATACTGGCGTCAAACAACCTTGTTCTCAGGAGAGACGACAATATTGCGCGTATCATGACAGGTGAGGATTATGAACAGCTTTTTGGCGTAAGGTTCTATGATAAGAAGATGATCAGGCGTATCCCTTTAAAATACGCCAAGCCTCAGGATGTCTCTATTCTGCTCAATCAGGTCAAGTCATCTGTGGGCGCGATACTTGC
This sequence comes from uncultured Planctomycetia bacterium, assembly GCA_964429525.1. GTDB lineage: Bacteria > Omnitrophota > Gorgyraeia > Velamenicoccales > Velamenicoccaceae > CAYSCK01. Next base: position 5,186 of record CAYSCK010000033.1, read on the forward strand.
TGATGATGCCACAAACAGTATCGTGCTTTTTGATATAAAGGAAAAAAATGAGGAGATGGCAGGGATGATCGGCCTTATGGATGCGCCTCTTGTGACAAAGAGTTTCAGGCTGAATTACGCCAAGGCTGAGACAGTGGCCGGCGCGCTCGGCGACTGCCTGACAAAAGGCGCCGCGGGCGTAAAGATTGATAGCAGGATGAATCAGGTTATAGTGACGGATTATGAGGCTAAGTTTGAAAATATAGCTTATGTTATCGCGGGTTTGGATGAACGCACGAAGGAGGTGCAGATAGACGCAAAGATAGTCCAGGTGAATTTGAGTGATAAGGCGTCTTTAGGTATTGATTGGGAGTATGTGCTTAATAAAAAGCTCGATGTGAAGGGAATGTTCGGACAGGTGATAACGACTACAGGCAATAAATGGACGATAGGCACGGCTGTGCCTAAAGAAAGCAATGACTATCGCGCTGTGATAGAGGCGCTAAAGACTGTGGGTGAGACAAATATCCTTTCGAGCCCGAGGCTGACAGTTATAAATAATGAAAGCGCCAAGATCCTTGTCGGCTCAAAGCAGGTTTATGTTACGACAACCGCTGTTCAGAGCCAGTCTACAACAGAGACCGCGGAGGCGGTAAATTTTGTAGATGTGGGAGTGAAGCTGTATGTAACGCCGACGATAAGCCATGATGGTTTTATCTCCATGAAGATAAAACCGGAGGTGAGCTCTGTTGTTCAAAATTATACTACGTCCTCAGGCAATGTCATTCCTATAGTTGAGACATCAGAAGCCGAGACTACTGTTTTGGCGCAGGATGGTTCAACCATCATAATAGGCGGTTTGATGAAAGACGAAAAGATAAAGACAGTAAATAAAATTCCGATAATAGGCGATATACCATTTCTTGGGGCGTTTTTTCGCAATAGTGTTGATGAGACGAAGAAGACTGAGCTCGTCATATTTCTTACCTGCAAGATCGTTGAATTCGAAAAAAATGATCCAAATAAGTAATCGGACTCCGGTTAGTGGTGAATGGTTATCAGAATATTCAACCAAAAAACAAAAAGACTGAAAAACCGAAAAACTAAAGAGAAGATTAAAAATGTTTGCGTTCTTAAGTTTTTACGTTTTTTAGTTTTTACGTTGTTTTATCCTGTGTCTTTGTGTCCTTGTGACTTTGTGACTTTTTGACTTTGTGTCTTTTTGTTCTTTTAACCTTGAGACTTTTCCACCTTTTGGATTGAAAATCCCGGCCTTGCCGGATATAATAAGCCCATGATAAAACAGTTAAAATCATGCCGAGGTTCATGGGGTTCAAGGCTCGGGATCATCATGGCTGTTGCCGGTTCTGCTGTGGGCCTTGGGAATTTTTTACGATTTCCAGTGCAGGCAGTAAGTAACGGCGGCGGAGCCTTCATGATCCCCTATTTTATCTCTTTGTTGTTGTTGGGGATACCGCTCATGTGGGTTGAATGGACTCTGGGCCGTTTTGGCGGAGGTTTTGAGCACGGGACCGCGCCCGGGATATTTCATTCTTTATGGAAGAAGAACAGGTTTATCAAGTATTTCGGCGTTATCGGCATATTCGGCCCCTTCGTCATTTTTATCTATTATACTTTTATCGAATCCTGGACCCTTGGCTATAGTTTTTACAGCTTAAAAGGGCTTATGCATCAGGTTACAGACCAGGCTTCCATGCAGTCTTTTTTAAAAGGCTACCAGGGCCTGGAAACAAATTCTTTTTTCAGCAGCCTTGCTCCTGCCTATATTTTCTTTCTCATCACTTTTGTGTTAAATATTGCTATTCTTTATCGGGGTATCAAAGGCGGGATCGAGACGGTATCAAAGATCGCCATGCCTGTGCTGCTGGGTTTTGGTATTTTATTATTGATACGAGTATTCATGCTTGGAGCGCCGGATGCCACACGTCCGGATTGGAATATTGTGAATGGGCTTGGATTTTTGTGGAACCCTGATTTTAGCGCGTTAAAATCCGCTAAAGTCTGGCTTGCCGCGGCAGGGCAGATATTTTTCACTTTAAGCGTGGGGATAGGGGTTATATTGACTTATGCCAGCTATTTATCAAAAGGTGATGATGTGGTGCTTTCCGGGTTGACCGCTGTCAGTGTGAATGAGTTTGCTGAAATTATTTTAGGAGGCAGTATTATCATACCTGCCGCGTTTATTTTCTTTGGGCCTGATATGATCCAATCCATAGCAAAGCAGGGGGCTTTTGACCTTGGATTCGTCACAATGCCTTTGATCCTGGGAAAGATCCCATTGTCCGCTTTGTTCGGTTTTTTATGGTTCGGCCTGCTGTTTCTGGCAGGTATTACTTCCAGCATATCTTTGGCTTATCCGGCTGTAGCTTTTTTAGAGGATGAATTTGATATTTCACGCAAGAAAGCCGTAGGGATATTCGCGGCTGTCAGCTTTGTCTTATGTCAGCCGGCGATATTCTTTTTGGGCCGCGGTGTTGTCAATGAGCTTGATTTCTGGGGCGGGACATTCTGCCTTGTGCTGTTTGGAACGGTTGAAGTGATCCTGTTCGCCTGGGTCTTTGGTATGGAAAAGGCATGGGCAGAGATCCATCACGGAGCTGATATGTTTATCCCGAAGATCTATAAATTTATCATTAAATTTGTAACACCGCTTTTTCTTATGGCGATCTTAGGGTTCTGGTTCTTTCAGGAAGGCCTGCCGACTATAATGCTCAAAGGCGCGTCTGAAAGCGATAAGCCATATATTTTCTGGACGAGGATCGGACTTGTTGCTTTATTTGCTATAATAGCCCTGCTGGTTAAGATAGCCTGGCGCAGAAAGACTGCCAAGTGGGAGCAAGAGCTTATATGAATCTGTACGGTTGGTTTTTTTTAACTTCTTCCTGGATCGCGATAATCTGTTTATCGTTTTTCTGTTTTCATAAAATATTTTCTAAAAAAGAGGTCAAATGATGAACGTTAAAAAATTTGGGATTTTTTCTCTTCTCTTGGTTTCGTTATTGTCTTTAAGCGGCTGTATCTTTGTAATAGCCGGAAGCCTGGGAGCTGTAGGCGGCTATGCTATAACCCGAGATACGATACAAGGTGAGTATGACGCTAAATATTCTGACGCGTGGAGCTCTACGCTTAATGTCTGCAATATGTTTGGTACGCTTTCTACAAAAGATCAGTCAAAGGGCACGGTTGAGGCGCTTATTGATAAGGCAAAGGTAAAGGTTGAGATCACACAGCTGACGCCTGAAGCTATACGCGTCAAGGTCAAGGCGAGAAAAGGCATATTCCCGCGTTTGGGTACCGCTGAAAAAGTTTTTGTGAAGATAGTACAGCAATTGATAAAGTGATGTATTTTTTTCCCGCCTGATGAATAAGCGTCAGTACAAGATCAGCCCGCGTGAATTAAAAAAAACTTATATCAGGGTTGCGGCTTTTGCCGCGTTGGCAGCGGCACTTTTTTCGTCTTACTTTGCGCAGAGGCCAATAAACTATTCGCGCGTAGAAGTTTCGCGCGTGATAGACGGGGACACAATAGAGTTAAAGAATGGAAAGCTCGCGCGTTATATCGGTATCGATTGTCCGGAGACGCGCCGTAAGACGGAAAAAGGGTGGGTTAAGGCAAGGGATCCTTTTGGTGAAGAAGCAAAGCGATTCAATGATCGCATGGTCTCTGGCAGGGTTTTGCGCTGTGAATCCGATATTCAGCGCGAAGATAAATATAAGCGGTTATTGGTGTATTGTTTTGTGAAGGATGGCGCAAAGGAGCAGTTGATCCAGGCTGAATTGTTGCGCCAGGGCCTGGCATATTTTTATCCGTTTCCTCCTAATGTAAGATATTCTGATATCCTGCTCTCCGCCATGAATGAGGCAAGAGAGAATCGCAAAGGTGTCTGGTCGCAGGATCATTTGATCTCTTCAGCTCAGGCGAGTGATTTTATCGGTCGAAGGAAGATGGTTGAGGGCGTTGTCAAAAAAGCGCGTTCGGCAAAAAATATTACGCGGTTGGGCATAGAAGGCCTGAATATTATTATTTTCAAATCCGATATTGAAGCGTTTTTGAATAGCGGCATAAGCCCGGCAACATTCTATAAGGGTAAAAAAATAAGGGCTTTCGGCTTGATAAAAGAATATAAGGGAGAGCCGGAGATGATAGTATCTCATCCGTCTCAGATTGAAATAGTCGAATAATACTTTTTGAGAAAGTTAAACCAATGACTCCTTGCTTAAACGCTTGTCAATTCCCCTCGTCTGTATACTAGAGGTGAACGAGTGAAATTGACTGGCGCAAGCTGCGCCTGCCTGCCGGCAGGCAGGGAGTTAATTCGCCAGAGGCGAATTAAGGTGAGAGAATGTTTATTGAAGCATTCAGGACGACATACGCGGCTATATTAGAGCTTGTGCTCTTGGGCGCGATCGGATTTTATATCGTTAAGCGCAATTTTGTCAGCGATGAGGGCCTCAGGGTGTTAAGCGGCCTTGTGATAGGCCTTTTTCTGCCATGTTTCATGTTCTCTGAGATAATCAGGCGTTTTGCTTTTGATCTTTATCCTGACTGGTGGATCCTGCCGCTTTATAGTTTCTTGATAACTTTTGTGGGTTATGCCTGCGGCGCGCTTGTATTGGCTGCTGATAAAACATTGAAAAAAAATGCCGGTGAATTTTTAAGCATAACGGCTTTTCAGAATTCCGGATATCTGCCTCTGCCTCTTGTGGCTGCTTTATTGCCTCAATCCATGGCTGACCAGATGTACATACTTATCTTTTTATTCCTTATAGGTTTCAATATGACTATATTTTCTTTTGGCGTTATGATCCTGACCCCAAAAGGCAGGGAACAGCGGTTTGATTACAGGCACATGTTCAATGCTCCTGTTGTCGCGACACTTTTGGCTCTGATCCTGGTATTTTTTAATCTCAATAAATTAATTCCGGTTTTTGTTATCAGGCCTGTTGATATTCTGGGGCGCTGCGCGGTACCGTTGTCAATACTTGTGGTAGGGGGTAACCTCGCGGCCTTGAAGATGAATCAGGGGGTTGATATAAAATCGCTGGGCCTGGCTCTTTTGATCAAGTTGATAATACTGCCGCTTATCTTTTTGGGTTTTGTTCTGGTTGCCGGCCTTGATCCGATGGTTGGGCTGTTACTGATCCTTCAGGCTGCTATGCCGCCAGCAGCGCTTTTGTCGGTTATTTCAAAGAATCATAATCAGGGCGCTAAACTGATCAACCAGTCGATATTTTACGGCCATATTTTAAGTATTTTGACCATACCGTTGTATCTGGCGTTATTTTGGGCGCTGGGTGGAAAAAGCTTCTAAATTGTGTTAAATTTATGGAAGAGAAAGCGATAGCTACAAACCGCAAGTTGTTCAGGGATTATGAGGTTTTAGAGACCTTGGAGTGCGGTATTGAGTTGAGGGGCAGTGAGGTTAAGTCATTGCGCGACGCAAAGGCTAACATAGACGATGCTTTTGCCCGCGTTGAGGGTAATGAGATATACCTGTATAATTTTCATATTACCCCGTATGATAAGGCGAGTTATTTCAAGGAAGACGCGATAAGGCCCCGCAGGCTTCTTCTGCATTCCAAGCAGATAAAGAAGCTTCTGGGCCAGACAGCGCAGAGGGGTTGGACGCTTGCGCCGATGAAGGTGTATTTCAATAAGCGCGGCCTGGCAAAAGTGGCTCTTTCATTGGTAAGGGGCAAAAAGCTTTATGACCGCAGGCAGGATATTAAAAAGCGCGAAGAAGACAGGCAGATGAGGCGCCTCTTGCGGCCTAAGAATTAAAATCGGTTAGCGGTTATTGGTTAGCGGTTCGCGTAAAATGGAAGCCGTCAACTTAAAGCCGCACACCGCGAACCGAATACAATTGTTCTTTCTGATTAATGGGGCTGATTGGGCTCGATTCGGGTATGTCGGGTGCCGGCAGCATGCCGAGGTTGTAAGGGGGCCTCGTAAAACACCTTACATCATACAAACGCTGAAAATCAAAGATTGCTAGAGCAGGCAAATGCGATCGTTGCGCCTATAATGGGTGCTCCGGTTGCCATGCCGATGCTGGCAGGCGTTCGTTAAGTCTTAGTTCACTAGTTGAATTAAGCCGCTATCAGGCGAGTCTGCGCGTTTGAATAGTGCGGCCCCTAAGCCGCAAGGCTGAAGGGGAAGACAGACTGGTTTCGGCTTTGCCTCTGAAGCCGAAGCGAGATTCAAAGAGGATGGCTGTAGAAAATCCTGTCTACTGGAGTTTTTGCAGCGACTTTTAATTAATAGACTAAGCATGTAGCGGCTTGCATTTCTCTATCTGAGGACGCGGGTTCGATTCCCGCCAGCTCCACCAAATTTTTCCGATAAGGAAAAATTTGGTGGATGTTGTAACAAGCGTAGCTGAGCGACAAGCGAAGCAGCTTGTTACGACGCCACCACTATTTTAAGCCGACAAGGCAAAAGGTGCGCTGCTGCCAGTCACGCATAGCGTGACGGGCAGTATTTCGCTTGAGTTTTTAAAAGCACTCAAGCTCAAGATGCCTAAGTTTCTGGCTTCGGCACCACCGCTTCAATGTTCTTTTCCGACAAGAAAAAATTTAAGGTTTTTTTGTCTTTGTACCTTGAAAATTGATTTATATGTGTTATATTTTTGTTGCAACACGGTAAGAACCAAGTTTTAAGGGCAAGAGTGGACAATCTAGAGGGCAGGATATGCCCAAGAAAATTTAGCATTCTCCCTCTTGCCCTGATATTTAGGTGTATTTAATTATTGAACCAAGGCAAAGAGCCTTGGTTTTTTATTTTATCGGTCAATTTTGGCGGGCTATAAGTTGTGATCGCTCAGCACCCTGTTCCTGCTGAAAAGAGTGTAAAGGGCTCAAGAAGAAGGATAAAAGCAGATATTGATTGATCTCAAAAAAGTATTATCTTTGGTTAAAGATCATGGGATCTGTGTTTTTACTCATCCTTGCACCACGTCTTTAAAAAATAGTACGGCTTATCAAACGAAAGGAGCGGTTATGAGAGTAAAATTTTTTGTGTTTCTCATGTTTGTCATGGTGGTTCCTTATCTTCTTTTAGGCTGTGTCAGCAAGGCGGCTTCGAGCTCTGAGGCTGTGAAGCAGGCAGAGACGATGCAGACCGTTGAGCAAAAGACGAATTATCTTATCAGTCAGGCAAACGCATTTTTGAATTCCAAAGATTATGAGAACGCGGTAAACACAGCCAAATATGTGCTTGCTATCCTTGATAAGGAATCCAAGCAGGCTATGGATATTTTAGAAAAAGCTAAAGCCAAGCTTGCGCAAGCCGCCACAGGTATGATGGCAGATATGAAGAAGTCGGTAAGCGGTATAGCCAAGTAATTATGGCGGCAGTTTTGTAAATAACAGAACATAGTTTTAAGATTTTTTAAAGCCAGGGCTACAGTTGAAGGAGATTAGCCTTGGCTTTTTATTTGTCAAAGGTATAATAAATCAGGCCGCATTATGATAGAAGCCGATAATAAATTATATTTTGACGACAGGTATAAAAAGCTCGGGTTTTTTTCACCCGTTGATATCTGTTTTGTTATTTATAATCAGGGTATGTGGGGGTCTTTGCGTAAACAGCTGAAGGCATCAAGGACAATAGTTGATTTTGGCTGCGGCGGAGGGACCCTGCTTATGAATGTCCACCGCGAAAATCCAAAAGCACGTTTGATCGGTATTGATTTTTCCGAAGGGTCAAAGGTTTTGTTTGAATCAAATGTCCCGATGGCGGAATTCAGAAAAGAAGACCTGTCGGATACTTCATTGGAGGATGATTCGGTGGATCTGGCTTTGAGCACAATGACAATAGAGCATATTGAGGAGGGCCCTTTTTTAAAAGAGGTAAAAAGGGTGCTGAGGCCTGGGGGATATTTGTTTATTTCATCAGTGGTCAAGAGGCCCTACGGCTGGTATTTTTATAAAAATAGTGAAGGTAGGCGGGTCCTTGAATCCACTCATTTGAGGGAGTATTCTTCTGTTCGTGAATTTGAAAATATGCTTATATCTCATGGATTTGAGCTTGTTGAGAGCGGGGTGAGCCTTATTAAATATCCTGTCTTTGATCCGGCGATCAAATATCTGTTCAATAAAGTTTCAAGGAGCAGGAGCCAGCAGTTTCTCACATCCAAACCGGTAGAATTTTTAAGGAAATACTTAAGGATCCCCATCCCAGGTTATTATTCGGTAGAATGCCTCGTAAAAAACAGTAAGTGATAAATGAGCTCCTCGCTTTATATACACATACCGTTCTGTAGATCAAAATGTTCTTATTGTTCCTTTGTTTCATTTGAGGGCAAAGACAGCCTTATTGAGCCTTATCTGGAGTCTTTGCGAAAAGAGGCTTATCAGTATAAGGGCAACTGTATCAGTACAGTTTATATCGGAGGCGGCACGCCGACCTGCCTTAGCGAAAGTCAGATCAAAACTCTGT
>CAYSCK010000034.1:0-13564 GCA_964429525.1 uncultured Planctomycetia bacterium
CGCCACCTCCGTATTACCGCGGCTGCTGGCACGGAGTTGGCCGTGGCTTCTTCTCCCGGTACCGTCAGTCCCACAATTTATTAAAATGCGGGATGTTCTTCCCGATCGAAAGAGGTTTACAATCCGAAGACCGTCATCCCTCACGCGGCGTCGCATAGTCAGGGTTTCCCCCATTGCTAAAGATTCTCGACTGCAGCCTCCCGTAGGAGTCTGGACAGTGTCTCAGTTCCAGTGTGGCTAAACATCCTCTCAGACTAGCTACCCGTCTTCGCCTTGGTGAGCCATTACCTCACCAACAAGCTGATAGGCCGCGAGCCCCTCCCTAAGTGACAGGTCTTACGATCCCCGTCTTTTACTACTTCAGCATAACTGTCGTAGTCACATCTGTCATTACCCCAGATTTCTCTGGGCTATTCCAGTCTTAAGGGTAGGTTACTCACGTGTTACTCACCCGTTTGCCGCTATCTCAAATCTCACCTTGCGGCTTGATTTAAAATCGCTCGACTTGCATGCCTAATCCACGCCGCCAGCGTTCACTCTGAGCCAGGATCAAACTCTCCGAAAAAAATTCGGTGTGTAGGCCTCTTTAAAGGCCTTCACCATATCTTGGCTATTTAATCAAAGAACAAAACTAATGCCTTTCGGCATCAGAACAAATCTTATGTCAATACCCCGCTTTGATTCGGTGTTGCGCGGGTATGGTGCCTCTGCACCAAATAAAAAAGGCACCGAATGATGCCTTTTCTATAAAAAATCTTTTAGCATCTCGACGACTATTATTTAACCAGTCTCATCCCTCGATGGGATAACCCAGTCTGTCCTCAAGTCTCTTTACCCCTAAATTGTCAAAACTAAACCCTATATACGTGAGGGTTATATTAACAAAATCAGAAATATTGTCAAGTATTATTTTAATAAATTTTTAAAGAGCATAACTCTAAATAAAACCAACAGGTTACTGCTTTAAAGAAACTATGACTTTCACAAAGCTTCTCTTTGAAACCTGAAAAAGATATTCCTTGTCATAGGCTAACTTCAGATCAGGATCATTAACCTTTTCACCATTTATACGGATCGCATTCTGTTTAAATTGCCTGCGAATTTCGTTATTAGAATTATTACCTGTATGCAGAGAAAATTTTCCCTGGTTAATAACAGACATGATAACATTTGAAGATGTAGGGCATCCGAGCGCGGATTCATTCCAGGCCAATTTCACAATGTTAATTTTATCCGGAATTTCTCTATTGGAAAAAACTTTTTCAAATTCGCTTCTGGCAACCTTGCCTTCACGCTCGCCGTGATAATGAGACACGATCGTTGAACCCAGCTTCATCTTTGCATCTTTTGGATGCATCTTTTTAATTACACCCAAATCTTCATCTGTCAAAAGCTCATAATATCTATACATTAATTCATCGCTTACAGACATGAGCTTTCCAAAAATTTCTTTCGGAGATTCATTGATGCCTATGTAATTACCCAAAGACTTTGACATCTTGTTTACCCCGTCCGTACCTTCCAAAAGGGGCATGGTCAGAACTATCTGCGGCATCTGGTTATATTCGCGCTGAAGTTCACGGCCGACCAATAAATTAAACTTCTGATCAGTACCTCCCAATTCAACATCCGCGCCCAACACAACAGAATCATAACCTTGTATCAACGGATAAAGAAATTCTAAAATACTTATCGGCCTGTTATCTTTAAAACGCTTTGTGAAATCATCACGCTCAAGCATACGCGCTACTGTATATTTACTTGAAAGGCTGATGACATCCTGAAATTTCATACGTTCATACCATCGGCTGTTAAAAACAACGCGAGTCCTTTTTGGAGACAGAACCTTAAAGATCTGCTCTTTGTAAGTCTTTGCGTTTTTAAGCACTTCTTCCCTGGTAAGCTGTTTGCGTATCTCTGAAACCCCGGATGGATCACCTATCCTGCCGGTGAAATCACCGATCAGAAAATAGACCATATGGCCGAGATCCTGAAAGTGCTTTAGTTTACGCAAAAGAACGGTATGTCCCAGGTGTATATCTGGAGCCGTTGGGTCAAAACCGGCCTTTACCTTCAAAGGCTTGCCGGTTTTTTTTGACCAATTAAGGCGCGCTACAAGCTCTTCTTCGCTTATAACTTCAGAGACACCGCGCTTTATGATTTTTAATTGTTCTTGAACGTCCATTGTTTTTTTTCGGAGTCCGAAATCAGAAATCCGAAGACCGAAAGTTTTCTCTGACTTCCGCCTTCGGACTTCTGCCTTCGTATTTTAAACTGCTAACCCTAAACCTATCTTCATGGCATCAACATCAACCTTAACAACCTTGACTTTGATCTTGTCGCCAACATTCACTTTATCAAACTCTTCTTTCGGGATCTCATTAATATAAAGCAAGCCTTCAAGCTCAGGCGTCAAGCGCACGAAGACACCAAAGTTGTTCTTAGACGCGACGTCTCCCTCAGTCTCCATGCCTAAAGTATATTCTTTAGCTATCTTGCTCCAGGGATTGTCAGTTGCCTGCTTAAGCCCCAACGAGATCTTCTTATTCTGGGAATCAACAGACAGAACGATCACCTCTATCTTCTGACCTTTCTTCAGGATCTCCTGGGGATTCATGATGCGGCGAGTCCACGACATATCCGAAACATGTATCATCCCATCTAAATTGCCATCAAGTTCCACAAACGCGCCAAAGTCCATGAAGCCGGAGATCTTGCCTGTTATTTTACTGCCCACAGGGAACTTAGACTCAGCTTCAAGCCAGGGATTACCTTCAAGCTGTTTTATGCTCAAGGATATCCTTCTTGAATCCTTATCCATATTAAGCACCTGCACTTCAACCATATCTCCTATGGCAAACAACTCCTGCGTGTTTATATTTCTCTTCTGCCAGGAGATCTCAGAAACATGGATCAGGCCTTCTATGCCCTTTTCAAGCTCAACAAATACTCCGTAAGGCACTATATTGACAACCTTGCCTTTTGTCCTCATGCCAACAGGGAATTTTGCCTCAATGTCACCCCATGGATCAGACATTCTCTGCTTCAGACCTAAAGATACCTTTGACGTCTCTTTGTTCATGCTCAAAATCGTAACATCTATCTTATCGCCAACCGCCACCATTTCCGACGGATGCGAAATACGCGACCAGCTCATATCAGTAATATGTAAAAGCCCATCCACGCCGCCAAGATCGATAAATGCGCCAAAATCGGTTATATTCTTGACAACGCCGGAAACAACGTCTCCGACTTTGCGATTCTCCCAGAATTTAACACGAATATCCTCTTTTTCTTTCTGTACCGCTTCTTTTCTTGAAACGATAAGGCTCTTCCTCAGCGTATTGATCTTAACGATCTTGAATTTGAAAGATCCACCCATAAGATCGCGTTCAGAAACATTCCTGAACATAGCCAAGCTCGCAGGCAGAAAACCTTCCAGCCCATAGACATCAACAATAAAACCACCTTTGACTTTTTTGCGTATTGTCCCGTCAACGAGGTCGCCTTCTTTGAATCCCTGATTGATCTTGTCCCATCCATGCAACCGACGCGCCTTATCGCGCGACAAAACGATCATGCCGCTATCATCTTCCTTGCTCTCAACATAGACCTCAACTTCCTGTCCGACTACAAGGTCATTGGCACCTGAGAACTCCTCACGGGCAACCACGCCTTCGGATTTAAAACCTACATCAACAAGGACATCCTTGATACCAACCCTGACTATTTTGCCCTTGACGATCTCGCCTTCTTTAATATCCTTGAAACTTTGTTCATACAGACTGCCTAGTACGGACTTCATCTCTTCACTCACAGGAATTAATCCTCCTTATTATATTTATAATTTGGCTTAAGGATAAACAGTATCCCTTGCCTTAATTATTCTTAATTGATAATAATTTACCGATTAAAACAAATTCACCTCCCTATAAAAGGGATTTTTTAGTTACAACTCGTTATGTTACTTTACCTAAAACAGAGGTGTCATTATCGCAAAAACTGCCTGTTTGTCAATGAAAAAAGCTGGCAGGAAAAAAGCCGGCAAGAAAACATAAAGGTCAGAGCTGAAGTGATTCCTTGAGGTTCCTTATTGCAAGCATTACCCGATCTGCCACTTCCTGATCAGTGGAATTATGGTTCTCATCAAAAATTAAAGGCCTGCCAAAATAAACGATGATCTGTGTTGCTTTAGGAAATTTAGCCCCTTTTGGCAAAGCATTCAGCGATCCATAAGCATAAACAGGCACAACAGGAACCCCGCTCTTCTTTATCAAAAAACCTATACCAGCGTGCGGCGATCCCAATTCACCCGTAAGGCTTCGCGTCCCTTCCGGAAAAAGCAACATCCCTTCACCTTTTTTAAGGCGCCTCAGAGACTCCCGGAAAGCCCCGATATCAGAACCATCGCGCTTAACCGGGAACGAATGGCATAGCCTGATGATCGCGCCAAAAATTCTGTTATTAAAGAGCGTGCTTCTCGCCATGTAGCTCAAGCTGCGCGGACAAGCCACGCCAAAAACGATCGGATCAAGATAGCTGACATGATTACCCGCAAGGATAAACCCGCCTTTTTTCGGCACATTTTCCCTACCCAGCGCCTTCAACCTGAAAACGAGCAAACAAAAAACTGCGCAAAGAAACCTTGCAAAGTAATAGAACATTTATTGGCTGCTCGTAAGATATTTTATTTCTCTGTTAATGATCTGGCCTCCCAACTTAATAAGTTCTTTGGCGCGAGACAGGCTTTTTGCCTCAGAATAAACCCTCATCTTGGGTTCAGTGCCTGAAAAACGGAACATCAGCCAGCTCTCATCTTCACAGATCAATTTCAATCCGTCATAATCTTTGACACAAACAACCTTCCTGCCAAGTAAATTATCAACTTTAAGCTGTTTAATATCCAGGCTGTAATTCCTGGACTTCAGTTTCAGGTCGCTCCTTACATAATAATAGCGTCCATACTTTTTTTCCATCTCAGATAGGATCTTATCAATCTTCTTTTTACGATTTATCATCATCTCAACAAGCATCAAACCTGCAAGAGTTCCGTCACGCTCAGGGATATAGTTTTTCAACCCCATGCCTCCGGCCTCTTCTCCGCCCACAAGGATATCTTCAGTTTCCATCAAGTTTGAAATATATTTAAAACCGACAGGCGTTTCATACAATTTGACACCTAAATCTTTAGCAATATGCTCAAGCATCGTAGTCCCGCAAATAGTCGTAACAATACCGCCGGACCACTTCTTATCCTGATTCAGATGCAAGGCCAATAACCCCAGTATCTTCTGAGGCGGTATGTAATTACCCTTTGAATCAACCGCCGCTATCCTGTCAGCGTCACCATCCAATATAAGGCCTATATCAAACTTTTCTTTTTTCATTCTGGCAATGATCTTGCCGACATTTTCTTCAACCGGCTCAGGGCCGCGGCCATCAAAATACGGGTTGATCTCATTGCGCATCAAAGACAATCTTATCCCAGCACCTTTTAACACCTCGGCTATAAAACTATCGCCTGAACCATACATGGCATCAAGCAAAACCCTGAACTTGGATTTTTTAAAAACCTTAAAATCAATATAGGAACGCAAAAATGCGACATAATCCTTGGAAATATTCTCCAATTTAACTGATCCGTCTACTACGCAATCGTCTAATTTCTTTTCCCTAACCCCTGATGCCCCTATCAAAGATTCAACCTTCTGCGTAACAGTAACGTCGGCAGCTCCGCCTGAGGCATTTTTGATCTTATAACCGTTAAATTCAGGTGGATTGTGGCTTGCCGTGATCATTACACCCAGATCTAACCCGCGTTTCTTAACCGCGAAACTTAAAGCGGGTGTAGGCACTGGGCGGTCAGAAAGCGTAACATCAATAGAATTAGCGCACAATACTTCCGCTACGATTCTCGCGAATTTATCAGACATAAACCTCGTATCATAGCCCACACATATACGGCATGGCTCACCGGATGAAGCCCTTAAAGTCTGGTTCGAGTAATCAGCTGTTGCCTGAGCGACTTTTTTTAAATTAACAAAAGTAAAATCATCGGCAATTACAGCCCTCCAGCCGTCTGTGCCGAATTTTATGGATTTCTCATTCGTCATTTTTGAGCCTCCTTATAGCCTCTTTCATATCGCCTGCCTTAAAAATATAAGTACCTGCTGCTAAAATATTAGCGCCCTTACGCACAACCAACTTAGCAGTCGATTCATTTATTCCTCCATCCACTTCAATATCGCCTTCAAAAATATTCCTTAACTCAAAAATTTTATCTAAAACTGCTGAAATAAAATCCTGCCCGCCAAAACCCGGGTTAACACTCATTACAAGAACCCAGTCCAATTTTTCTAAAATTCCTTTTATATCGGCCAAAGGCGTAGGAGGATTGATCGCAATGGCCGGACGTTTATTAAGGCGTTTTATCTTCTTGATAATGTCATTGGCTTTTTTGAGCCTACCGTTACGGGTCTTTCCCAATGCCTCTATATGAAAACTGATAATATCAGCGCCGCTCTTAGCGAACGCTTCAATATAATTTTCCGGATTCTCGATCATAAGGTGCGCGTGTATAGGCAGGTCTGTTATCCTTCTCAAGGCTGAGACAACCCCGGGCCCTATGGTAATATTTGGAACAAAATGGCCATCCATCGCATCCACATGCAAAAGATCAGCACCCGCGTCTTTGGCGCGCCTTACTTCATTTTCAAGATTTGCAAAATCACAAGCAAGTATTGATGGGCTTACCTTTATCTTCATTATTACCCTTTCGTCAATGGTCCACAGACCATAGTCCACAGTAAGATCATACTTTTTGTTTGTCCATTGACCGTGGACCGTCGACTATGGACGTCATTTATACAACCCATGCTTTTCTATATATTTCACTACCGCGTATGGTGTCAGATACCGTATCGAACGCCCCTGACGGACCAAGGCACGGATAAATGACGACGAAATATCTACCTGCGCGACATTGATTTTTAAAAAAGACTTGCCTGAAAGCCTCTTTCCGAATCCAGGCCGTTTAGCTAAAACAAATTTAGCAAGCTTATATATATCGTTAACATCTTTCCAGTTCGGGATTTCGCTGACCAGGTCAGATCCACAAATAAAATATAACTCCGCAGAAGAATCTTTCTTTTTTATCTGCCTCAGCGTATCTACAGTGTAAGACTTACCCTGCCTGCGTATCTCCTCGTCCGATACTGAAAAGTTTTTATTTGCCTTTACCGCAAGCTCGATCATCTTGAGCCTTTTCTGCGCCGAAATAACATTTTTTTTGCTTTTATGCGGCGGCAAAAAAGTCGGCACAAAGATCACGCGATCAAGTTTTAACTGCCCCAGAACCTGTTCACCCAGGATCAAATGGCCATAATGTATCGGATTAAAAGTGCCGCCAAGAATGCCTATTTTCATAATCAGTCTATGGTCTATGGTCGATAGTCTATGGTAAAAGCTTTTAACTATAGACTATGGACTATCGTCTATCGACTATTCGCGGATCTGTCCGTTACCGCGAATAACGTACTTATATGTTGTTAATTCTTCCAAACCCATCGGACCGCGGGCATGAAGTTTATCGGTCGAGATACCGATCTCTGCGCCAAAACCAAATTGATATCCGTCCGTAAAACGCGTAGACGCGTTAACATACACACATGCAGAATCGACTTCCTTCAAAAATTTCTGAGCGTTTGCCTCATTTTGGGTCACAATAGTATCGGAATGAGCAGAGCCATAATTATTAATATGGCGCACAGCCTCATCCATATCTTTTACCACCTTTACAGACAGAATAAGGTCAAGATACTCAGTCGACCAATCTTTTTCTGTAGCAATCTTTAACCCTTTTACTGTCTTGCGCGTCAGCAGATCACCTTTTACCTGGACTCCCGCGTCCTGCAGGCTCTCGATCATGGTAGGAAGAAAATCTTTAGCCAGGTTCTGATGTATAAGTAAAGTCTCCATAGCATTGCATACGCCCGGCCGCTGAACCTTCGCGTTCAAAATTATGCGTTGAGCCATGATAAAATCCGCTCCATCATCAACAAAGACATGACAGACGCCTTTATAATGTTTAATTACAGGTATCTTTGATTTATCACGTACCTGCCTGATCAGCGATTCTCCGCCGCGCGGCATAACAAGATTTATGTATTCATCCAGAGTCAACAAAACATCCACCGCTTTCCTGTCAGTGGAATCTACGAAACTGACAATTGATCTCGGGAGGCTATGTTTGTCCAAAACGCCTGCAATGACCTCATAAATAGCCAAATTGGAATTTATGGCGTCGCTCCCTCCGCGCAGAATCACAGCGTTCCCTGACTTAAAACACAAACCAACACAGTCGGAGGTCACATTCGGCCTCGATTCATAAATGATCAGGATCACGCCTATCGGGACACTTACTTTCGATATGGCAAGCCCGTTAGGCCTCACCCAACTCCTGATATTTTTATCCACTGGGTCTTCAAGCTTGGCAATCTCACGCAAAGATTCCGCCATCTCCATAAGACGCATTTCATCTAAAGCAAGGCGTTCCACAAAAGCTTTACCGAGACGTTTTAACGCGGCATTTTTCAGATCCTTGGCATTTGCCGCCAAAATCCGTTCCTTGCCTGCCATGATCGACTCGGCCATATCCTTAAGGGCAGCGTTCTTTTTCTCCGAAGAAACAGCAGCCAAAACACGGGAAGCCTCTTTCGCTTCGCGCGCAAGACAAACAAGCTGATCTTTTAAATTATGCCTTAACTTCATTTTTTTCATAGCTTAACCCAGGATAACCAAATTGTCGCGATGCACTACCTCAAGCTTGTTCTTCTTGCCTTTAGCTTCATTTAATTCAACAAAAGAAAAATTAATCTTACCCTTAGCAAAGACCTTATCTTCGCTATCGACGATATCGACTATATCTCCGGACACAAAATTTCCATCAACCCCTGTTATACCAGGAGCAAGCAAACTTCCGCAATTCATAACAAGCGCGTCTCTGGCGCCCTTGTCTACATAAACTTTACCAGAACTAGCAGCGCCAAACGCGATCCAGCGTTTTTTAAGACTTAGGCGATAGTTTGACGGAACAGAAAAAAGCGTACCGTCTCCTGAAGCGCGCGAAAAATCAACCTTTAATGATTCCTTCAGGCCATTTGCCAATATTACAGGTATACCGACATTGGTCGCGATCCTTGCGGCCTCTATCTTGGTTGACATACCGCCAACGCAGGATTCCTTATCAGTACCGCAGGCGCAATCTTCAATTTCAGGAGTTATTTTTTTTACCTCCCTGATCAATTTCCCGAGAGATTTTGCTTTAGAATTAAAGCTGTCATAAAGCCCGTCTATATCCGTCAAGATCAATAAACCATCAGCCTCAACCGCCGCGGCAACACTTGCCGACAAAGTATCGTTATCGCCGAATTTTATCTCTTCAACCGAAACCGCGTCATTCTCGTTTATTATAGGAATAACAGACATATCCAAAAGCGTATTAATTGTATTCCTGGCATTCAGATACCGTTTATGTTCATTAAAATCATCGCGGGTTAAAAGTATCTGGGCGCACCTCAGGTCATGTTTCGCCAACTCTTCAGAATAAACGTACATAAGAATATTCTGTCCTGCAGCTGCCGCAGCCTGTAATTCCGGCAAACCCTTCGGCTTCTTTTTCAATCCTAAAACAGAAAGGCCGCACGCTATCGCTCCGGAAGTTACTACAATAACGCTCTTACCTTCATTAATAAAACCAGCTATATGATTAACTATTCGGGAAAGATTATCCTGAAGCAAAGATGATCCGCCACCGGTAAGAAGGCTGGAGCCGATCTTTATTACTATCTTATTTGAGGATTTTGATGATCTCTTCAAGCAACGCCTCCAGGCCTATCTTATCTTTAGCTGATATCTCAAAAATATTTCTTTTAAACCTTTTCTTAAAAGCCTTAATATTGGTCTTAGCTGAAGGCAGATCCATCTTATTGGCAACCAGGATCTGTTTCTTTTTTGCCAGATCCCGCGAAAAAGCCTTCAACTCGTTATTAATCACTTCATAATCACAAGCCGGATCCCTGCCGTCAACGCCGGCCATATCAACCAGATGTATCAATATCTTTGTGCGCTCTACATGCTTTAAAAATTTATCGCCCAAACCTTTTCCCAGGCTAGCTCCCTCTATCAGGCCTGGGATATCGGCAACAATAAATTCAGAATCCAGTTCCAGGCTCCTGACCACTCCCAGCGTAGGCGCTTTAGTAGTGAAAGGATAACTTGCTATTTTTGGATTGGCATTGGATATCTTTGAGATCAGAGTTGATTTTCCGGCGTTAGGAAATCCAACGATACCGACATCAGCTATAAGTTTTAAATTAAGAAGCAACTCCCGCTCTTCGCCTGGCTCTCCTGGGACCGCGTCGCGCTTTCGGCTATTCCCATGGCCGCCTTTTCCTCCGCGGACAACCACAACATCAACATCCGGTTCGCTCAAGTCACGTATAAGGCAATTAGTGGCAACATCATAAACAACCGTTCCTACCGGGACACGCACAACGTAATCATCTCCGTGAGCGCCTGTTTTATCACTGCTGGAGCCATGTTTACCGCTCTGCGCCTTGAAATGCCTGTTATATTGAAAATCCAGAAGGGTATAAATACCGGCATCTGAGCGGAGGATGACGCTTCCGCCATCACCGCCATCACCGCCGTTAGGCTTGCCATGCTCAACACGAGTATCACGGAAATAGCTATTACAGCCATTACCGCCATTGCCCGCCTTTACCTGAATTTTAGCGCTATCGATAAACATAGTTAAAATGACCAAAAAACAAAAAACTAAAAAACTGAAAAACATAAACAGAAATAACCTATGTATCTTTTTTTACTTCTTCTGTTTTTTCGTTTTTTAGTCTTTCAGTTTTCGTCTAATATTTCCTATCCTCTGTCTTC
Organism: uncultured Planctomycetia bacterium; assembly: GCA_964429525.1. GTDB lineage: Bacteria > Omnitrophota > Gorgyraeia > Velamenicoccales > Velamenicoccaceae > CAYSCK01. Next base: position 10,951 of record CAYSCK010000034.1, read on the forward strand.
TAAATTTTGCTTTATATAATCAACCTGCTATGATTTCCGTGATCTTAACTTTTGTTAAATCCTGACGATGACCGATTTTTTCACGCGAGCTTTTTCTCCGTCGGTATTTAAACGATATCACCTTTGGGCCGCGCGTCTGAGCCAATACTACCGCCCCGACTTTAGCTCCTTTTACATAAGGCGTTCCGATTTCAACATTATCTCCATCACAGACCATAAACACATGGCTGAACGTAACATCTTTTTTATTGGATATACGATTGATGCAGATAACGTCACCTGCAACCACTTTTTCCTGTTTTCCGCCAATATCAATAATCGCGTACATTTTTTCTCCTTTTAAAAGTTAATGAAGGTCATGATCAAGGCTTGGGTTAAGCAAAATTTTTCTTAAACCTTAGCCTTGGATCTCAACCTTTAACACTCTTAAATGCTTCTTATTTAAGAGTGTTAAATATAACACATCCTCTAGTTCCAGTCAACCTTTTCATGCTCAGCTTTCATGCTCAGGCCCAAACCGCGCTTACCCTAAGACATTGACACCTTTTCTATATGGAAAGATTCATTCGCCTTAACCTCAATACGCGCCCCAAACCTGCGCCCCACGTTGCGCAGTGATTGGAAATTTTCATTATTAAGGTTAGAAGCAACATCCGGATGCACCTCAACAAGAACTTTTCGCGTTTTATTGTTCGTAAGGTAATTTTTGAGCTCTCTGATGGCCGCCAATGCTATTGAAAAAGCTGATTTAACCTTTCCTTTTCCGTGGCAATACGGACATTCCTGATAAGAGATGCTCTCTAAGGTCCTATGCGTGCGTTCGCGCGTCATCTGAACCACACCAAGTTTAGAAAGCCCTAAAATATCCGTCTTTGCGCGGTCGCTTGAAAGTGAAGACTTAAACACATTTATCAATTCCCTGCGGTGTTTTTCCTCCATCATATCTATATAATCAATGACTATGATCCCGCCAACGTCACGAAGCTTGAGTTGACGCGCTATCTCACGCGCTGACTCACAATTAACGGCAAATGCCATCTGTTCCTGCGAAATATTCTTACGCCTGAATTTACCGGAATTAACATCTATAACCGTCAACCCTTCGGTAGGTTCTATAACGATATAGGCTCCACTTTTTAAAAAGACCTTGCTTGAATACAGCTTCTCTATCGCATCCTCGATGCCCTTCTTCTCAAACAATGGAGTCTTATCCCTGTAAAAGAGCACGGTATTGCTCAGGCGGCACATATAAGATCTCACAAATCGTAATACGCGCTTAAATTCTTCCTTAGAATCAATAAGAATTGAGCCTATCTCTTCGTTAAAATAATCCCTCAACATACGAAGCACAAGATCATAATCCTCATATATCAAAAATGGCGCGCTGCGCTTTTTCGAAGTTTTTTCAATATTTTCCCAAAGGCGCACAAGAAGCGCTAAATCCCTATGCAGCTCTTTTCCTGTCGCGCCCCAGGCCACTGTGCGTATAATAATTCCCATCGGCTCAGGAACCTTCAATTCGTCAAGTATGCCCCTTATTCTTTTTCTTTCAGCATCATCATCTATCCTCTTAGATATACCAAAATGCCTTTCAAACGGCATAAGTACAAGATACCTCCCGGGAAGACTTATGTGCGTTGTAAGCCGCGGGCCTTTCGTCCCAAAAGGTTCTTTTGTAACCTGGACAATAAGTTCCTGCCCCTCTTTAAGAACAGGCGCTTCACGCTTGCGCTCAAGCGCGCCCGCTTCTTCTTCATCTTCCAGGCTCAGGCTGACCGTATCATTCAGATAAAGAAATCCATTTTTTTCCTGACCGATATTAACGAAAGCCGCGCCAACTGACGGCACAATAGTTTCCACACGGCCTTTATAAATATTTCCAACCGTGGTACGGCCTTTAGCGCGCTCAACAAAATAATTTTCCAGGCGCCCGTCCTCCAAAATAGCGACTCGCCTCTCCTGCTGTTCATAATTAATCAATATTTCCTTCTTCTTCACTTTAACCTCACTTCCTTTAATATTATTCCTGCCGGCAGCTCGTATTGCCAACGGCTCTTCAACTCGGAAATCTCTACGTTGTTATTTAAAATAATCTCGCCTTCTTCAAAATCTGATTCAATACCAAGTTTGAGGGCTTTTTCCAGCCTTATACGGGGATGCGGATTAAAACCCTTACTCAGAGAAACCGACAGATCCGCCCTTCTTGCTGAACGCGCAAAAAGCCTCAACAGATCAAGATGGGATATATAGATCATATCTCCTGTTTTTTCGAAAATAAATTCAAAAGAATATTCCATACCATCTAAGCCCTCTTGCGGTATCCGCCACAGAACGTCGGCGGATTAGTGAAGCCGGAATCCGGCTTCACTAAAAAAATAACCCCGCTTTAAAAAGAATACGCGGGGTTATTCCTTTAAAAACATTCCTTAAAAATATCGCGCTTGAGCCTTATTTCTCTACCGGGCGCAAATTTAATCTTTTCTCAAGACTTGACAGCTGCTCAGCCGAAAGATTCTTATCTTCAACAATATGGGCCGTAATAAAAATAAGCAACTCAACTTTTTCAGTATCATAAGTCGTTCTCTCAAAAAGTTTGCCTAAAAAAGGAATTTTT
>CAYSCK010000035.1:0-13482 GCA_964429525.1 uncultured Planctomycetia bacterium
CTTGATGGCTCCGGTAAAGGCCCCCTTGACATGGCCGAAGAGTTCGCTCTCCAAAAGCGTCTCCGGAAGCGCGCCGCAACTGACTTCTATAAAAGGCTTAACCGAAGAATCAGGGGTAGAATCATGTATAGCATGGGCAACAAGGCGTTTTCCTGTGCCGCTTTCGCCTGTAACCAGGACCGTTGTTTTAGTCGCGGCGATAATATCAATAAGATCATATATCTTCTGCATCTTGTAATTCTTGCCTATCACATCATGGCATTTCTGGCGTATGGTACTGGACAATTTATTTTTCAGGTATTTATTTTCATCAATAAGTTCGCGCTCGCCGGCTATACGGCGTATTATAAACTTTATCTCATCGTCTATGATCGGTTTTGTAATATAATCGATGGCGCCTTCGCGCATAGCCGAGACCGCCCCCTCTATACTGCCGAAACCGGTAACCATTATGACCGCTGTCCGGGGAAAGCCTGATTTAATACGCTTCAGAAGTTCCATTCCTTCCATCCGGGGCATCTTCATATCAGAGATTACTATATCAAACGGAGACTCTTTCATAAGGTCCAGCGCTTCAAAACCGCATGCCGTGCTTGAAACAGCGTACCCCTCAAAAGATAAAACCTCGCACAGCGAACGCCGCACGAGCGTATCATCATCAACCACAAGTATTCTTATATTACTTAAAGGCATCTGTTATTTATTTTCCATTAAGGCTGATTTGAGGGGCAATAAAATGCGAAACTCGGAGCCGGCGCCTATTTCCGTATCCAATTCTATTTTTCCTCCGTAACGCTGTATAACCTCAAAGCAGATAGGAAGGCCGAGGCCGATTCCCTGGCCTATGGGCTTAGTCGTAAAAAACGGGGTAAAGATCTTTTCGCGGACTTCCTGCGCGATACCACTGCCGGAATCTTTAAAACTTATAAGTATATTCTCTCCTTCTACCGCAGTTGATATCTTCAGCGTCCCGCCGTCAGGCATAGCATCAAAAGCATTCTTGATAATATTGGTAAAAACCCGGCAGAGCCCTTTATCAATGATCTTTGGCAGGGCATCTTCATAATTCTTGCTGATATTGATATGCCCCATAAACAAGGTGTGACGGAAGAGCGAAAGCGCCTCTTCTATCATATCATTGACGCCGACGTACTCATGCCTTTTGTTATCGTTGAGCTGCTGGGAAAATTCAAGCAAAGAACGCGTGATCTTGAATATGCGAGTAAGGCCGACTTTAATTTCAGCCAGGTATTCCTTGGCAACAGAAACATCCATATCGCGCTCAACCAGCATGTTGGTATAACGCATCACAGCATCGAGAGGATTATTTATCTCATGCACGATACCGCCGGCAAGCTTACCCATTGAAGCGAATTTTTCAAGGAACGCGCTCTCTTCCTTGATCTCCGCTTTCTCTATTTTTAAGGTTTCATTTGCTTCTTCCAGCGATTTGAATGCTATCTCATTTTCAACTATGCGGCAGGCCATCTGACCGAACAAGCAGGCTATCTTGAAATCTTCCTCGGTAAAAGCCTCGCCGGAAGATTTATCGGATATATTTATAACGCCCACAAGGCCCAGGTGTGTCACAATAGGGATACAGATGAACGAATTGGTGTGATAATGGCGGAAGCGCTCTTTTGGAAAACGTGGATCTGTTTTTATATCCTTGACGAGAACAGCCTCGCCGCCTGTAGCCACGCGCCCTGCCACCCCTTCATTCATGCGCTGTCTGGTGCCCTTGAACTGGGCTTTCTGCTCGTTAAAAATAGAATTTAAGACAAGGTCGTGCTGCTCTTTGTCCACTAAAAAAAGCGAAGCTGAATCAGCTTCAAGTATCTCCTTGAGCTGTGAAAGAGTATCATTTAAAATACTTTTATGAAGTTCAGAAAGTTCTACCTTAGTCATTTTCTTTCCCCTTAAGAAAATTTTATGAGATTCCTGTTATTTGAGTTTCTTTAAGATTGCCTCAGTCTGCGCGGCGAGTTTGGAATTTGGGTAAAGCTTGATGACCTCGCGGAGTTCTTCTCTTGCTTTATCTTTATCGTTCAATTTATTATAATATACCAAAGCCTTGGTAATATATGCCTCTCCCGCGTTCTGCCCGGGATAGTCACGTATCAATTTGTTCAATGAATCTATGGCGTCCTGCCACTGGCCAGACTCCATATATACCCTGACGATCAGGCCCTGCAGAATATAATCGCCCTTTTCCGTCTGGCTCTTGCTCTTCAGGTCAAGATAATACGCTGCGCCCTCGTCCACAAAGAGCTTGACGCTCTCAACATCGTTAGCGCGCTTATAATGCCGTATTATATATACAGGTAGATCCAGGCTTTTCGCGGAAAGCGGATAAGACTTCATGATCTTGCGGTAATAACTTAGAGCGTCGTTCCATCTCTTCTGCAGTTCAAAACTATTGCCTATGGCAAATTCAGCCTCGGCGCAAAGGTTGCCCTTCTTATCGCAGTCAACTGTAAGCTTTTTATATTCAGCGCGGGCCTTATCAAAATCGCCCATAACCAGATTAAGATGGCCGATACTGAATTGCGCCTGTATGGCGAAGAAAGAATCAGGATATTGCTTAATGATAGCGCGGTAAGCGTCCTGCGCGCGAGCAAGCTGAAACGGGGGCGTACCTTTTGGATTTTTATAAATAGCCTGGGCTAATTTGTGCGCGCGCCACATGCGGCGCTCAGCCTTAAACTCCCTGCTCTCGCATCCCGCGAGGCACACAACGGCAATAAGCGCGACAACCGCAAAATACGCCCTATTTCTCATCTGCCGCCTCCAAAAAGATAAAAGTTGTGGCAACGGTCACGAGGCAATCAACGACAAATGTTCCTATCGCGATCCCGAACAGAAGGACCAATAGCACTATTTCCGGGGAAAATTTATCTGCCAGAACATTCAGGCTTCCGCGCGTCATCGTAACCGGAATATACAGAAGCATAGGCACAAACACAACAAGCAGAGTCCTTGCTAAATTCTTAAAGAAAAGCCTGAAGCCTGAAAAAAGAGCCGGCAGCAATTTCTTGCCTTTTAAAACAACGTAAGGTATTGAATAGACGAATAACCCCTGGAGTATCAAAGCGAGGATAAAAGTGAAGACCGGAAGAAACATATCCAGCCAGAACTTCGGGCCAACAAAAAGCAATTTCGCGTGGCCCCTGAAATATTTAAAAAACAGGACCTGCGGCTGCTTCATCACAAAATGGACGCACGCGTAAAGTATGCCGGTCAAAATTATCAGCGTTAAATAACGCTTTAAAACTTCAAAGAAGATGGCTTTTAATTCTATCGGCCTGTTAGCCTTGACGCGGGCCACCATCAGGATCGCCATAGCTGTGGTAACCGAGCCGATAAATACGCCCAGGATCAACTTGGCGTAATAAAAAATACGCGGCAGAAGCTCATAAATATAGGGATAGTGTAAAAAAACAGGCCCCCAGATACTTTTAATAGGGGGCGCAAGTAATATGCTGAATGGAAAATGCGGACTGCAGGACAAAACCCATAGCGCTAATACCTCAAAACCGGATATTATGGCAAAAGGGACAGCGATTTTAGGATTTGACAAGATCATCCCTAAAACCTGTTTCCAAATGCCGAATGGCTGTTTTACGTTTAGGATTTTTTTGAGGCTTTTGAGCGCCATAAAAATATATGGTGTTTAAAATTATGGACTAAAATATATCATATGAGGTTTTATTTGTCAAGGGTAATGTATTTTAAGCGACAGTTGAGCTAGAAGTGTTGATTTTTTGCTACACGTAGACTTAATAAAATAATTTAGAAAGTTATATGCCCTTGAGTTCTGCTACGATGGTCTTAAGGTTGTCGGAGATCTTGACATACTGGTCAGAGACTCCATCAACTTTTAATTCCGCGGGATCAAAGACCTTGCCTATCTTTACAGTAATATTGGCAGGAAGAGGAAAAGCTCTGGTCCTTGGCCATGCCTTATAAGCGCCGCTTATATAAACAGGTAAGGCCTTGGCATTGGCTTCCTTAAGAAGTATGCCTGCGCCTTTTCTGAATTCCTTCAATCCACCGTCAATCGAACGCTGGCCTTCCGGAAAATACACAAGGATTTTATCTCTCTTCAGAAGATAGAAACAGGCTTTCAGCGCTTCCGCAAGGTTCAAATCCGCGTCAATAGGTATCATGCGATGAAAACGCGTACCCCATGAAATGAGCGGATGGTTGAATATAGCGCCAAAGCCGACAAAATACGTTTTTAAAGCCAGCTCGGAAGGCAGGGCGCACAAAATATAAAACGCGTCCAGAAAACTTACATGATTAGGCGTAATGACAAACGGCCCGTCTTTGGGTATATTTTCCGCGCCTTCCACCCGTAGCGAAAAAACAGACCTGAAAAATAATTTCAACAGCAGTATTTCCAAAATTGCCACCATACGGTCAAAACGGTCAAAACACAATTTCACCCTGCGCTGGCTCTCAACGCTTAAAGACTCTAAAAAAACATTCGGCCAGAAAACAGTATCATCCCTCTTTACGAAATTCAGGAAAGCGTCTTCAGGCAGAGAGGCCCTCGCCTTTGTAACCAGGTCCCTTACAGTCCTTGCCTGGAACAGCTCAAGCGCCAGGGAATCATCTATGCCCACCGTAACCAGATCCTGCAAAGCGGATAACAACTCTATGCGGCCCAAAGAATCCAGCCCAAGGTCAAGCTCCAGATGGTCGTCAATTTTCACATCTTTCTTTAATATCTTTGATAGATACTTAACCGCCATCTCTTCAAAATGCGACAGCTTTTCCTGGCCTGCCCCTCTGCTCTCCCTGCTGAAACCGCCGCTTGAATATCTTTGAGCCACTTTGTAGCGTATTAATTTTCCGAGGCGCGTTCTCGGGAAAGCTTCGCTCGTCAGAACAAACCCCTTTACCCTCTGATAAGGCGGCAGTTTCTGCGAATAAGCGTCCAGTTCCCATTTAATTTTAAAATTAATATTCACATATTTATGCGCCTTTAAATTATCTTCATCCGGCACGATCACAGCGACAAGATGCCCGGATTCCGACGAAGGTTCTTCCATGACGCAGATCTCTTTTATATAGGGGCTCCTGAGATAATGCGCTTCAATGCCTTCAGGATTGGCCTTCTTTCCATTAGGGAATACTATCAATTCATCCTTGCGGCCCGTCAAATACAGGAAACCCTGCTTATCGCGATACCCCTCATCACCTGTCATAAACCAGCCGTCCTTTATAACACTGCGGGTCATGGATAGATTCCTGTAATACCCGAGCATCACATTGGCGCCTTTGACAGCGATCTCGCCCGCACCGCTTTCCTGCTGGCCAAGCGCCCTCACCTCAACATCCGGTATTGCGCGGCCGACAGAATTAAAACGCGAGGAATTCAGCGGAGTAAAAGTCGCCACAGGCGAAGTCTCGGTCAGGCCATAACCTTCAACGATCTTGAAACCCCACCTGTAAAAATTACGCGCGGTCTCAGGGCTGAGCTTGGCGCCGCCGCTGGTTATCAAACGCAGTTTCTCTCCGGAAACCGAATGGAAACCTTTCAGAAGTTTCTTGCAATAATTCTCACCCGTAACGGAAGACAGGATACTGCATACATCAATTGCCATATTTATTGACCATTTGATGAAAAATCCGCGCTTCTTCATCTGGTCGGTCACGATGCGCTCGATCAACGACAATATCTGCGGCACGCCGACAAAAACCGTGACCTTATTCTCGCGTATGGCATTAAAAAGCTCATAATGCACCATGCTTTGCAGATAAGAGACGCAGGCTCCTTTTAAAAACGGCACAAGGCATGTGATCATAAAAGGATAAGTATGATGCAGGGGCAGAAGCGAAATTATAACATCATCATTTTTTATAATTCCCAGCTTTTCAATTGAATTAAAATTGGCAAGAAGATTGCCATGGGTAAGCATTACGGCCTTGCGGTCTTTGGTCGTGCCTGATGTGTAAAACAGCGCGGCAAGCTTGTGCGGCCCGAAATCCAAAAAACTCCAGGAATCAGGCTGTGAAACCCCCGCGCTGTTATCCCTGGGCCTATCCACAAATAATATCTTTACCTGAGCATCCTGCGACAGGACCGATCCGAGCGCTACGCCGAACCTGTCTTCTGTCAGAAGCATTTTGGATTCTGAATGAGCAAGAATGGCCTGTATATCATCCGGCGACAACTGAGAATCTATAGGGACCGCCACGGCCTGGGCGGAGATAACCGCGAAAAACGCCGCCGGCCAATAAGGGCTGTTGCTTATAAGAAGCCCCACGCGCTCACCCGGCCTGATGCCCGAAGAAAGAATTTCAGCGCGAAGCCTTAAAACTTCATCGTAAAGTTTGCCGTAGGTAAGGCCCTCGTAAATTTCGCCGTTTTTGAATTTTACGCAGGTCTTATCATGATACTTTTGGCAGGTCTTTTGGAAGATTTGAAAGATATTCATTTTAGCTCAGTGCTATTTGCTCTTAGCTCCTAGCTCCTGGCTCTCACTATGAGCAAAGAGCTTCGAGCTGTGAACTGATTAAATCTTCGGCTGAAGTTCCGGCTCCAGGCCTTCCATGAAATAGGCATAGAATTGAGGAAATTTCGTATATACTGACTTTTCAAGCTCAGCTATATCGGCGATATATGGCAGAACCATACCGTAAAATTCAACTTCAGGGCCTATCGGCCTGAAAACAAACCCGTGTATCTTAAGCAATAACCAAAGGGATTTCTCCATCAGGGCAAACCAATGGTTGACACCTAACCTCTTTGATTCCTGGTACATGGCGCGATAAAGGCCGAATGCCATGGGCCGTACACGGCGCAAAAATTGCTGCCCCTTATCTTCCACGCTCACATCATCAGACTGAGGTTCATAGTAAAGTCCGTCATAGGCCCTGCGCCTGTATAGCTTGCTGATCGTCAGGCGCGAAACTTCAGCGCAATCCGAACGGTTAACTTTTTTCCAGTCAACGGCAAGGTCAGGGCAGTGGTCCTGTATAGGGAACTTATCGCACGAGGACAATATCAGCCTTGAAACGCCTATAAGCCTGCCGTCAGGGTCAAACCCGCCAAAATGAGAAGAACACGGATCAAAAACATCCGTCTCAATACCAAGCGGATAATCCTCCTCGCGGATAAAATGGCACTCTTTACAATATACCTGAAACCGCAGATGATAGCTCTCCTGCAGAAGCTCGGGCGTTACGATCTTTTTAAAGCTGAATTTGTCGTCCATTGACAGACACTTTAGCACACCACATAAAAGCGGTCAACCCTCGTTCTTCAGTTCTCAGTTAGATTCCAGGTTCTGGGTGTTAGGTTCTAAATCCCTTGCGCAAGAGGCTAAGCCTTAAGATCTATTTTTCAAAAGTTCCGTAATGTTCCTTGATGTTTCTTTGAGGTTTCTTAATGTTGCTTTTGTAACTTCAAGAAACCTACCGCAACTTTAAGCAACTTCCCGCAACCTAACAATTCTCTCGTCCTCTCGTCTCTCGTCCTTTCGTCTTTCGCCTCTCCTGCCACCTACCCTCACCGCCCTAAGTGCGAGACCGAATCCCGCAACTTTGCAACATTGACTTTTGCCTCATGTGAAATATAATAGGAAGTATGCGAACACGCCCTGTCTTTATTATCTGCTTTTTTCTCTTGACGATCTCTTATGCTTTCGCCCAGGAACCCTCAGCTCAGGAAATAGTAAAACGCTCCGATGACCTGATGCGCGGCGACACGCAGGAAGGCGTATTCATAATGACCGTCATCACCCCGACATGGGAAAGGACGCTCAAGCTCTACTGTATCAGCAAAGGCCGCGACAAGATGTTCATTCGCATAACTTCGCCGGCAAAAGAAAAAGGCATCGCCACCCTGCGTGTGGCAAATGAAATGTGGAACTACCTGCCCCAGGTTGAGCGCACCATCAAAATTCCGCCCTCAATGATGTTACAGCCATGGATGGGCTCCGACTTCGCCAATGACGACTTGGTCAAAGAAAGCAGTATCGTAAACGATTACACGCACGCGATCATCGCGGAAGAAAAAACCGAAGGGGAGGATATTTATATTATAGAGCTCACGCCCAAACCTTCCGCGGGCATAGTCTGGGACAAAAGGATAATGCGCGTCAATAAGAAAAATTTCATACCCGTGCGCGACGAATTCTACGGCAAAGATAACAAGCTCATCAAAACACTATATTACACCGAAGTCAAAAAGATCTCCGACCGCTTTATACCCACGCGCTGGGAGATGGTCTCAAACATAAAAAGCGGCCGCCGCACCATCATTGAAGTTGACGATAAAGTAGCCTATAATAAACAGATTGACGACAGCATATTCAGTGTTCAAAATCTTAAAAGAGCTCAAAGCTCTTAGCTCCTAAGTAAAAGCTTAAATTTTTACTAAGAGCTACGAGCACAGAGCTACGAGCTAATATGTCCACCTTCACAAAAATAGCCTGGCGAAACATCACGCGCAACCAATACCGGTCGTCTCTGACCATATCGGCTGTAGCCATAGGCCTTGCCTCCCTCGTATTCTTAAAAAGCTTTATTGACGGCGCCGACCGGCAGATGGTTGAAAACTATACCAGCCTCCTGACCGGTTCTATACAGATACACAGAACCGGTTTTCAGAAAAATATGGGCCTTGAAAAAAGCATAACTGAGGCAAGTTTCATATTCGCCTCGTTGAAAAATATATCCGGCATCAAGGCAGCAGCGCCGCGCATCAAAGATTACGCGCTCATTTCGTCTCCTGAAAGCTCGGCAGGCATACTGCTTTACGGCATAGACCCAGCGGCTGAAAAAAAATTGACCACCATCAATCAGCGCCTGCGCCGCGGCCGCTTTCTGACAAAAGAAGACAAGGACAAAATAATTATAGGCAAAGACCTCTCGGATCAGATGAAAACCGACCTCGGGGATAAAGTGGTCCTCATGTCCCAGGGCGCCGACGGAAGCCTGGCAGCGTCAGCATACGAGATTTGCGGCATACTTGATGCCGGCGTCGAAGACATAGACAAAAACCTCGCGCTGATAACGATTGAAGCCGCGCGCAGCCTCCTGGTCTTAGACGGCAAGATATCCGAGATCGCCATCGCCGCCGGCTCTTTAAACGATAACGATGAGATCGCCCGCTCAATAAAAGCAAAAATAGATACCAACAAATATGAAGTCCTGACCTGGAAAGAAATTTCTCCGATGACTTACCAATGGATACAATTTGACCAGGTCTTCACCGGCCTTATTCTTTTTATCGTGCTTCTGGTCGTAGCCGCGGGGATATTAAACACCATACTCATGAGCGTCCTTGAACGCACCCGCGAATTCGGAATAATGCTCGCGCTCGGGACAAAACCACAACAGGTCACGTCAATGGTCGCGGCTGAATCCCTGATGCTCTCAGGTATCGGGATAATTTTTGGGGCCGCTCTGGGTTCAGGGCTCGTAGTATTATTGGGCATAACAGGCATAGACTTATCGGCTATCTCAAGCGCCTTAAACAGCTTCTACATTGGTTCTGTTATATACCCGCGGCTGAATATAGCTGATCTTTGCGTATACGCAGGGATCGTACTTTTGACGAGTGTCCTGGTTTCAATATTTCCGGCGAAAAAAGCGGCAAAGCTTTCGCCGATAGAAGCGATAAGGCACATTTAAATAATGAGTGAATCACCACCGACTTTGTCGGTGGCTTCTTAAAAGGGAAAATTGTTTCAAAGCGTAGCGACTGCCGAAGGAGAGCAGAAAATCCAGCGGCGCCTAAAGGCGCAAAAATGCACTGTTTGAGCCATTACCAAAATCTAAATATTAGGGCGAGTTGTGCATTTTTAGTTGGATTTTCTGCGTTGCGAAGCACTACTTCGGCCCGGAGCGGAGCTTGAAACAATTTTGCCAAAGAACAACCACCACCGACTAAAGCCGGTGGCTTAGGTTAAGAATTAACGAGTTCTCGAGTTACGAGTTAAACGAATTAAAAAATGAAGATCAAAAACAAGGACTTAACTCGTAATACTCGCTGAACTCGCAACTCGCAAAACTTTTATATTTATGAACAAAACAACCCTCATCTCAATCAAAGACATTACCAAGATCTACCGGGAAAAAAACTCCCGCGTAGAAACAGCCGCCCTTGACCGCATCACCTTAAATATCCAGGAAGGCGATTTCGTGGCTATCGCCGGGCCTTCAGGCTCAGGCAAGACGACCTTATTAAATATCATCGGAGCGCTGGACAACGCGACAAGCGGCGAGGTAATGATTGAGAACATCTCTCTCTCAACCCTTTCGCCGTCCCAATTAGCGGAACTGCGGCTTAAAAAAATAGGTTTTGTCTTTCAGGCATACAACCTTATCCCCACGCTTACAGCCCTGGAAAATGCCGAGTATGTCGCGCTTCTGCAGGGCATGCCGAAAAACGAACGCCGCAAAGAAGCGCTCTCAGCGCTGAAAGACCTGGGATTGGCAAACCTGGAGAACCGCAAACCCGGCGAATTAAGCGCGGGCCAACAGCAAAGGGTCGCTATCGCGCGCGCCATACTCGCCAAACCAAAAATAGTCTTAGCTGACGAACCAACCGCGAACCTAGATTCCAAAACAGGAGCCGAACTCATAGACTTAATGAAACTTATGAGCAAAAACCTTAACATAACCTTCATATTTGCCACGCACGACAAAATGGTAATGGAAAAAGCGCAGACCCTCATCCAGCTACACGATGGAAAAATAATTGCATAACAAAACTGACTACAGTTCCCCTGTTCCCATGATCCCAGGTTCCCCTGTTTTTAACTGCGGGAGAACAGGAGTACTTGCGCGCTGGAGCACCTGTATATTTTTTTTATTTGTCTTATTATTTTCTACGCCTGCCTACGCGCTTGATCTGACCGACTCATTCTCCGGCTGCTACAAAGCCTTGGGCGCTGTAACAAAATCCACATCCTCAAAAGAGGATATTTATTACGCGCTCCAGCGCGTCCGCCTTGAATTTGAACCAAAGCTTACAAAAAATATAGAGCTCAACCTGACATATGACCACGAACTGATCCTAAACGACTTCTCCAATACGCCGGATTTTGATCTGATCAGGCAAAGAGACCAGAAACACTCAACTTGGTTTGACGCCGACCAGGTAATATCCGACACAAAACACGTGAATGAAAAGCAGCTCCTGCATCGCGCCTTCATCAAATTTGAATCCGACCACAGCCGCCTGACTTTCGGAAAACAGCTCATAGACTGGGGCCGCATGCGGTTCTATTCGCCCCTGGACCTGTTCAATCCGCCTATACCTTCTAATATAGAAGCTGACGAACGCGTTGGGTTTGACGCCCTGAACATTGAATTCTCAAGCGATAATTTCAGCGGAATCAACCTGCTCTACGGCCCGAACACCACGGAAGCAACCTCAAGTTATGGGCTAAGGTTCTATAAAAAAATAGCCACATACGACACATTCCTTCTGGCTGCCAAACATGAAAAAGACAGAATTGTAGGCATAGGCTTTGATGGCTACATAAAAGATGCCGGTTTTAGAGGAGAATTCTCATACACAAGATCCGGAAAAGAAAAATACGCGAGAGTCTCAATAGGAGCAGATTACAGCCTGTCGCCCAAAGCAACAGTCCTTATGGAATATTTCTACAACGGCGCGGCAAATGGCGACTACGACGCTTTTGCAAATTCCATATTTGTGCAGAGCCAGCAGCTGACACTGAAAAAACACCTCTTAAGCCAAATGATCACGTATGAGATAACGCCGCTCTTTAAATTCCGATGGCTCTCCATATACGATATAGTGGGCAAAAGTGCTTTCCTGACCCCCGAATTGCGTTATAATATCAAAGAGAACCTGGATATCGCCGTAGGAAGCCAGCTCTTCATCAAGTCGCTTGGCAGCGAATTCCAGAATAGCAACAACATCTACTACGCTGAACTAAAACTCTTCTTCTAACGTGCTGAAAATGTTCCAGAAAACTAAAAATTACCTCACCATACAGATGATGGCGTCCCTTGAGCCTGAGGTACTGCGAAAGGCCTCTCGCATAAAGGCGCTTGGCGCGTTCCGCCTTGCCGCCGATAAAATACCAGCTTACAGGGAAATTCTAAAAGCCAAAAATCTAAACCCTTCCTCCGTAAAAACCATTGAAGATTTTAAAACCCTCGTCCCTATCACATCCAAAGAAGACACCTTCCACCTCTACTGCGAAAAAATAAAGAAGCTCTGCCTCTCAGGAGAGATCAAAGACGCGAAAGTCATAGTGTCTAGCTCCGGGCACAGCGGCTATTTTTCATACGGCTTAAGCACAGATAAAGAACTGGAAAAATCCCAGTCCCTTATAGATTTTATGCTCAACCACATCTTTGACGTAGGCTCAAAGAAAACGATACTCATAAACTGCCTGCCTATGGGCGTGAAAATTGTAACAAAAGCGGTAACTGTGGCGGATACAAGCGTACGCTCAGACATTGCCTTGGGCGTAATAAAAACATTCTCGGACTGCTATGACCAGACTATTCTCTTAGGAGAAAATTCTTTTATTAAAAAAGTCCTAGAGGAAGGCGTTGAACAGGGCGTTGACTGGAAGAAAATAAAACTCAACATTGTTTTGGGCGAGGAGCTGATAGCTGAGAACCTGCGCAGCTATATGGCGGATATCACAGGCATCAACCTTGACGATATACGCTGCCAGAACATGATCGGTTCATCTTTCGGGATCGCCGAATTCGGGCTGAACTTATTCTATGAGACAAAAGAATTGATACGCGTCAGGAGGCTTATCGCCCGCGACAAAGCCCTGAGAACAAAACTCTTCGGGCAGAATGCCGACAACATACCGGCTCTCTTCCACTACAACCCTTTGCGCATTTTTGTGGAGGAGGCGCCGAAAGAAAACGGCTTAAGCGAACTCGTCCTCACGAATCTTGAAAAAGAAGCCCTCGTACCTCTTATCCGCTATAACATCAAAGACGAAGGCAATAAAATATCATTCAGCGATCTTGCCGCGGCTCTCAACAGCTCAGGGTATGAGGATTATGTGCCCCGCATAAGGCTTCCCATTGTAGCCATATGGGGAAGGGATAAAATTACCACATCTGAAGGCACAACCTTAAGGCCGGAGTTCGTCAAAGAAATACTGTATCAGGACAGATCAATCGCTTACGGCATAACGGGAAATTTCAAACTCTCGCTTGCCAAGGCAGGTTTAAGAATAGAGATACAGGCAAAAAAGAATATGGAACAGTGCCCGGACCTTGAGAAAAAAATAAGAGAGATAATAATTGCCAACATACCGGCCGCTGCCGAGATCATCGTCTATCCCTACCGCGACTTCCCGCACGGAATGGAACTTAATTACGAAAAGAAGTTCCAATATATCTGAGCAGGCCGCCTGTCGCAAGTCACACGTCACAAAGTCAAAAAGTCACAAGCTTCAAGCTGCAGACTACAGCTTTCTCTACTCAACAACCCCAGAAAGATTGGCTCATTGATAA
>CAYSCK010000036.1:0-12718 GCA_964429525.1 uncultured Planctomycetia bacterium
AACAAATTATTTCACTTCATTCGTCTTATTAATAATGCCGCTTAAAATTAAAACCAATTCCTTGGCTTCGTTTATCAACCAATCGATTTCTTTGCATTCCTCCTGCAATTTAACCAACCCTGCTTTCTTAATTAACCTTAATCAATGTCCCGATTCTTTCGCTTCTTTCCGGGCAATTCCAACCTTATTGACAAAATCCTTTCTACTGACCGCGCCATCCGCCTCTTCCATATTGGCACCAATGGAGCCGCTTGAACGAATTAATTGTTTTGCATATTCGACAGATGCTATCCCTTTGGGCAATTTATCTATAAATAAAGCTACTCTGACCGCGAATTCCAAAGTTCTATCATAAATGTCAAATTTCTTTTCATTTGTCATTTAAAAATTAGTAATTGATTGGAAATTTGTTATTTGAAATTTGAAATTGATCCTGCTATTTTTGCTCCGGCAACAACGACATCGTTTTTATACAGCACCAGAAACTGGCCCGGCGTTACCGCTACCTCCGGTTTCGCGAACTTTATCTTCAATTTATTCTTTGAAACAATCTCAAGCTTTGCTGAAACTACCGGATGATTATACCTTATTTTTACTTTCAGGGATGAGGAATTTTTAAAAAATCGCGGGGCCAATATATTCGGCTCAACAGCAATAAGGCCCTCTGAAAATACGCCTTCCTTGGGCCCCACAACCACCCTGCCCACATCAGCGTCGAGTTTTATGACATATAAAGGATGCGCTGCGGATATGCCCAGGCCTTCTCTCTGGCCTATAGTGTAATTGAATATCCCCTTATGGACCCCGAGAACCTTCCCGTTCTTATCCACTATCTCGCCTTCCTTAAAATACGCGGAGTTAAGCCTGCTTTTTAAAAAAGCGCGGTAATTATTGCCAGGGACAAAACATACCTCCTGGCTCGCCGGCTTATCCGCCACGCAAAGCCCCCTCTTTCTGGCTATCACCCTTGCCTCATCCTTTGTCATTTCCCCTAAAGGAAAGACAACGTGCTTCAGGTCAGCAGGCGCTATCTGACACAAAAAATAAGACTGATCCTTTTTTGTGTCTATCCCTGTCTTTAGCAGAAAATCGCTTCCCTTGCGCTCTATTCTGGCGAAATGCCCTGTTGCCAAAGCTCCAAGCCCAAGCGCCCTCGCCCTTTTCAACAACGCGCCGAATTTAAGGTATTGATTACATCTTACACACGGATTCGGCGTCCTGCCGGATATATACTCAACGATAAAATCAAGAACGACCAGCTCCTCCAGCTCTTTGCCGAGATTCAATACATAGTGAGGGATGCCGATCTGGCCCGCGACTCTTCTGGCGTCTTCAATACCGTCTATGCCGCAGCAGCTTAGCTTGCGGCAGGGGCTATCGTCAATATCAAAGCACATCGTAACGCCAACCACTTCGTGGCCGGCTTCCTTTAAAAGCAATGCCGCGACGGAAGAATCCACTCCGCCGCTCATAGCGATCATTATTTTTTTTGGGACGAATTTTTTCATATTTTTAAAGTGCTAATAACCCTGTATGCTTTTTTTAAAATATCACGGACCTCAGACGCCTTGACGCACAAAGGCAGAAAGAAATAAACTGTGTCCCCCAACGGCCGCATTATCAGGTTGTTTTTTAAACCTTCTTTATAAACTTTCAGGCCAATTCTTTTCGCGGGATCAAAGCTTTCCCGTGTATCTTTATTTTTTACAAGTTCAAGCGCGCCGATCATTCCGATTTTTCTGATGTCCCCGACTAAAGGCAGATCCTTAAAATCATCAAGCCGCTTATGGAAAATCTCAATAACCCTGAGCGCTTTGTTCAATGTATCCTCTTTTTCAAAGATATCAAGAGAGGCCAATGCCGCCGAGCACCCCAAAGGATTGGCGGTATATGTATGGCCGTGGAAAAAAGTCTTAAATTTATCATAATCAGCGTAAAAAGCCTTATAAATATTTTCAGTTGTAAGCGTCGCGGCCAAAGGCAGATAGCCGCCTGTTATGCCTTTGGATAAACACATAAAATCAGGCGTGACTTTGGCGTATTCAGAAGCAAACATCTTTCCCGTCCTGCCGAAACCCGTTGCCACCTCATCGGCGATCAGATGGACATCATAAATTTTTGTCAACCTTGCCGCGCGCGCCAGGTATTCTTTGGGATAAATAATCATGCCCCCTGCCGCCATGACGAGCGGCTCAAGTATCAGGCCGGCTATCTCTTTTGACTTTTTCTTCAATAAAGATTCCAGAGGCTTGATGCATTCTATATCACAACTGCTTAGGCATTTCTTCATCGGACAACGGTAACAATACGGAGAAGGCACTTTAAATGACGGAAAAAACAAAGGAGAGAACAGCCTGTTAAAAGCGCCTTTACCGCCGACGCTCATCGCGCCTACCGTATCTCCATGATAACCCCTATCGAGCGAAACAAATTTTGTTTTTTTCCTGTTGCCGCTGTTGCTCCAGAATTGATATGACATCTTCATCGCCACTTCAACCGCTGTTGAGCCGTTATCGGAAAAAAATACCTTCGTCAAAGCCTCAGGAGCCAGCCGGATCAGTTTTTCGGCTAAAAGGATTGCCGGCTTATGGGTGAACCCGGCGAACAGAACGTGCTCAAAAGAATTAAGTTGTTTCTTTATCGCGGTATTAATCGCCGGATGAGAATGGCCGTGCACATTGCACCACCAGCTGGATATAGTGTCGTAATAAAAATTTCCGCTTTCGTCAAAAAGCCTGACGCCTTTGGCGCTCTCTATCAGGACAGGCGGCATATTTTTGGCATCCTTCATCTGGGTGAACGGATGCCATATATATTTGAAATCTTTTTTTATCCAGTCATTCATCGCAAGGCCCTGAATATCTTTTGCGCCACAGGCTGAAAGCGCGCGTAAAGCTCTTCATGCGTTTTGGTTTTAGGCAAAACGCCTAAAACTTTAACTTTAGATATTTTTTCAACTATAACGGGGTTATCTTTCAGAATTTTATCGTCGCAAGGCTCTAAATTATTGAAGACCATCCCCGCGACCTTCATCTTGCGCGCTTTTAAAGCCTCAAGGCTTAAAAGCGCGTGATTTATTGCTCCCAGCCTGTTATGGACAACAAGCAAGACCGCCATATTCAGGCTTTTAGCGATATCTATAAGGCAATGTTTCTTATCAAACGGCACAAGCACCCCGCCTGAGGCTTCCACAACAACATGGTCAAAAGATGACGACAAAACCCTGAAACCCGATATTATCTTTTCGCGGCGTACCATCTTATTTTCAAGGCGGCTCGCCAGATGCGGCGACGCAGGGAAACCAAACACATAAGGCGCGACAAGATCGCGGTAATCACCCAAATCATCCCTGTCCTTGCCCATCATCTTGAGATGGAATTCAATATCCTGGGAGATCTTTGAACCTGAACCCGTCTCAACCCATTTCTGCGTTATTACCCGAAGGCCTTTTTGCGTCAAAAACCTTGCCCAGCAGCCTGCTACGGCTGTTTTCCCTACTCCGGTATCAGTCCCGACGATGAATAATGGCTTCATGAATTCAGACAGTGGCAAAAAAATACCTGATGAGTCGCCTGTATAGCGCCAAATTTCGCCTTAAACACTTTTTCTATAGCCCCCATGCTCCTGGGCCCAAAAAACTTTTTTTCTTGGAGGCCGTTACCGCTCGTGCCCGTGAATTTTATCTTGGACAAAAATTCAGCCAGATCAGAGAACTTTTCACAAAACCTTACTTCATCAACATTTATCGATTTAAAACTCCTGCCGAGCGAAACACTCAGACCCTCTTTTGAAATAAAGCCGGCCGCGGGGATCCCAGCGCTCTTATAATGCTCTTTTAAAACAGCATCCAGCTCCCAGTAAGTCTTGGGCCCAAAGAACGAAAAGGAAAAGACACCGCCTGGAGACAACCTGTCTTTGTATTTTTTAAAAGCGCTCTCAAGATCGCCGAACCACTGAAAACACGCATTGGAAGTTACAAGGTCAAACTTGCCCAAAGGCATTGAAACTTCCGCGTCAGCAACCTCAAAATCTATAGCGGAGGTTTTAAATTTCTCGCGTGCCACCCTGACCATTTCAGGGGATATATCAACCGCCTTTAAAACAGCGTTGATAAAGCGCTCTCTCAGAAGCTGGGTATATATGCCCGTGCCGCAGCCGATCTCCAGTATCCTCTCAAAACCATCCTTCGGAAGGCGCGAGATGAGCTCACAAGCGGCAGCCCTCTGGATGTCGGCGTATTTATCATAGATACGCGCTGCCTTGGAGAAATTCCTGATCAAATTTTTCTTATCCGTTAAATTTTTCATTAAATTCACCGCCTAAAAAAGGGATATGGCCTGAATTTTCAAGCGCGACAAAACGCGCCAAAGATGAACCGCCTGCCAATTCCTGCGCTTCAGAAAAAGGCGCTATGTTGTCTATACGGCTGTTAAAAATAGCGACCTTGCCGATACGGCTAAGATCTTCCGGCGTGATGAATGATTTTGAAAGGTACTCAAGCCCTTCCAGAAGCTCGCATGTTTCAAACTTCTCAAGATATGTTTCCAGCAGGTTCTCCTTGAACCAGTCAAAACCGCAGCCTTGCCTGCAAAAACAATCCTTATAAAACTTTATCAGAAATGCTGTTTTGTTTTTCCTGACCGATTCAGAAACAGAGCTTATCTCTTCGACCGTGTATTTCTTCCTTATGCTGACTAAGAATAATTCTTCTGTCTTTTCAGGGAACCTCAAAGCGAACTCCTTGGCGATAAACCCGCCGAGAGAATAGCCCAGGACTGAAACCTTCTCAATGGCGCTTTTTTCCAGGAAATTACGCGTATCTTCCGGCAAAGACCCAAGGCAGGCGCTCACGACAAACAGATAATTATACCCCGCGCAGTTCAATTTGGAGAATATCCGGTAGTTTGTCGCCCATCCCGGTATAAGAAGAAGCGTCTTATCAAAACCCCTGTCTAATAATTTAAATTCCGAGCGAGCTGATATCATTTATCAATTTTTCCAGAATATCCTTACCGTGATCAGTTGATAACGAAAACCTGAGGCGCGCCTGCCCTGCGGGCACAGTAGGCGGCCGGATAGGCTGTACCCACCAGCCTTTATCCTGCAGAGAAAGGGCGCAATCCATAGCTTTAAAATTATCGCCGACTACAAGCGGCACGATCTGCGAACTGCCCAAAATTTTTAAATTCTTCCTCGTGAGCCCATGCCGAAAAAATTTAACCATATCAAGAAGTTTTTCCCTGCGCCAGGGCTCTCTTTCAATGATCTCCAAAGCCGCTATGTTCACAGCAACGACCGCAGGCGGCAAAGCCGTAGAATAAATAAAACTTCGGCATGTATTAACAAGGTAATCTGTTATCTCCTGAGACGCGGCAAGATACGCGCCAAAACTGCCCAGAGCCTTGCTGAACGTGCCCATAATAAGGTCAATATCGCCCGTCAGGCGCTCTCTTTCAACGACACCGGAGCCTGTTCTTCCAAAGATCCCGGTGGCGTGAGCCTCATCTGCCATGATAGCGCAATCGTATTTCTTTTTTAAAGCAACCAGCTCTTTTAAAGGCGGCTCGTCGCCATCCATGCTGAATACCGTCTCGGTAACAATAAGGCAATTTTTAAATTCCTTACGCTTTTCTTTAAGCAAAGAATCCAGGCGCTGGGTATCGTTATGCCTGAAACGAAAGAGCTTCGCGCCGGAGAGAGTAACCCCGTCCAGGATGCTTGCGTGCGATAACTTATCCGCGAATATGGCGTCGCCCTTTTTATATAACGCGCTTAGTATGCCTACATTTGCCTGATAACCTGAATTATAAACAAGCGCGGACTCCTTGCCCTTAAAAACCGCGGTTCTTTCCTCAAGATCGTGGCATAAGACGGAATCGCCTGATAAGAGCCTTGAGGCTGAACTGCCTGTGCCGAATTGCCTTACGGCCTTTATAGCGGCCTCTTTTAAATAAGGATGACATGAGAGCCCAAGATAATCATTAGAGGAAAGATCCACATACTCTTTTGACCGGATCGCTATCCGCACGTTTGCGCGAGAATCTAGGGGCTTTAAAATTCTTAAAGCGCCTTCATCTTTTCTTTTTTTTAAAAACTTCTTTAAGTCTTCCATAGTTTCTTTATATCTTCAATAAGACGCGCGTCTTCTTGCGGAGTCCTGCCCTTTACCGTAAGATACCCTCCGATAAGCATCCCGTTAGCGCCGCCCAAAAAAGCCAGCCCTTGAAAATCTTTTAACACCGATTCACGGCCGGCGGCAATTTTTACAACCTTGTCTTTAAGGATGATACGAAAGATGGCGATAGCCCTTATCACTTCCTCGCATGAAAGCGCGGGCTGATCGCCCAAAGGGGTGCCTTCTATCGCGACCAACACATTTACAGGCACAGAATCAACGCCAAGTTTCTTTAAGCACAGCGCCATATCAAGGCGATCTTCCATCGTCTCGCCAAGCCCGATTATTCCGCCGCTGCAGACCTCAAGCCCGGCGTTTTTTGCAGCCTTAATGGTCTTGATCCGGTCATCAAAGTTATGTGTTGAGACGATCCTGGGAAAAAATCTTTTTGAGGTCTCTATATTATGATGGTAGCGTGAGAGGCCGGCCTTTTTTAACATCTTCAGATCATGCTCAGGCATCTCGCCTAAAGAAGCGCAGACCGCGATGCCGGTTTCCCGCGTTATCTCAGCTGTGGCTTGAGCGATGATATCAAGCTCAGAGCCAGTTAGCGTATTGCCGCTTGTTACAATGCCGAATCTTTTAGCGCCAATATCTTTGGCGCGGCGCGCGGCGCGGACTATCTCTTCTTTGCTCTTTAAAGGATAAGGCTCAATGCCCGTGGAATGAGCCGCTGATTGCGCGCAAAATTTACAATCCTGAGAACAAAGGCCGGATTTCGCGTTAAGGATACTGCAGAGATCAAGCTTTGTGCCGCAATATTTCCGGCGTGTTTTATCAGCCCTTGATACCAGCTCAGACAAAGATAGATTGATTAAAGAATGGGGATATTTACTTTTTGGCATCGTAGAGAGGCGACATCGCGCGCAATTTCTCGACAATGCCGGGAAAGATATCAAGAAAGCGGTCAACTTCAGCCTCTTTAGTATATCTGCCCAATGAAAGCCTGATAGACCCGTGACAGAGCTCATGAGACCTGCCTATTGAGAGCAGAACATGGGAAGGCTCCAGATCGCCTGAAGTGCAGGCCGAACCGGTTGAGGCGGCAATACCAAGCATATCAAGACTCAAAAGCATAGATTCGCCTTCAATATATTCAATTGAAAAATTAACGTTATTGGGCAACCTTTCAGACGGATGCCCGTTCAAATAAACACTCTTTATCCTTTTCGGGAGCTCGGCAATTATCTTGTCCCGCAGGCGCGCCTGGAGCACAGCCTCGTCATTCATATTCTTCGCGCACAATTCCACAGCCTTGCCCAGGCCGACGATGCCGGGAATATTTTCGGTAGACGCGCGCCTGCGCTTCTCCTGGCCGCCTCCTAGCAGATACGGCTGTATACGCGTGCCTTTCCTGGCATAAAGCGCGCCTATACCTTTAGGCCCGTAAAATTTATGCGCGGACAAAGACAATAGATCAACATTAAGCTCGCCCACATTAACAGGTATGTGCCCGACGGTCTGGACCGCGTCTGTATGGAAATATACGCCTTTTGCCTTAGTCATGGCGCCAATCGCCTTTATGGGCTGTATCGCGCCTATCTCATTATTAGCATGCATAACAGATACCAGGACGGTCTTATCCGTCATAGCTTCTTCTATTGCCTTTGGCGATACCACGCCGCTGGGATCCGGCTTCACATAAGTTACCTTATAGCCTTGTTTCTCCAGAAAATGAGCCGGCTCCAAAATAGCATGATGTTCAATCGCGGTTGTTACAATGTGGTTCCCCTTGAAAGCATTTGCCCAGAGAACGCCAAAAAGCGCCGTATTGTCAGACTCAGTGCCGCCTGAGGTGAAAATTATCTCTTCCTCTTTAGCGCCGATAAATGAAGCAAGCCGGGCGCGGGCATCCTCCATCGCCTTTCTCGCTTCCTGGCCGAATAAATGTATGCTTGAGGGGTTGCCGAACTTCTCGCTGAAGAAAGGCTTCATCGCCTCAAGGACTTCAGGATCCTGAGGTGTGGTAGCCGCATAATCTAAATATATTCTGTCCATAAATTGGTATTATACCCAAAAAACCTGCCGTAGACAAGACGCACCTAAATGCAACAAACAGACCTGGTCTATTTGTTGCATTAACGCGATTGATTCATACTGCCCATACGGTAGCCTTTAGGGTCTATCTCAACCTGTTTATAACCCAAGGGCGCCAATATTTTAGTTACACGCTCAAGCAGCAGCTTCTTTATCTCCTGCCTGTCCACTTCAACGAGCGCCTTAACTCCAATATCCCTTACTCTTAAATTACCTATAATACGGAAATTCTTTCTTAAGAGTTCTTCAGCCCTGTCTATGCGCGCGAGCCTGCTTTTAGTAATAGGCGAATTGTAAGGTACGCGCGAAGCAAGGCACGCCAAAGCCGGCTTATTCCATGTCTTTAAGCCTAACTTTTTAGAAATACGGCGCACATCCCTCTTGGTAAATCCTGCCTCCTGCAGAGGGGAGATGATATTTAATTCTTCTTTAGCGCGTCCACCGGGCCTGTAATCGCGGCGGTCGTCTATATTAGAGCCATCAACGACAAACCGCAATTTTTCTTTTTTGGCGATACTCTTTAAGCGCCTGAAAAGCTCTCTCTTGCAGAAATAACAGCGGTCCGCAGGATTGCGGCGAAATTCCGGATCCGAAAGCTCTTTTGTGCGGATAATTCTATGACGGATTTTAAGATCTTTTACCAACCGCGAAACGCAATCTATCTCACCGCGCGGATATGTTTCAGATATCGCGGTTACAGCAAGCACGTTATCGCCTAAAACACCACACGCCGCTTTTAAAAGCAGCGTGCTGTCCGCTCCACCCGAATACGCGACGAGTACCGAGCCCAAATCGCGCAATTTAAGTTTTAACGCTTCAAATTTAGCGTCAATACTATACCGCGACAACTTCTTTTATCTCCGGTATTCTTTTCTTGATTATGCGCTCAACGCCCATCTTCAATGTCATGGAAGACATAGGGCACGAACTACAGGCGCCGGTCAGGCGCAGGCTTACCTTGCCGTCTTCGCTGACATCAACTAATTCAATACTCCCGCCGTCAGCCGCGAGCATCGGCCGGACCTCATTTAACGCTTCCTCAACTCTTTCTTTCAATGTCATAATCTTCCTCCATGACTATTTTAATCAGAATTTATTGTTGTACCTGAACTGCCGGAACTGCCTGCTCTTTCGCCATCTCTTCTGCTACTTTGGCCACATACTTATCCGGATCTTGCAAAAACTCGTCCTTGCCCGCAGAATTACACAGATTATAGATCTTACCCTGGTATTCAACGGTATTTTCTCCAAGTTTCTCTATCTTGACGCCGCTTACAGGACAAACTTTATTACCGACATTTACAACAGCAGGAACCGTTGCTTCAACAACCGCGCCGGTTATTTCAGTTTTCGCTTCTTCCTGCGCCATTGCGACGCCAACCACTGAAAACAAAGCTACCATAATCAATAAACCTGATCTCTTAAACATCTTACTCCTCCTACGGTTAACTGCCGTACCTATTTAGACCAAACAAACCAGACAAAAAGATACGCCGCGGCTACCGCCACAATCGTAAACGGCAGACCTATCTTCGCAAAATGTTTAAAGCTGACATTATAGCCCTCTTTTTTCAAGATACCGCAGGCAACGATATTAGCTGATGCGCCGATAGGCGTAATATTACCACCGAGGCTGGCTCCTATCAATAGGCCGAATAAAAAGAGCGACGGATTCACCGAAAGCTTGTCTGCCATCGAAATCGCCACAGGCAACATAGCAGCCAGAAACGGCACATTATCAATAAATGCCGACAAAAATACCGACATAAATACCAAAAGCGTATATCCAAAAAATAAATTATTACCTACAACACCTGAAAGGAAACCGGCTGAGCGCTCTATCCACCCTGTTGAGGTAATACTACCTACCAGAATAAAAACACCCATCAGAAAAAAAGTCGTATCCCAATCAAGGCCTTTAAGCCCTTTCCATATAGAACCTTTGTTGACAAATTTTTCCCAGACTATGGCAACTACGCCGGCTATCATGCACAACACTCCGGCAACATAAGAAAAACCCTTATCAAAGAATGAAGACAGCGCCAGAAGAACTATCAAGGCTACCAGCAATACCGTGGGAAACCATGAACGCACTTTCTCAACAGGTATAAGCTGAGCTTTCTGCTTGTACTGCCTGAAGATAAGATACAGGACAACAAACGATGCCAGAGCACCGAGCTCAACCGCAAAAAAGATACTGGGCCTGCCATGATAGAAGAAAAAATCCCCGAAAGTCATCTTCGCGAAGCCGCCCAGAAGCATGCTCGGCGGGTCTCCTATCAGGGTCGCGGCACCCTGAAGATTGCTTGAGATGGCTATCGCTATCATCATATTAACAGGGTTGAAGTCCAGTTTTTTTGCTAACGCGAGCGCGATAGGCGCGACTATCAGGACTGTCGCGACATTCTCTACAAAAGCGGATATAAACCCGGTCAAAAGGCAGATAAGCAGAATTGACCAGGCAGTATTTTTTGCCCGGTCAACTATGATCTCAGCGATAAAAGCCGGCACGCGGCTTTCCATGAATACATCCGCGACGATCAAGGTGCCGACAAATATACCCATAACATTCCAGTTAACGGCAAAAAACGCGCCTTGCAGGGTTATTACCTTAAATACGATAAGGACAAGGCCGGAGAGCAAAGCGATAGCGGTCCTTTTATGCGACAGGAAGATAAACAGGATATATGCCAATACAAAAACGAAGATAGCTATAAAAGATGGGTCAATGGCCATGATTTAAATAAGGTACTTTTTTACTTCTTCATCAATAAGCGGCACGACTTCAACCGTTCTATTTACATTGTTATATAATACCTCAATTTTTATTATTTTGCCTCTATCTTTTGCTGAAAAATAACGCGCCACAATACGGGTTGCAAGCTCCAGGATTGCAGGGTCGGCAAAGGACTCACCCCTGCCAAGAGCAGAGGGCCCGGGGATATCCGGCAGAGACCTAAAAAAAACATCCGCTTCCTTCTTCACAGAAAAAAGCTTCTGGTTATCATTTTCATTCCTCCCTACGAACAGACGCGCTCTTCCGGCCAGCCTGAAATACCTTCCAAGCCTTAATAGGCTGATATCCTCAGAGGTTAATTCATCATGTTCGGACAGGTCTTTTATCTTATTCGCGTAGATAGGGTCGGTCAGTAAACAGCCGCCGGCAGGCTGAGGAAAATCCTTAATGCCATATTTTAAAGCAAGCTTGAGCTGTTCCTTCCTGCTTCTGCCGCTGATACTGAATAATTTTTTACGGTCAACCCAGCCGTTTTTTTCAGCCACAGTCTCAGGAAGAAGCCCGGCGGATAATGGCCTTAAGACCAGATCCTCAACACGCGCTTCTTTTTCTATATGACGAAGCATCCCTCTCATCTGAGACATCGGCCTCTGCCCGACGACTTCCCCGGTTACAAGAAAAGATGCCCCTGCCAGGCTCATCATCTCTTTTGCTTTTTTAAGCATAAGTATCTTGCAATCAATGCAGGGATTCATGTTGGAACCATAGCCGTGCGCCGGAGATCTCAGAACTTTGATGAAATCACCCGTTATGTCAACTTTTTGCGCCTGGCAGCAGTCCGCACTGCGGGAACAGCCGAAAGGCATGACAAAATTAACCGCGACAACATCAACGCCTAAGCCACGGACGATCTCCGTTGCTAAAATACTGTCCAATCCTCCGGAGACAAGTGATATCGCTTTTATCATACAATTTTGTTGCAACATTTTTGTCCAGACCTGAAATGTTGCAACAAATCAGGTTGGCAGCGCAGACTGTTTACCCGGAATACTGATAACTGCTTACAGGACTATATTCAGAAATCCTCCGACGAGAAGTGTCGCGGAAAGCATTATGGCGGTCGCGGCTATAAGATATTTCAAACCCAGCTCTTTGAAGAAGATAATGAATGTTGCTATGCAGGGAAACGACATGGATAACACAACGCACGACACAATAAGCTGTTTTAAGTTCAGATTCAAAGGTATAAGAAGGCCTGCCGCGATATCTTTCCTTAAGAATCCTATGATCAGTGGAAATACAGCTTCTTTAGGCAAACCGAGTATCGCTTTCATGGCGGGCTCAAAAAAATTGCTGATAATATTAAAGAATTGCACATAGTATAAAAGATTAACCATCAGGACGCCGAGAATGACAAACGGAAAAGCATCCACAATGAATTCCTTCACGCGCATCCAAAGCTTGGAAAAAATAATATGGAGCGGCGGAAAACGATACGGCGGGATCTCCAGGACAAGCTCAGGACTGTAACCTTTAAGCGCTTTATTCAAAATAAACCCGATCACGACCCAGCTTGAAAATAAAGACATGCCAACGATCAGGACAGGCTTAAACCCGTAACCCCCTAAAAGCGCGACTATCATTGCCTGCAGAGCCGCGCAAGGAACCGCGATAGATATCAATGTTGACGCTATAAAACGCTCGCGCTTGCTTTCTAAAACCCTGGTCGCCATAATGCCGGGCACGTTGCAACCGAATCCCAACAGTAT
>CAYSCK010000037.1:0-12470 GCA_964429525.1 uncultured Planctomycetia bacterium
GGCTCAACAATCCCCTGCCGCCTTATGAAGCCTCAGGGACCAGCGGCATGAAAGCTATAGCCAACGGGGTCCTGCAGTTGAGCACTCTGGATGGCTGGGTTCTGGAGGCAGCTGATAAACCTATCGGAAAGTTTTTCGGGTGGCGCGATGACGGCAAGGCTTTCAGCGATGGCCTTGTTCTGCGCCTTGAGGATGATTCAAAAGCGCTTTATTCGGCCCTTGAAGAGATGATGCTTAATTATTACGGCCAATTAAAGGGTGGCGAGCTTAACATAGATTCTCCGTGGATAGATATGATGATAGAGTGTATCGCAGAATTCTCCGTTTTTAATACCAACCGCATGATCCGCCAGTATAAAGAACTCGTCTGGAATTTTTAAATTGATCAAGTATTTGATGTCAATGGTAACCCTCTTGTAGTTTCTCGGCCTTCACCTAAAAAAGCCAAGACGGTTCTTATCTTGATAGAGGGGATCAGGTGATCATCGATTTGAAAGTGCGATATTACTGTCGCGCAAACGAAATTTTTTTCCGTCAGCTTCGGTTTGCGATTTTACTCTTACGCTCCATAGAAGTCTGTCGCTACAGCAAAATCGCAATTCCTCGCAGACTTTTGCAAAAAAATTCCTGATTGTTTGCTTTAACAGTAATATCGCATCTAAATCACTATTAGGGTCGCCATCCGCTATTGATGGTCACCCGATAACCCCGTAGCGGAAAGGGAACCCTCCCGTGGTTCTAATTCTGTTATGGTGGCGATCCGGTGGTCATCGATACCGTACTTGAATTTGTTGAGACATTTTTTGTCTGGCTTGAATTGTTTACTTCAAGGGACGCTTAATTTTTCCCTGCGAGAAAAATCAGCGCTCCGCGTTTTGCCCTTCGCTCTCCGCCATTGAAGCATTGGCGGATCCTTGCCCGCTTTCGGGCAAAACAGGCCCTTTCAGTTAAACAATTCAAGCTATTTTAACCTGTAAAGGTTGACTATAAGACATTTTGGGCCTGGTTTATTACGTCTCATTTGTAATTGTGCGGGATTCGGTCTCGCACAGGATGGTTTAGACACTGGGTTATTGCATAATAACTTTTGATTTGTTGATATATTCGTTGTGTGTTAATATGATTTTTGCGAGGGCTGGTTCATGATGAAGCGATTCTTTCTGTTTGTTCTTGCAGGTTTTGTAATAAACTTTTGTTCAGGGGGTGAGGCTGTGGCTTTGGAACTCAGGAGTCCATCTTTTGAAAATAATGGTGTAATGCCCGCAGACTTTACCTGTGAAGGTAAAGATATCTCTCCCGAACTTCAATGGGGCAATGTTGTGCCCAATACAAAGAGTTTTACGCTCATATGCGATGATCCTGATGCGCCGTCAAAAGTCTGGGTGCACTGGTTGTTGTATAATATTCCAGGCGAAGCAGTCAGCCTGCCTGAAGGGATAGCGCTGTCGCAGGTGCTCAAAGACGGCTCTATGCAGGGTCATACCGATTCAGGGACAGATGGCTATAGCGGCCCGTGTCCGCCTCCTGGTAAGCCTCATCGCTATTTTTTTAAACTCTACGCCCTTGATTCAAAATTGATAATTAACGGTAAAGTGACAAAGGAGAAGTTGTTGGAAGCTATGGAAGGCCATATTCTGGCAACAGCCCAATTGATAGGTACGTGTCAAAGGTAGAGGGTAACAACAGAGAAAGAGAGGAAAAAATATGGGATTTTTTCTATTGCTGGTAAGCCTGATCTTGATCGTTAAGGGTGTTATGCTGATAATGGTTCCTAAAAAAGCCATGAAATTAGCGCACTATTTTTTAAATTTAAAAGATCCGAGAATGTGCGGGATAATCCATTTGGTCATGGGTATTCTTCTTTTGTTTTCGGCGGGCTCAAGTGTCCTTGGATGGCTCATTGTGATCCTGGGTATAGCTCAGATCGGCGTTTCGGTTTATATTTTCATGACGCCTGTTTCTAAAATAAAAGCCCATCCATGGCTCAATCTTTCTGACAGCGGATACCGTGCCATGGGTATTTTTACATTAGTTCTGGGCGTGATCATTTTTATTTCAAGGATCTGATTTGCGAACCGACCGGATATTAAGGATAGGAGTTAGTCTTTCTGATATTTGGTATAGGTAAATTTCGCGGGGATGAGTGGGCCGATACAATGCGCAGCATGGAATTCTTTGCGCGCCTGCCTTGGAAAGTTGATGTAAGTATAATTCTCGCCGGGATATCTGAAACTATCGCCGGGCTTGGTCTGCTTAGCGGACGATTTGTGCGTATATTCGCGGGGCTGGCGGCATTGCAGCTTGTCGCTATTCTGGTTCTTCTTTATTTCTCGGGAATATATGAGGTTCGTGATATCGGCCTTCTGTTTATGGCATTAGCGCTTATTTTTGATAAAAAAACTCGCTAATACACCAGCTATCGCCCACCATTGCAGTGATACGGCCGGCCAAAGTATAGTTGAATCCATAAGATTGTGTATTAAAAATGCCAGGCTTCCCACCCACGCGCCTGAGATTATCAGCCGGTCTCTGCCTTTTAATGAATCAAGATCGGTTCTTATGGTAACAACCGCCATATAAATAAGCGAAATAATCCCCAGTATTCCGAATTCAACCCAGGCCTGAAGATAGGAATTGTGCGCCCAAAAACCTTTAAAGAACGGATAGTTCCCGGGGCCCAGTCCCGTGAATGGGTGGGTTCCGATAAGTTTTAACGCGTTCTGCCAGTAGCTTATCCTGTTTGTAACAGATAGGATCGGGAGATTCAGGTTAAGGTTTGCTGAATTTCTAAAGGCAAAGGTGACGGCGGTCAGCGCTATTATCGAGACCGCAAGATATGATAAAAGATGAAATTTCATCTTCCTTTTTTTAAGGAAGATTACGAATATCGCCGCGGAGAGCGACAGGCTTATGATCGCGCCTAAAGATTGCGTGCAGAATAGGGCGAGCGTGTCGGGAATAATTATAAAAAGGGCGAGTGCGTTTAATAATGAAAATTTATTTTCTGATAATTTTTTGGCGTTATTCTGCAATATCAGGGCCACTCCGACAGGTATGCAGAGTATAAGGTAGCTTCCCAATTCAGAAGGGAAAACAAAAGGTACGAAGGCCCTGCCTTTGTTGAGGTATTCTCGCGCGAACTCCCATGGTATCTGTTGTTCTACAAGCATGTCCAAGGTTTTGAAGGCTCCGAACATGACCCATTGCAGGGCTCGTATGCTGACTATCGCGGAAGTTGCCGACAGCGCGAGTATGAGAATGATCTTTTTTTTGTCAGGCAGGCTTAAAGCGCAGAGGAATACGCATATGTAGGAGGAGTATTTATAGAATTCAGTTGCGCTGTTTTCAAAATCTTTTGAAAATATTGTTGATAAGAGGACGCTGAATAATAGGAGCAATGGCGCAAGGATCGCATGGATGCGTTTTGATGATACCTGCAGGCCGTGATTCAGGAAAAACAGGGTAAGCGAGCAGGTTATTATAGCCAAAGAATATAATATATTTTCATTCAGATAAGCTGTCGGCTGGAAAAACGGAAGCAGGCAGAGCAGGACCGCGAAAATGGCGAATATTGCAAGAGTGATAAAGTTAAGCGAGCTTTTGAGTTGTAACGCGGGTGCCGCGAATATTCTTTTTTCTGTCATTATGTTATAATACTAATCTATGATGAAGGATATGTCAACTCATCCTCTTGTTTCTGTTGTTGTAGTAAGCTGCCTGAAGAACCAACTCCTGTTGCGATGCCTTGATGGCATCCTGCGCCAGTCTTATTCCAATCTTGAGTGTTTTGTCTATCTTAATTGTGTTGATTCAAAGAAGAAAGATGAACTTGAGGCCGGTTTTAGCGGCATCAGTTTCCATAATTGTGAAGAGAATGAATTATATTGTAAACCTATGAATCTCGGCATATCAGGATCGCGCGGAAAATACGTTCTATGCCTCAATGATGATATATACCTAAGGGCTGATTATATAGAAGAAGCGGTTAAGTCCATGGAATCAGATAAAGATATAGGGATACTAAGTGGTTGCCTCATGCGGCCTGACAGGGAAACTTTTGATTCGTGCGGCCTGTTGTGGTCTAAATCGCGCAAGCCTTATGACCGAGGTTATGGCATAAAGCGCGGCGGATGTTATAAAGAGGGCTTTGTCTTCGGCGCCAATGGGGCTTCGGCTTTTTTCAGGCGCAAGATGCTTGAAGAGATCAGGGAGGGTGCTGAGTATTTTGATGAACGATATGGTATTTACTACGAAGATCTTGATATATCGTGGCGTTCGAGGCACAAGGGGTGGAAGTCTTTTTATCAGCCGAAGTCTATGGCATTTCATGATCGCGGCGCTACGACTCGTACAGAGGATAGGCAACTGCCTGTTTTTCTTAAGAAATTCGCGATGTCTCAATTGCCGCACGATCTGAAACTCAGGCTTGTGCGTAACCGCTATGTCACAATATTAAAGAATGACAGTGTGCTTTCTTTTGTGGCGGGCCTGCCATGGATCTTGTTTTATGAGATCAGGCTGTTGGCTTATCTTGCTTTTTTTGACCGCCAGGTTCTTAAGGATTTTCTTGGGGATTTTTCTTTTGTATCGTATGCTTTAAAAAAACGCAAGGATAGAATACGTGCCGATTAGGATACTTTTTATTATTACCAGACTTGAGTTGGGCGGCGCGCAAAAAAATGTTTTAGATATTATCTCCAGCCTTAAGGGGAGCGAATTTGAAGCGCACCTGATATCCTCAGACGGATTGCTGGCTCAGCAGGCTCAGGCTATCCTTGGGCCGCGCTTAAAGATCGTTTCATACCTTAAACGCGCGCCTGAGCCCGTGTCTGATGTCCTGGCTGTTTTTTCTCTTGCCTCTTATATGAAGCGCAATAGTATAGATATAGTACATACCCATAGTTCAAAGGCCGGTATCCTGGGCCGCATTGCAGCGAAGCTTGCCGGCGTGCGTGTTGTGATACATACTGTCCATGGGTGGGGCTTTCATGACCATTTAAAAGGCTTTCTTAACAATTTTTATATATTTCTTGAAAAGAAAGCTGCCGAATTTACGACCAGGATCGTCGCGGTAAGTGAAAGCGACATAAGAAAAGGCCTGGTTTTGAAGATCGGCAAAGAAGATAAATATGTTCTTATCCGCTGCGGGATAGAACGCGCCTCTGCTTTGATCCCGCCTAAGGAAATTCTTGCAAAGAGGCATTCTTTTGGCCTGTCGAGCGACGATCTTGTGGTGGGTATGGTGGCTTGTTTTAAGCCTCAGAAGAATCCTTTGGATTTTGTTAAGTGCGCCGCGTTGATCTCTGATACTTATCCCGAAGCAAAGTTTCTGCTTATAGGCGATGGTGTTTTAAGGGGCCGCATTGAGAGGGCTCTGGAAAAGATGGGCCTGAAAGATAAGGTTTTTTTGCTTGGCTGGCGTGAGGATGCAGGAGAGATATTGCCGCTTATGGATGTATTCGCACTTACTTCTTTTTGGGAAGGCCTGCCTCTGGCCTTGCTTGAGGCTATTGAGTCAGGCTTGCCTGTTGCGGCATATGATATCTGCGGCATAGGAGAGGTTGTAAAAGACGGAGTGAACGGGTTCCTTTCACGGCCCGGAGATGTTGCTGGCCTGAGCTCAAAGATCAACCTTCTTCTTTCAAATCAGGGTTTGCGTAAAAGGATGGGAAATATGGGAAGATACATCATATCCAAAGAAGAGTTCACGCTAAAAGATTCAATGAAACGCATGCAATCGCTTTATCGCTTAGAGTTCAAGAGAAGGGCAGGGTAATGGCTATTTTTTTCACAACTCTTTTGGCCGGGTTGATCCTGGGGTCTTGCGTGTATCTGCTTAGCAAAAAAGTTGATTTTTTGAAAGTGTGCCTTAAAGATAAGGTGACGGGTATTTCAAGGGCAGGAGGGCTCGGTATAGCCGCGGTATTTTTCATGGCACTTTTTTTATCCAGGCAGGTTGTCATGCCTGACGGCTTATTGCCTGGATTACTGCTGGTTTTTCTTCTGGGCCTGTTTGACGATATCTTTGATTTTGGCGTTAAGCTGAAATTTTCTTTACAGTTCTTAATAGCTCTATTTATCGTATCAGCGGGAGTAAGGTTTGATTTTGCTTATCTTTCCGTTGTTACTGATTTTTTGTTCTCTGTTATCTGGATCGTGGGGTTGATGAATGCTTTTAATTTTCTGGATATTTTAGACGGTCTGGCAGCCGGCATAGGCGCTATTTCAGCTTTAGCTTTTATCTCTATCGGCATTTTGATACAAAACCAGAATGTTGCAGTTTTGGGTTCAGCCATGGCAGCTTCCAACATCTCTTTTTTATTTTTTAATTTTCCAAAGGCTCGGCTTTATATGGGTGATATAGGCAGCCTTTTCAATGGAGCGCTCTTTGCGTGCGCGGCTATTCTTGCAACACGTGATTTTTCCGCAAGCGGCACGGCGGCCTGGTCATTGGTTTTTGTCCTGGCCCTGCCTATCCTTGACCTTATCTTTGTTATTGTTATGCGTGTAATCTCGCGAAGGCCGTTTTTTCAGAAGAGCCGGGATCATTTTGTCTTACGGCTTGTCGCAGGCGGCCTGTCCCGTGTTCGCGCAGTTTCTTTAATGTATCTATTCGGCGTATTATTCTGCGCGGGAGCTGTTTTATTTTTAATGCCTGTAAATTTTTTCCCTGTTGCCGTAACTCTGGCGGTTTTTGCGGTTGCCGCCTGGCTGTATGCGGCATTTAAAATGAGTAAGGTTGCGATTGGAAATTAAGCGTGTAAATATCGCGGTTGTTGTTGCTGTGTTTAACGGCGCTTTAACGATCAGGAAGTGCCTTGATTCCATTTTTGGCCAGCTCAGGCTTCCTGATCAGGTCATAGTAATTGACGATGGATCAGAGGATGATACTTTGAATATCGTCAGAAACGAATATCCTCACGCCCTGCTTATTGTCAATGATCGTAATGAAGGCGTTTCAGCCGCGCGCAACAGGGGTATCAGGGCAGTTTCCGCTGATTGGATCGCGACAGTAGATTCCGACGCGTACCTTGATAAGGATTTTATCTTATGTTTTGAACGTCATCTGACTGAGGCGAAAGAGCATTCTTTAAAAAATGGAGGCGATAAAACAGGCATTGTTGTTCCGAAGATCTTTTTTCCCGGAGGCAGGCGGGTTTATAGTATTGGCCATCGCCTGACGTATCTGAGGCGTTTTTATGAGGCCCGGGAAGGCGCCAATATCTTCGGCGCCTGCAGCGCGGCCGCATTTTATAACAGGCGGATGCTGGAAGAATTGCGCGAAGGCGCGGATTATTTTGACTCCCGATTTTTTATAATGGCTGAAGACGTTGATATCGCCTGGCGCGCCCGAAAGAAGGGGTGGAGGGTCGCGCTTGATCCTGCCTGTGTTGCTTTTCATCCGGGTAATTTTTCAGGTGACAGCGTTGGCAAAAAAACTTTCTACTCGATCCGCAACAGGTTCATTATGATCATGAAGAATGAATCCATGATCTATGTTGTGCTGTTTTTTATTCCTCTGGCGCTGTATGAATTTGCCCGGTTTGCGCGTCTCTTGGCACAGGGGAAAGGCGCTATTTATCTATCCGCTGCCAGGTCGGCATTGATGGCAGGAAAAAAGATCCGGACCGGCCTGTAGGTTTTAGCTGTTGGTTTGAGAGTATCTTTTTTATGAGTTGAGCACTAAGAGCTTTGAGCTAATACAGAGGGGGGGGAATGAAAAAACGTATTTTTTTAATTGTACTTTTTTTATCCGGTTTATCTGTTGTCCGGGCATTTTCAGAGGACGGGGATATATCTGATACCGTTATAAGGGATTTTAAGACCGATGAAGAAGAGGCAAGGGCATACAATGTTGTCTATACGTCCAAGACAGTTGACGGCCTGACATTCAATGTCCAGGCGGACAGGCCTATAGAAAAAGTTGCCGGGGTTTACAGGCCGCTGGATATTGATTCCTACGTTGCCATGAAGTTTGCCAAGATGCAGGAAAAACTCAATCAGCTTGAAGCCGCGTTAAACGGCAGGATAGACAAACTCACCCAGAAAGTTGATGATCTTTCTGAGAAGGTGGATGCTATGGCTGCTCAGCAGGCAGCGACGCAGAATGAGAAACCGAAGGACTGAAAGACCAAAAGACTGATAACCGATATTTTTTGGTTAGCGGTTAGTGGTGCGCGGTATGCGTAATCAGATGTTGCAACATTTTAGGTCTGGACAGAAATGTTGCAACAAAAACCTATTCACTATACGCTAAACGCTATCTTTTTGACCTTGTGACCCTGTGTTCTTTTGATGTAGACTATTTTTGTTGTTCCCTATATAATATTGTAATTCAGGCGGATAAATCAGTTATTCGCGCGCCTTTGATTAACAGGTAGGTAAAAGTAAGCGGTCAAGGGTGTTATGGCGCGGCACAAGAAGGAGAATGAATGATATTGTGCGGCAGGGTGGGTGTGTTTTTTGTCCTATTTGCTTATTTTTTCGCGTTACAGCCGGTTTTAGCGGTTCAGAAAGAAGGCGGCCAGGGGCTTAAGGAAACTTTGGAAAATTTTGATGACGCTTTTTACGCTCTTAAAAAAGAGCGTGACGCTTTACGCGAGGAGATGCTGATGCTCAAGAGAGAGCATGGCTATGAGATAAGCGATTTAGAGGCAAAGATTGAAGCGCTTAAGCAGGAGAAACAGGAGATCCAGCAGTCGCTGGATGAGGCTCTGGACAAAATTTTAGATATTGAGGAAGAAAAGTCAAGGCTTGCGGATAAATTGGAAGATTCAAGGGTGGGTTCTGCTAAAATTGACGATATAATAAATGCCAAGGATTCTTTTATAGAGCAGCTTAAGAGCTAGGCGCAGGAATTGTTTCTAAGCCGCGCGCAGGCGGAGGACGCGCTCAAGCGCACCTCAGACAGGATACAGAGATTGCAGGAGGATAAGGAATCCTTATCCTAGCAGATAGACAGCCTCCTTGAGGAGCGTGAAAATATCGTTCAGAATTATATGGGGATAAAATTAAGTAAATGAATTATTTTCTGAGCCAGTTGGATTATGTTTTCTTTTTTTACGGAGCGTCTTTTATTATTTTAGGCGCTGTGTGTTTTGCTATTTTGCGCCATTCTTACGATATGAAAAAAATGCCCTGTCTATGGCTGGGGCTTTTTGGTTTTATACACGGCCTGCATGAGTGGATGGATATGGCGGCTATCTCTTTGGGGGATAATACGGTTTTCAGTGTATTTAGGCTCGTGGTGTTTATCGCTTCTTTTATATGTCTTTTGGAATTTGACCGCAGGGCTCATTTTGAGATAACCGGCCGGAGAGTCAGCCTGTCTATTTATGTGTGGCTCTTTATTTTTGCGTCTACAGGGTTATCATTTGGCGCAAAAGGCATGTTTGTCCTGAGCAGGTACAGCTTTGGCCTTGTAAGCACGTTTTGGGCATCGTATATACTTTTATCGTTTAATGGGTCAAAGGATAGGCCGTTAAACAGGTTCTCGCTTAATTATTTGAGGTTGGCGGGTGTTATTATGCTGTTGTACGGCCTGTCTACGGGTTTTGTTGTGCCGGCTGCCTCGTTCTTCCCAGCGAATTTTATTAACGCGGAAAAATTTATTTCTTTTGCCCATATTCCGGTCCAGCTTGTCAGGGCCGTCTTTGCTTTTGTTATGGCTGCTTCCATGTCAATATATGCCATTAATTACAGTACTGAAGCTTTTTTTGTTGAAGCACCTAACAGAAAAAAGCATTTTATAAATTCTCTGATGTCTTTGATCCTGGTCCTTGTTTTGGCAATTTTTTATTTTGGCTGGCTGGCGGTTGAGAATTACGGGCAAAGGGTGTATAACGAAGAGACTGGTTCGCGGCGTCTTAAGGCAAAGGTATATTCCCAGTTTGTCCAGAGAGTCATAAAAAAACTGGAGGTATTTGAAGCCTTCTCGCGCTCACCAGAGGTCATAGCCAATTTATCGGTAGATATCTCCAAGATTAATTTTGAAGCTATCAATGAACGGCTCGACCGCTATAAGTCCGCGCTGGAGGCTGATGTCTGCTATCTGATGGATGAGACTGGCATGACGATCGCTTCTTCAAACAGGAATTCCCCAAAGAGTTTTGTAGGCAAAGATTATTCTTTCAGGCCATATTTTCAGGAAGCCATGAAAGGGGCGCATTCTGTCTACCTTGCCAAGGGCGTCACATCAAAGGAACGCGGAATCTATGCATCTTTTCCCGTCTATGACGAAAAAAGAGAGAGGGTCTTGGGTGTTGCGGCTGCCAAGGCAACGACGGACAGCCTTAGCCAGTACTTCATGGCGTATAAGTACATTATGCTGGTAAGCAAGGAAGGAATAATTTTTGTTTCAAGTAAACCTGACTGGATATTCCGCTCTATAAGGGATTTAACTTTTGGAGAGAAGGAAAAACTGCGCTCAACAAGGCAATTTGGCGATGGGCCGTGGGATAACGTGGGTTTTGAGAATGAAGATGATGCGACAGAGACTATTTATTTCCGCGGATCCCGGTTTTACTTTGTGAAAGGCGACATAGAAGGTTTGCCGGGATGGCATGTTTATTTTCTGGATGACCGCAGTAACGTCGCTGTTGTGCGTTTTATGATGATATTGATCTTTCTGAGTTTTTTCCTGCTGATAACCATTATCACTCTTTTTATATTCAGGATCTCATTGGATGCCCTGCATCTTTCGGCTTCTGAGGCTGTGTACGAAGCTTTGGTTGAGGGGTCTCCCGACAGCATCAGCCTGTTTGCTAAAGACGCACGGTGTATTTCCATAAATAAGAGCGGGCTTTTGGTTATGGGTTGGGACAAAAAAGACGTTATCGGAAAACTTTTCGATGAGCTTTGGCCCCAGGAGCACAGGAAGAAGGTTTCAGCGGCTGTCCAGGGCGTGTTGGAGGGGCATCAGCAGTCTTTTGAAGCGACGATGTATAAATCAGACGGCGAGATGGTCATCAAATCCGTTATCCTCGCTCCAATTCTGGAGCACAGCGGTAATATAAAATATTTTATTTCGATCTCCAGGGATATTACCGAAGAGCGCAGATCCCGCGAAAGACTGCTGGATTCTTCAAAGATGTCTACTATAGGCGCGCTTGCTACAGGAGTTTCACACGAATTCAACAATGTCCTGGAAATAATCTTAGGGAACGCGGAGATCGCTTACGCGTCGCGCGATAATGATACGATGAAGAAATCTCTGAAGGTCATCATTGAGTCCGCGCGCCGCGCCGCCTGGATAATAAAGAGCATGCTTGATTTTTCGGGGAATGTTTCTGAAGTCAGGGAGTTCGTGGATCTGGCGGATCTTGTGAAGCAGAACCTGCTTCTGCTGAATAAGGTATTTGAGGCGAATGAGATCACGGTTGAAACACACTTTGCCCAGGTTCCGCGCGTATATTGTAACGCCGGCCAATTGTCCCAGGCTTTTGTTAATATAATGATGAACGCGCGCGATGCCATGCGCGGCCTGGACAGGAAGAAACTTGTTGTTAGAATTGATTATCTTGTCTCCACTGCTGAGGCAGCGGTTTCTTTCCAGGATTCCGGCATGGGTATAAATGAGAACATTAAAAATAAGCTTTTTGGCCCATTTGTAACGACCAAGGGGGTTTTGGGCGGGGGAGAAGATAAACAGCCTGGCGTAGGGCTTGGGCTTTTTATAGCCTATGGCATAGTCAAACAGCATAATGGGAATATTTCCGTTGAGTCTGAAGAGGGGAAAGGGTCAAAGTTCACGATCTATCTTCCTATCTTTTCGGCAAAAGAAGAGCGGGAAAAATAATTCAAGGCGGCTTACCTTTAATAAATAGGTTTCATTCAGGAGGGATGATTTAATGAAAGGCATAATTTTAGCTGGAGGCAGGGCAACAAGGCTTTATCCGATAACAAAGAGCGTCTGTAAACAGCTCTTGCCGATATACGATAAGCCGATGATCTATTATCCTCTTTCTGTGCTCATGCTCGCCAATATCCGCGATATTATGATAATCTCTACTCCTCAGGACCTGCCGCGCATCAAGGATCTTCTGGGTGATGGGCGCGATCTTGGTATCAGGCTGGATTATGTAGTTCAGAAAGAGCCGCGCGGCATAGCGGAAAGTTTTATTATAGCGGAGAATTTTATCGGTTCTGAACCGGTCTGCCTGATCCTGGGTGACAACGTTTTTTACGGCCATAATCTTACCGAGTTTTTAAAAGAAGCCTCGGCGCTGAAGAGGGGCGCTTTGGTCTTCGGCTATTATGTGAAGGACCCGGGGCGTTACGGCGTGCTTGAATTTGATAAAAAATGCAATGTTATTTCAATCGCGGAAAAGCCGGTTAAGCCAAAATCGAATTGGGCGGTAACGGGAATCTATTTTTACGATCACCATGTCGTGCCTATAGCTAAAAAGTTGAAGCCTTCAAAAAGGGGAGAGCTTGAGATCACATCCGTTAATGAGGAGTATCTCAAAAGG
>CAYSCK010000038.1:0-12446 GCA_964429525.1 uncultured Planctomycetia bacterium
GCAATGATGCCGGCTGAACTTAAAATACAATTTTTAAACGTTACGTTGAGCTTTGTTTTCATACGCTTCTATTATCCTCTGGACAAGTTCATGCCGCACCACATCCGCGCCTGTAAGATACATAAAACGGATACCGTCTATACGGGACAAGAGGCCCTGTGCCTGTATAAGGCCCAATGGCTTGCCTCCGGGCAGATCGCTCTGAGTCATATCTCCGGTTATCACGGCCTTTGAATCAAAACCCAACCTTGTTAAAAACATTTTTAGCTGTTCTGGCGTGCAATTCTGAGCTTCATCCAGAATAATAAAGGCATCGTTCAGAGTGCGTCCACGCATATATGCCAAAGGCGCAACCTCAATAATACCCATTTCAATATACTTCTCTATCTTTTCAGCCTCCATCATGTCATAAAGCGCGTCATAAAGAGGCCTTAGATATGGCGAAAGCTTTTGTTCTATGTCTCCGGGCAAAAATCCAAGACTCTCCCCTGCTTCAAGCGCGGGCCTCGTCAGAATAATCCTCCTGACCCTGCCTGATATCAAAGCTGAGACAGCCATAGCCATGGCAAGATATGTTTTACCTGTACCGGCCGGCCCCAGGCCAAACACTATATCAAAGGTTTTAATGGCATCAGCATAAGCCTGCTGGCCGAGGGTCTTGGGGACCGCTGTTTTTTCTTTCCTTGATTCTCCCGAAGTAAAGTTATCCAGAGAAAACTTATGCTCAATAGACTTCTCAGGCTTTGTGCCTCTGCTTGCAACCAGCATCATCTCGAGATCTTTGCGCTCAGGATTACGA
The DNA here is from genome assembly GCA_964429525.1 of uncultured Planctomycetia bacterium. Classification (GTDB taxonomy): domain Bacteria; phylum Omnitrophota; class Gorgyraeia; order Velamenicoccales; family Velamenicoccaceae; genus CAYSCK01. Next base: position 800 of record CAYSCK010000038.1, read on the forward strand.
TTTGTCCTTACTAAATGCAAAAAGTTCTCTATGACATAGACCGCCTTATCAAGCTTGCCCTTATTTGAAGCACTGATCTTCAAACCTTCCTGTTTTGAGACGATTTTTACACCAAAGGCATGCTCGATCAGCTTGGCATGCTCATCATGCATGCCAAAAAAATCGCGCGCTTCCTTCTGGTTATCAACTCTTACAAATTTAAACATAGGGCTCCGCGGATAATTACTCCTGAGGTATTTTTAAAATCTGCCCGGCGTATATCTTATCCGGAGTCTTTAATTTATCGCTGTTTGCTTCAAATATCTTCTTCCACTTCTTTGCCGTCCCATAAACTTTCATTGAAATGCTTCCTAAGGTATCATTCGGCAATACGGTGTATTCAACAAAACTCTGGACAGCTTCATCTTTTGCAGCGGCATCTGGTTTTTGAGCTGCCTCAGGCTGATTTTCAACAATGGCTTCAGAAGAAGGCTCTTCAACAGCCTCAACCGACATTCCGCTTTTTGCTGTCTTTTTTTTAGTAGTACGATATTTTCCGATCTCAACTTCGGCAATATAATGCTTGCGGGTTAATTTACGGGGCTTATTGATCTCATCCTCACTGGGCTTACCTGAAAGATACCCCATATTGCCGGCGGCGAGGTTCTGATCGACCCTTTCGTCATCCTGCGTATAGGTCCTCACTGTAGTGCATCCGAAAGCAAATACAGACGCACACACGGCAATTAAAACCATCAACAAACTCTTCTTCATTTTAATCCCCTTTGTTATAAAGCGACGGTTTCAATAAACATCTTAGATACTCCTGCGAGCTTAAAATCAGTCCTTAAAATTATTTTATCAGTGGACCAAGCCTGATAAACAGCTCTTTCAATTGCTTCTCATCCACCACGGAAGGCGCCTCAGTCATGGGGCATACTGCTTTCGCGTTCTTCGGAAAAGCGATAATATCCCGTATACTGTCAGTTCCGAACAGAATAGACATTATTCTGTCAAGCCCAAAAGCTATGCCTCCATGTGGAGGAGCCCCATACTTAAAAGCTTCAAGCAAAAACCCAAAACGCGCGTCTATATCTTCTTCAGAGATCTTTAATATCTGGAATATTTTACGCTGCAGGACCTGGTCGTGTATCCTTATAGAACCGCTTGCTATCTCATTACCGTTTAAAACAAGGTCATACGAACGCGAACGCACACCGCTTAGATTATTGCCATCGAGCAACGCGATATCATCAGGATGGGGAGATGTAAACGGATGATGCTCGCTATCCCACCTCTTTTCTTCATCATTATATTTAAAAAGCGGAAAATCAACAACCCATAAAAACGCGAATTCTTCAGGGTTGGCCTTATCCTGCCTGATATCCGGCTTATCACTGCCATAGCTTTTAACAGCGTCCGCGTAACTCAGCCTTTTAAACGGAAGCGCGATATCTATGCCTTTTATTTCTTTTAGGATCTTGGCAAAAAGCTTTTCAGTAATGGAAAAAATATCTTCCTCGGTAATAAAAGACATCTCCATATCCAATTGTGTAAATTCAGGCTGCCTGTCGGCGCGCAAATCCTCATCCCTGAAACATTTGGCTATCTGAAAATACCTGTCAAAACCGGCAACCATCAGCAATTGTTTAAAGAGCTGTGGAGACTGCGGAAGCGCGAAAAATTTACACGCGTTTACCCGCGAAGGCACAAGGTAATCACGCGCCCCTTCGGGAGTAGATTTCGTCAATATAGGAGTCTCTACCTCTATGAAATTCTCGTTTTCTAAAAAATTACGGGCTACGTGATTAAGCTTATGCCTCGATTCGAGAAATTTCAGCATCCTGGGACGCCTCAGGTCCAGATACCTGAACGGAAGACGGATATCTTCAGAGACACTCAAATTATCGTCTATCTCAAACGGCGGATTCAAAGAAGCATTCAATATCTCCAATCCCTTTGCTATGAGTTCAACTTCGCCGGTCGGTATCTTTTCATTAACATTATTCTTCGGCCTTAAATTCACAATACCTTTAAGCCGTATCGCAAACTCCGAACGCAGGCCCATTGCCAAGGCATGTGCCTCAGGCGCGTCTTTGGGGCTAAACATAACCTGAGTATAGCCGTATCTGTCCCTGATATCTATAAATATAAGCTTACCGTGGTCACGCCTTCTATGTACCCAGCCGCACAAGACAACCTCCTGCCCGGCATAAGCCTTGTTTAATTCACCGCATGTATGCGTTCTCAACATATCAAACTCTACCCTTCCCTTTAAAACCAGTTATTAGGCTTCTGACTTAGATGATTTAATTTTTTCCACCAGATCTGCCAAGAGTACTTCTTCCTGCGAGCTCTTGGCCATATTCTTCAGAACCCCTGTGCCTTTCGCGAGTTCATTGTCCCCTACTATCAGGGTAAACCGGGCGTTACTCTTATCAGCCCTGCGCATCTTGGACTTAAGCGATCCGTCCAGGTAATCAAGATCGGCCTTTAAATTCTTATCCCTCAAATCCTTTAAAATCCTCAAACAGAATTTTTGAGCCTCTTCCCCCAGGGATATGACATAACAATCTAATGTATGCGCGCCCGGCAAAGTATTGGAAAGCTCGCCCTTCGCTAAAAGCAGGCGTTCAAACCCTAAGGCAAATCCAACAGCTCCGCGCGCGGGGCCGCCAAGCTCTTCAACAAGATGGTCATACCTGCCCCCCGCGCCCAACGCATCCTGCGACCCTAAATTCGAATGCGTGATCTCAAAGACCGTTCGAGTATAATAATCGAGCCCACGCACTAATAGAGGATTAACGCTGTAAGCTACCCCGAAAAGACTTAATCCGGCCAAAACACCTTCAAAATGTTTTTTGCAATCATCGCAGATATGGGCAGAACCCAGATTAAGCGACATGATAATATCCTTACATTGCTTATTTTTACAATCCAGCACGCGGAAAATATTTTTGGCCATACGCAACTGACAATCCTCACAAAATGACTTCTTGTGAGGAATAAGTTTTTCTCTGAGATTCAAAGCGAAACTCTTTTTATCGTTAAGGCAGCCAAGAGTATTTAATATGATCTCATGGCCCGATATACCCAAAACAGATAATATGCGAGCGGCAAGAGATATCACTTCAGCGTCAGAATAGGGGCTATACGAACCTATAGCCTCGCAACCTATATGATGGAACTGCCTAAGACGGCCTTTCTGAGGCCTTTCGGCCCGGAACATCGGGCCAATATAATAAAATTTATTTACGGCACTCGTATTATATAACGTATTTTCAACATATGAGCGGACTATTGAAGCGGTTGCTTCAGGTCTCAAGACAAAATTATCAGTCTCTTTCTTTATTAAAAACATCTGTTTCTGGACGATATCGGTAAGATCACCCAATGAACGGGAGAACAATTTCGATTCTTCGATAATAGGCGTACGAATCTCGTCAAAGGCATAAAGCGAAAAAACAGCCCTTGCTTTCTCTTCGACATCGTGCCAAATAGTGGATTCTTGCGGTAATACGTCTCTCGTGCCGCGCGGGGATTTGAAAAGCATCTAATCTATAAAGAAGGTGTCTGGCAAGTTTTCTATAGCTTAACTACATTCGAGGCTTGTGGGCCCTTCTCTCCTTGGACGATCTCAAACTGAACCTTCTGGCCTTCCTCTAAAGATTTATAACCTTCTCCCTGGATCGCCGAAAAATGAACAAACACATCCTGACCGTCTTCACACTCTATGAACCCAAAACCTTTTTGAGCAGAGAACCATTTCACTTTTCCAACCTGTGACATCACCACTCCCTACCTGCCCGCACGGCAGGCATATTTAAGATCTTTGACCGTTACTTGATCTTCTTCTTCATTTCAAGGCCGGATTTGAAAACAACGACCTTACGAGCCGGAACAGGAACAACTTCGCCAGTGCGCGGGTTACGTCCAGTACGGCTGCGTCTCTCTTTTAGCTTAAAGACGCCAAAATTCCTCAGCTCAACTTTCTCACCGCGGACAAGGCTTGAAACTATGTGGTCGAATGTCTTCTGAACAACCTTCTTCACATCGATCTGCTTTATACCGGTTTCATCAGCGATCTTCAATACTATATCCTTCTTCGTCATGGACTCACCCCCTATTCCGGTGGTACTTATATCGCCATATTTTGTAAATAAAGTATCATGAAAGACTTACAACGTCAATAGAAATCTTTCCTCACCCAGAAGGTCCTCAATATCATTGAATAATTCCGGCCTGGGCTGCACAAAAAGATCCTGTGAAACCAGGACTTTGGTCTTTTGCTTGGCGGAGGAATCCAGATGGAGATAAACAGGAACGCTCCCAGGAGAAAGGGACAACTTTTCCTTTAAAATATTCAGGATATTCTCTTTAACGCCTGAAAGGTCTATATTTATCGCGCTTATCATGCGATAGGCTTCATCTATTGCTATAATATCGCTCGCCAAGATTTTAGGCATATCCTCTTTGAGGCTAAGCCTGCCCCGTATCAACACAACACTATTAGGCACAATGCTTTTTGAAACTTGCTTATACGTATTTGGAAAGACAAGTATCTCCACAATACTGGTAAAATCTTCAACTCTTAAAATAGCCATCTTCTCGGCTTTTGCTCTGGTTATGGTTATCTTTATCTTGTTTATCAGGCCAACTATGGATATCTCTTCGCCATCCGTCCGAGCCGACAAATTGGAGATAGAGCAAGAAGAGAACCTCTTGAGAAGATGTTCATAATGCGCCAACGGATGGCCGCTTACGTAAAACCCAAGTATATCTTTCTCAAAACCAAGAAGCTGTATCTCAGGCCATTCTTTAATTTCAGGCACTTGTACGCTAAACCGCCTGAAACCAGGCTCATCCGTCCCCATAGTATCAAAAAAAGATAATTGCCCGCTGTCGCGGTCTTTATGCGTCTTTGCTGACTGGTCGAGGCATTCACCCAGCATACTCATCATCTGGCTTCGTTTGAGGCCAAAAGAATCCATAGCGCCGCATTTTATCAGGCTTTCTGTGACCTTCCGGTTGACCAATCTCAGATCAACGCGCTCACAAAAATCTTCCAGGCTCTTAAATAAGCCGCTCTTTTTACGCGATTCAACTATTGAATCAATAGCAAGCTTTCCCACGTTCTTCACTGCCAGCAGCCCAAAACGTATACCTGACTGGTTTTCAACGGTAAATTTTGAAAAACTATCATTCACGGCCGGATTTGAAACAGTTATTCCCATATGAGCGCATTCTTTGACATATTCAACGACTTTGTCGGTATTTTCTTTTTCACTTGTCAGAAGCGCTGTCATGAATTCAACAGGATAATTTGCCTTTAAATAAGCGGTGCGATAAGAAATTACAGCGTATGCCGCTGAATGGCTGCGGTTAAAACCATAACCGGAAAAATAATCTATCAAATCAAAAACTTTTGTAGCTATCCTCTTGTCTATCTTATTCTTCACGCTTCCATCCACAAACTGACTTCTCTGCTTTTCCATCTCCTCGGGTATCTTCTTTGCCATAGCACGCCTGAGCAGATCGGCCTGGGCCAGCGTAAAACCAGCAAGCTCGGATGCTATCTGCATTACCTGCTCCTGATACACCATAATGCCGTAAGTATCTTTCAGGACTTTTTCAAGTTTAGGATGATCATACCGTATCGGCTTTAATCCATTCTTCCTCTGGATAAAATCATCTATCATGCCGCTGCCTATCGGGCCCGGGCGATACAAAGCAAGTATAGCTATCAGGTCTTCAAATACAGATGGCCTGAGCTTCTTTAATATATCCCTCATGCCGGCGCTTTCAAGCTGGAAGACGCCTGAAGTCTGGGCATTGACAAATAATTCAAATGTCTTTTTTTCATCAAGCGGGATCGTATCTATGTGAATATCAACATCCTGTGTGCGCTTAATGATCTTAACAGCTTCATCTATAACGGTTAAAGTACGCAGTCCGAGAAAATCCATTTTCAGAAGGCCTATCTTTTCTAAAGCCTTCATGGAATAGCCTGACGTTACGGTCGATTCATCAAGCTTGCAAAGCGGCATGTAATTATCCAGAGGCTTGTCGCTGATGACAACTCCGGCGGCGTGCACTGACGCGTGACGCGATAAGCCCTCAAGGTCTTTGGCTGTGTCAAGAAGCTGTTTTACCTGGGCATTGTTCGCGTAAAGATTTTTAAGCTCATCAGTCTTTAAGGCATCCTCAAGGGTTATACCTAGTTCAGCAGGCACGAGCTTGGCGATCTTGTCTACCTCAGCGTAAGGCACACCCATAACACGACCCACATCGCGTATTACAGCGCGCGCGAGCATGGTTCCGAATGTAATGATCTGCGAAACATTCTCTTTGCCGTATTTCTGCGTTACATAATCAATCACTTCCTGCCTTCTCTCAAAACAAAAATCTATATCAATATCAGGCAAACCTACGCGCTCAGGATTCAGGAATCTCTCAAAAAGTAATTTATATTTCAATGGGTCAAGCTCTGTTATGCCCAGGAGATAGCTCACCACGCTTCCCGCGGCCGAACCACGGCCTGGCCCGACTGGGATGCCTTTACTTTTAGCATAATGGATAAAATCCCATACTATAAGAAAATAGCTGACAAAACCCATGCGGGAGATGATATTTAATTCATGTTCAAGCCTGGCCAAAACTTCAGAGCCAGGGTTTGAACCATAGCGCCTGCTTAGGCCTTCATTGCAGAGCTGGCTCAGATATTCTTCCCTGGTCCTGCCCTCAGGCGCGCTGTATTGAGGCAAGTGGGGCTTGCCAAATTCAAGCGTAACGTTGCATCTTTCAGCGATAACAATTGTGTTGCGTATTGCTTCAGGCGCGTATTGAAAAAGCCTCTTCATTTCATCCGGGCTTTTAAAATAAAACTCAGGCGTCTGAAAACGCATATGGTTAGGATCGTCAAGAGTGCTCTGGGTCTGTATACAAAGGAGGGCTTCGTGGGAGTGCGCGCTTTCTTTTTTAAGATAGTGCACGTCATTGGTCGCGACCAGCGGAAGATTAAGCTCTTTGGCTATTTTTATCAAGCCCTCATTGACAATACGCTGATCGGGGATCATGTTCTCCTGGATCTCCAGGTAAAAATTATCCTTACCGAACATAGAGCTGAATTCATCAGCCCGCTTTAACGCTTCGTTAAAACGGTTTCCCGACAACAAGCAAGCTATCTCTCCTTTAAGGCAGGCGCTTGAACCGATAAGGCCGCGGCAATGCGACGAGAGAATCTCTTTGTCTATTCGAGGCCTGTAATAGTAGCCTTCCAGGTACGCGGCTGAAACTAATTTTTTTAAATTGTGGTAGCCCTCTTCATCACGAGCCAGAAGTATGAGGTGATTGGAAGATTCGGATATACCGCTGTTGCCTTTATCAAAACGGCTTTTCGGCGCCACATAAACTTCGCAGCCCAGAATAGGCTTAATGCCGCTCTTCATGCAGGCTTCATAGAACTCAACCAGGCCGAACATATTACCATGGTCGGTAATAGCAACGGCCGGCATCTTGTAATTTATCGCCTGGGAGACTAGTTCCTTGATACGGCAGGCGCCGTCTAAGAGGCTGTACTGGGTATGAAGATGCAGGTGAACAAAATCCGAATGTGTCATTCTGTGTTTCCTTGAGGCATCTGTTCTCGCACAGTACCTCTATCTTTGAAACAACAATAAAAAATTAACAATGAACAATTAGAAATACTTATTCATTCTTCATTGCTTTTTATTCCCACTCAATCGTCGCGGGCGGCTTGGAGCTGATATCATAAACAACGCGGTTAACACCCTTGACTTCATTGATTATCCTGTTAGAGACTTTTCCAAGAAGTTCCGGAGCAAGCTTAACCCAATCAGCTGTCATGCCATCCTGACTTGAAACGCAGCGAAGAGCTATTACATTTTCATAAGTGCGCTCGTCACCCATAACGCCGACGCTCTTTAAGCCTAAGAGCACGGCAAAAGACTGCCACACATCGGCGTAGAGCCCGGCCTTACGGATCTCATAAACAAATATATCATCAGCGTCACGCAATATGCTCAGCCTTTCAGGTGTGATCTCACCTACGATACGTATCGCTAGTCCAGGCCCCGGAAAAGGCTGGCGCGTTATGATCTCCTGAGGCAGGCCCAGCTGCTTCGCAAGAACCCTTACCTCATCTTTGAACAGGTCCCTTAAGGGTTCAATAAGTTTTAAATTCATCCTGTCAGGCAATCCGCCCACGTTATGATGAGATTTAATTTTAGCTGAAGGAGAACCCGTTGCTGAAACAGACTCTATAACGTCCGGATAAAGAGTACCCTGCGCGAGAAACTTTACACGCCGCACTTTTTTAGCCTCTTCTTCAAAAACCCTCACAAATTCTTCGCCGATAATTTTTCTCTTCTGCTCAGGATCCGTTATCCCTTTCAGGCGTTTTAAGAAACGGTTCTGAGCGTTTACAAAATCAAGATTCATGTGAAAATTACCGCGGAAAATATTCTTAATCTCTTCCGGCTCCCTGTTGCGCACTAGGCCGTTATCGACAAAAATGCACCTCAACTGCCTGCCTATCGCCCTGTGTATAAGAACAGCCGCAACCGAAGAATCAACTCCGCCGCTCAAACCGCAGACCACGTTATCTTTGCCGACCAACGCGCGTATGCTCTCAACAGTCTGTTTTATAAAAGACCCCATCTCCCAGCTTGGCCTGCATTTGCAAATGCGGTATATAAAGTTGGATATGATCTGAGCGCCGTGCGATGTATGTACAACCTCCGGATGGAACTGGACACCGAAGATCTTCCTGTCGCGGCTTGCGAAAGCGGCGTTAGGAGTATTCAGAGTGTGTGCTATCGGCACAAACCCTTTCGGCAGGCTGGATAGATAATCGCCATGGCTCATCCAGCATGTGATATTACCTGCTAATCCGCTGAAAAAATCAGAATGATCGTCAATAAAGAGTTCAGCCCTGCCATATTCACGGTCTTTGGAACGCTTGACCCTGCCTCCATAATACTGGCCTATAAGCTGCAAACCATAACAGATACCAAGTATAGGCAACCCAAGTTTAAACACGTTTTTATCACATTTCGGGCTGTTGTCGTCATAGACACTGGAAGGGCCGCCGGAAAGGATGAGCCCTTTAGGAGCAAGCTTCTTGATCTGCTCAGCGCTTATATTATGCGCAACGATCGTGGAATAAACCTTACATTCGCGTATGCGGCGCGCTATCAATTGCGTGTACTGTGAACCAAAATCCAGGATCAGAATGGAATTTTTCTGAGCAAGAGACGGTTGTGCCGGTGCATTGACTTTCTTCTTTCTTTTCAAATTTTCCTCCCTATTTTCCCATTCCTACACGCTGTACCACCTGGAATACTTTTCCTTCAGTCTGAATCGATGGAGCAATAATGATCTCTACATCATGCATTTCTTTTATATTCTGAGCGCCTAAAGACCCCATGGAAGTTTTCAGGGCTCCAACCAAATTCTGAGAACCGTCATCTACAGTTGCCGGCCCAACTAAGATCTGTTCCAATGTGCCTGATGTCCCGACCTTAATACGTGTCCCTCTGGGCAGATTGGCGTGAGATGTAGCCATCCCCCAATGATAACCCCTGCCTGGAGCTTCCTGAGCTCTTGCAAATGACGAACCGACCATAACACTGTCTGCTCCTGAGGCTATGGCTTTACATATTTCGCCGCCGATCCGCATCCCGCCATCCGTGATGATCGGTATATATTTTCCTGTGCGCTTAAAATAGTAATCCCTGGCAGCGGCCGCATCGATCGTTGCCGTTACCTGAGGCACGCCTATCCCCAATACCCCTCTGGTTGTGCAAGCGGCTCCAGGCCCGACGCCTATCAATACAGCGCTTGCTCCTAACTCCAAAAGGTCCAATGTCATTTTATAAGTTACCGCGTTTCCTATAGCAACAGGGATCTTTAATTCTTTACAGAGTTTTCCGTAATCACAAACCTTATATTCCTTTGAAAGATGCCTAGCGGAGGAGACCTGCGATTGAATGATAAAACAATCCGCGCCTGATTCCTGCGAGATTTTTCCGAACTTCTCAGCGTTCTGGGGAATACAGCTCACAAAAGCCGGAACCTTTGCGGCTTTTATCTGTTGGATTCTTTTTCTTATAAGGGATTCTTTAATTTCAGGCTGGTAAAGTTTCTGGAGGATCTCTGTGGCCTCTTCATTGCTTGCCTTTGAAATATCATTCAAGATCTGACTCGGGTCTTCGTAGCGTGTCTGTACACCGTCCAAATTTAACACGCCTATAGCACCTAATTTACCCATAGCGATGGCGAAGTTAACATCCACAACGCCATCCATAGCTGCCGCAATGATAGGAATATCCAGCTTAAGCCCTGAAATCTCCCAGCTTGTATCAACTTCATTCGGGTTAAGCGTTAACGCTCCTGGCACTAAAGCCACTTCATCAAACCCATAACAACGCCGGGCACGCCTGTTTATTCCGATCCACTCTCCCATACACAGCCTCCGGTAAAAAGTGTTTACTTCAGACAGAACCGATGCGCCTGAATCTATATATGTTTATATTTTGATTTTTCGCGGTTAAAATCACAAGTCCTCGAACAATACTCCGATGAATTGTGCCAGTTTACAAATAAAAGGCCTGCTTGTCAGGGTGTCTTCTTGGCAAATTTGCCTATCATTAATAATGATAAAAGCATTGATTCAAGCGTACTCAGATTAAAGGGCTTGATTATATAATCCGAAGCGCCCATTGTCATGACCTGCGCGACTATCCCCTGATCCTGAAGGGCTGTTGCCATGATGACTTTTATACCCGCGTTTACATCTTTTACGCGTTTCAGCGTAAGGAGGCCATCCATGCCACCCATCGTTATATCAAGAATAACAACATCAAAATTTTTGGATTTAACTTTTTCAATACATTCTTCGCCGCTTGAAGCTGAATCGGTCTCAAAACCCCTCCTGCGCAGGTAGTTACCCACCATCTCACGGCCTTCCGGTTCATCATCCACTATAAGAACGCTCCCCCACTTCTTCTCAGGCAGCGGCTTAATGGTTGACTCCTGCCTTAAAAGAGAAAAAATTGATTTGATCACCTGGGGATCATCAAAATTCTTATTGAGGTAGGCGCTTACAGTTAAGGCATCTATCTCGGATTTAAGCCCTGAGGCTTCATCCGGATTGCCCATAAGCACGATCCTTAGGTCTTTATCAAACTCCCGTATCTTTTTCGCGAGGCTGACGCCAGAGAATTCGCCTAGCGTATCGCTTATGATCACCAATACAGGGCGTTCTTTTTTAAGGCGTTCCAAGACTTCGGAACCGCTGGGCAGAGTCAGGACATTAAAACCGACTTCTGAGATCAGTTCGTAGAGGAATTCCCTTACATAGACATCTTCGTGGACTATTAGAACTCGTTCGAGCATCATTTTAGGTTCTTATAACATACCATAGAAAATAATAATCTTCAATAAAAAAAGTAAAGATATGCAAGGTCAAAAGGTTTCAGGTTGCAGGTGTCAGGGGATAGGGGTCAAGAAGAGCAAAAAGCAAAACCCAGCACCCAAAACCTATCACCTGAAACCTATCCCCTGTTTTTCGGTTAGCGGTGTACGGTGAGCGGTTAGCCTGCCTGACGGTAGGCAGGCGAAAACCGAGAACCGCAAGCCGCGCGCC
>CAYSCK010000039.1:0-6993 GCA_964429525.1 uncultured Planctomycetia bacterium
AATGAAGGAAAAGCTGTATGATCAAAATCATAGGTAAGCTCATCATACACCTCATCCGAGATAACCCATATATCATGCTTTTCCAAAATCCTGTTCAGCGCCAAAAGCTCTTTTTTTGTATAAGAAACACCTGTAGGATTGCAGGGATAATTCAGCAGTATCGCCTTGACTCCGGGTTCAATATGTTTTTTCAGTATCTCCGGAGTCAGCTTGAAGCCATTATCCTGCGATAACGAGATATAAACCGGTTCTCCGCCGGCAAGATCAGCCACCGGGCCATAAGATACATAACTCGGCCTCAGGATAAGGATCTTGTCCCTGGGGTTCAGTATAGAACGCATGGCAAGGTCAACCCCTTCGCTTACACCCACAGTAACAAGTATCTCTTCATCAACATCATATTCCAGCCCATGCCTCTTCTTTAAAAAATTGGCTATATACGTCCTGAGTTTAACCAACCCCTTATTTGAAGTATAGGAAGTATACCCTTCTTCAATAGAAAAAATCGCGCTCTCGCGGATATGCCAGGGCGTAACAAAATCCGGCTCACCGACGCCAAGCGAGATAACATCCTTCATGCCGAGGACGAGATCAAAGAATACCCTGATCCCCGAAGGCTCCATATCCCTGACTTTACGCGAAACTATGTCTTTTCTCATTTTCAACCTTTAAAAACCAATCTCTAAGTCCTATACGCTAATCCCTATCCGCTATTTATACTCTAATAAGATATCGACAGGCGTTTAGCTTCTTCCCTGCCCTTGAGCATTATGCCGTCTTCTTTATATTTTTTAAGTAGAAAATGCGTTACAGTCCCGCGCACATTCTCCATAGGAGAAAGTTTTTCGGCGACAAAACGGGATACAGTCTTGAGATCTTTTCCCTCTACAACAAGCAAGAGTTCATAGCTTCCCGAGAGCAGATAACAGCTGGTGACTTCAGGGAACGCGTAAACGCGTTCAGCCACCTTATCAAAACCCAGATCTTTCTGAGGAACAACTTTTACCTCGATCAGAGCCCGGACTTCCCCCTCTTTCTCTTCCAAGATCTCCTTATTGATAACGGTCTTATAACCGAGTATAAGACCTTCTTTTTCATACTTCTTTATCCTTTTTTTAACCTCATCAACTTTAATACGCGTAAGCTTCGAAATCTCCTGAGGCGTTATTCGAGCGTCTTTTGATAAAATTTCTAAGATAACATCCATTTTTCTCCCTATCTGCCCACATCAGGCAAGCCTGCCTTGAAATACAGGCAAAGTTTAATAGAAAAAGCATTCTATCACCGACCCCAAGGCGATGACAAGCTATTTTAAAATATCAAAGATACCGGTTGGTAATGGGCATGCGCCTGTCGCGACCGAACGCCTTTGACGTAATTTTGATCCCTGGCGCTGCCTGCCTGCGCTTATATTCATTAGAGTCGACCATGCGCACAACACGGCGCACAACATCCTCTTTAATTCCCTTGCCGATTATTTTAGCTGGGCTTATATCTTCCTCAATATAAAGCTTTAAGACCTTATCCAGAAGCTCATATTCCGGCAATGTATCAGAATCCTTCTGGTCAAGCCTCAATTCCGCAGTCGGAGCTTTTTCAAAAACCCTCCTGGGAACGACTTCACTGCCGTCTTTGCTGTTCTTATATTCACAAAGTTTATACACGAGCATTTTTGGGACATCCTTGATAACGCCGAACCCTCCTGCCATATCGCCGTAAAGAGTGCAATATCCGCACGAAACCTCAGACTTATTCCCTGTATTCAAAGCGAGATACCCGAATTTATTAGAAAGCGCCATAATGATATTGCCCCGAATACGCGCCTGCAGGTTCTCTTCAGCGACACCGGAGGCGCGCCCTTCAAATGAAGGCCTGACAATATCCAGATATTTTTCAAAGATCTCCTGGATGGAGATGACTTTATATCCGACACCGAGATTACGAGCAAGCGTTCGCGCGTCCTCTTCTGATTCCGCGGAGGAAAAGACCGAAGGCATAAACACGCCTATAACATTCTGCGCGCCTATCGCGTCAGCCGCGATAGAGGCAACCAGCGACGAATCTATGCCGCCGCTGAGCCCAAGAACAACTTTTTTGAAACCATTTTTACATATATAATCTTTTAACCCAAGAACGAGCGCGCCGTAAACCTCCTGCGCCTCTTTTTTAGGCTGGGTCAAAACAGCGCGAAAAGCCTGCCGCTTTACTGAAAGCTTTTTCTTAATATTTACCTTCGGCTTCTTTTTTGTCTCCGGAATATCTATATCGCAGATAGCAAGCTCCTCAGCAAAAGAATCCGCCCTTGCAAGCACCTTGCCTTTATCGTCAATAACAAGGCTCGAGCCGTCAAAAACCAATTCATCCTGACCGCCGACAAGGTTCACATAAGAAATAAATACCTTATTCTTTTTTGCCTGAGCTTTTAAAATATCTTCACGCAGACGGCCCTTGCCCATATTATAAGGAGACGCGTTTATATTAATGATCAATTTAGCTCCTTTATACGCCTGCATACCGAGCGGCCCGTCCATATGCCAGATATCCTCGCAGATATTTACGCCGAAAATAGCCGCCCCGAGCCCGAAGACCGGGTAAGACCCGCCAGCTTCGAAATACCGCTTCTCATCAAAGACGCCGTAATTAGGCAGATGCGTCTTATAATAAACACCTCGCACCTTACCTTGATTTATAATGGCCGCGGCGTTAAATAATGCTTTTTTAACACAGCCTACAAAACCGACAACTGCTACGATATCTCCTATTGATCTTGACAGGCGTTCCAAAGCATTAATATTATCGGTTACGAACTGATGCTTAAAAAGCAGATCTTCCGGAGGGTAACCGGTTACCGTCAGCTCAGGGAATGAAACGATATCAGCTCCCAGGCTTTGCGCTTTCTTCGCGAAAGAGATGACCTTGTCAGAATTACCTGCGAAATCACCGACGACAGTATTTATCTGTGCAAGGGCTATTCTGATCGTTTGTTTATTCATTCGGTTTCGCATTTATCATTAAACGTGTGGCCTTTTGACTTTGCGGCCTGCTCGCGCCCTCACACATTCCCCTTCATATCATTGCTTAAAATTATTGCCTCAGCAACTTCACGCATGGATTTACGATTATCCATGCTGTACTTCTGAAGCAGCCTGTAGGCCTCGGACTCAGCCATCTTCCTGTCTCTCATAATTATGCCCTTGGCCCGCTCTACAAGCTTTCTGGTCTCAAGCTCTTCCTGAATAACCTTGGTCTTAACCATAAGCTCCGTATTCTCAATAACAAGGGCGGCCTGGTTCGCGACCGCGGTAAGGACATGAACCTCATTCTTTGTGAACTTATGCGGCTCCGAAGTATAAAGGTTTATCGCTCCGATGACTTTACCTTTAACGCTCAACGGAACACAGAGCAATGAAGATATACCTTCCTTTTTGGCCAATTCCTTATATTTATATTCTTTTTCATCCTGAACGTTAAAAATAGCTACAGGTTTGTTTTCCAGCGCGACTTTTCCGCTTATGCCTTCACCGAGCTTGATTGGAGCTTTCTTTGTGTACGCCTCAGAGACCGACTGTGTTGCCCGTATAACGAGTTCGCTCTTATCATTTAAAAGCATAAGCGAGCACAATTTGGAGCCCATGGACTGCGCGGTAACGGTAACAATAAGTTTTAAAATATCTTCAAGATACAATTCAGACGTAATAGCCCTGCCTATTTTTGACAGAGCTTCTATATAAGCTATCTTTTGAGCCATCTCTAAACTCCTTTTCGGTTAAATACCACAGCGGCGCCGTCTTTGCGCCTTTAGGGACATCCTTCGTTTCGCCTAAGGACTCCCACGGGCCATAAAATAAACTTTTATTTTTGCCTTCGGTCGCGTTACGCGTCTGCCTTGACGGGTCTTTTCAACGGAACCTTACTTGCGCAAATTTTAACGCATACACCGCAGACAAATTGCCCTACGATGTTCTGCCTCTGGAAACTTTTTAACTTTTCAAAACACGCCATATGATCAAAATCAGCAGGATCTTTCTTTATTGCCAAAGCCGGGCAGGCGCTAATACAAGCAAAACAATCGCCGCAACCCCCTTTAAGAGGCTTATCGGCAGAAAGAGGCATATCAGTCAGGACAGTAGCCAGCCTGAATTGCGAACCATGCTTTTTTGTAACCAAAAGATTATTGCGGCCTATCCAGCCCAGGCCTGCCATATATCCTATTTTTTTATGCGAAAGATGGGCGCGCTGCTTATCCCAATCGGTTATCTGGGAAGCCGGTACAGGATACGCGAGGTATCCCTTTTCTTCGATCAGGCGGCTCATCCTGAAAGAAAGCTGATCTAGGAACATGTTTGCCGTACGATAATGATGAAAGTACAGCTTGGTAGGACAGGCAACTATCTCAGATAGGACAGCTTCCGATAAACCGACGCCAAAAGAAACAGCCCTTGTTACGCGATCGGCTACTGCAGGGCTGATCTCAAATTCCTGCCTGATGGCTGAAATATCAGCGACCCCAAATAATGAAGCACCCTGCGAAAGCGCTGTTTTTTTCAGAAAAGAATGGTTCCTTCTTCGGACAAACATCAGATGGGCATGCTCGTGGCATCAGCCGTGCCGTTCGCGCTGGACCGTATCACTCCGCCTGTATCGACAAAAAAACAACGTACCCCTGTAATATTAGGCGTAGCGGGTATTGCTGAAAGATTAAAATTATCACTATTCCCTTCAAGCGTAAAATTATATCCCTGCTTTGAGCCTGAGCCCAGGACAGAATCAACATAAGACGGATTTGACGAAGAAAGAACGCTTAAATTGGCCGGATAAGCTGAATTTGCCGCTCTGTAGGTGGTGGCTGCCCATGAAATAGTCTTGACACTCGATATTGCAGCGGCTTCATTCGCGTTAAGCCTTGAACGCAGAAGCCCGGGTATCGCCACAGCCGCCAAAAGTACGATAACAGCGACAACAATCATGATCTCAACGAGCGTAAACCCTTTCGAAAATTTTCCTCTATTACCGATAAAATTATCCGACTGGATAGAACCGAAAATCTTTAAGCATTTTTGCTTGTCCATTCCCATTCCCTTCTTCTTCTGATGGATATATTAAACCATAATAGCAGTGAAAAAACCACAAAAAGAGAGATCGCTATCTTATAGTCTGAATAAAGGCCCTCTTTACTTAAATTGTAAGCCCGCCAGATATAAAAAAATATGATCAACATTATAAAACCGCAGATACGTATGAATTCGCCGTTACGAAAAGATTGCCTTAAATCAAAAGGCTTGTCTTCTCTTTCCTTGTAGGGCATTACCGAAGGAAGAAATACAGGCACATGATTCATATACTTCCGATAAGGCTCGCCGAACTTCTCCTCCAGAACGGCCTGCTCTTCTCTGATGGTTCCCAAATATAAAAAATAAAAATTAAGTATATAATAGACATTAAGCCATATATTGGCAGCCATAATGCTTACTCCCAACCCTAATATGAAATTTCCAAGATACAGCGGATTGCGCGTGTAGGCATAAGGGCCGCTAGTGGTAAGACTGCGTGATTTGGTAAGATAACCGCTTGCCCAAAAACGTATGCCAAGCCCTGCCACCATGCAGATCACTCCGGCAACAAATGAAACATCCGTCGTGCGCGCTGCCAGCGGATATAATATGAAAAACGGGTACACAAGCCAAAGCCTCAACTTTTTAAACCTGATCTTTCCCATTGGACTCCTTCTCCTTTTGTAATTTATCCCGCTGTCTTCCATTTATATACACCATTAAGATGGAAACCGCCGCCGGCGTAACACCGGAGATCCGCGCTGCCTGCCCCAAAGACTGCGGCCTGAATTTTTCTAATTTTTCCACGATCTCTTTTGACAGGCCGCGCACTGTCTTAAAATCCATGGATTGAGGCATCTTTACCCGTTCTGCCTTTTTAAAGCGCTCCACCTCATCCTTCTGACGCTGTATAAAGCCCGCATATTTTACCTCAATCTCCACCTGCTGGGCAACATCTTCATCTGAGAGCTGAGAATTATGCCCGATATTATTCAGACCCTTTAGATCCTTAAAACTTATCTGCGGCCTCTTAAGCAGGTCTTCAAGAGAAATCTGCCTTGTTACTTCGCTCAATCCCATATCTTTAAGTTTATCATTTATTTCAGCCGGCTTTAAACGGGTCTGCCTTAAATATGCTATACCGCTTAAAATATCCCGCTTCTTTGATTTAAGCGCGTCCAGACTATCCTCACTCAGAAGCCCAAGTTCACAGCCATGCATAGAAAGCCTTAGGTCTGCGTTATCTTCCCTCAATATAAGCCTGTATTCAACACGCGAAGTAAACATCCTGTAAGGCTCATTCGTGCCTTTTGTCGTCAGATCATCCAATAAAACTCCTATATAGGATTCATCACGGCCCAGGACGAAGAGCTCCTTATCTTTAGCCCTCAAAGCGGCATTGATCCCTGCTATCATGCCTTGGGCAGCAGCTTCCTCATATCCTGTCGTGCCGTTGATCTGGCCGGCGAGAAAAAGATTACTGCAGGATTTTGCCTCAAGCGTAGGATAAATTTGCGTAGGATCGCAATAATCATACTCTATACCGTATCCAGGCCTCATGACCAGCGCCTTCTCAAGGCCTTTGACAGAATGGATCATCTTTAATTGAATATCTATCGGAAGGCTGGTAGATATTCCATTCGGATAAACCTCAACCGTATCCAAACCCTGGGGTTCTAAAAAAATCTGGTGCCTGTTGCGATCGGCAAAACGCACCACCTTGTCTTCAATGGACGGGCAATAACGCACGCCTGTTGATTTTATCTTACCCGAATAAAGCGGGGAACGATCAAGGTTTGAGCGTATTATCTCATGGGTCTTATCGTTAGTATAGGTGATATGACATGAGACCTGCGGCAGATTCAAAGATTTAGTTGAACGTGAAAAAGGCACAGGCAGCTCGTCGCCATCCTGCCGCACGAGATCATTATAGTTAATACTG
>CAYSCK010000039.1:7003-12411 GCA_964429525.1 uncultured Planctomycetia bacterium
GATTCAGAGAACGGAAGGAGACCCTGGGTGGCGTACCGGTCTTGAAACGGCTGACAGACAAACCCACATCTTTCAGGCTCGCCGACAGATGCAACGCGCTCCTTTCATCGAGCCTGCCACCGGAAAAATGAGTCAGGCCTATATGAAGAATCCCGTTTAAAAATGTACCAGGTGTAATAACAACTGCCTTGGCGTAAAAATCTTCGCCCAAGGATGTCCGCACCCCGATGCAGGCGCAACCTTCATGCAATATAGCGGTTACTTCTGCCTGACGTATTTCAAGGTTTTCGGTATTTTCCAAAAAACACTTTATAAATTGCTTATAACGCGACATATCCTCCTGCGCGCGGGAAGAATGCACCGCCGGGCCCTTGGAAGAATTAAGCATCCTGAATTGTATACCGCAGGCGTCAGCCGCCTTGCCCATCAGGCCTCCGAGAGCGTCTATCTCCTTGACAAGCTGCCCCTTGCCTATGCCGCCTATCGCGGGGTTGCACGACATAGCCCCAATAGTATCAAGGTTCATTGTCAAAAGAAGCGCCTGAGCCCCCATCTTTGCCGCGGCATGCGCCGCCTCTATCCCGGCGTGTCCTGCTCCGACAATTATGCAATCATATTTTTTCAAACTCATATACAACCTTTAGTGAATCACCACCGACTTTGTCGACGACTTCTTGATGAAAAAATTGTTTAATATGTGGGTTGCCTTGCAGGCTAACTGCCATATAAAAACCTGACTTTACTCTTTCGCGCGCTTAATAATGATACCCATCAGGTCTTTTCCTGACAGCTCACCCAGAGAGCCGGCCTGAGCAGCCTTCTCGGAGAAACTCATCGTTCCGTCAGGCTTGATCTTTCCGCCTGTCATAACCAAAGGCACCGGATCGCAAGAATGAGCCCTGAGCCTGCAGAGGGTCGAATGATCAGAGGTAACAACTATGATCACATCCCTTAAATTCAGCTTAGGCAGGAAATTGCCGAAAAAAAATTTATCTATCAATTCTATCGCGGCTTTCTTCCTGCCAAAATCACCGTGGCCTGGCTCATCCGGGCCCTTTATATGTATATACAACCCGTCAAAATCGCTGATCTTCTGCAGTGCGATCTTTGCCCACACCGAATAATCAATATCAGGATGGCCGCTGCCTGAAGGCAGGCCAACTATCTCCATACCGGTCAAAAGCGCTATGCCCCTTTCAACAGGCATCTCCACAAAAGCCCCGAATTTAACACCCATACTTTCAGAAAACAGCGGGAATTTCGGAAGGCGATCTCCAGCGTCGCGCGCGAGTATCATATTCGCAGGCTCTTTGCCGTCGGCAACGCGTTTCTTGTTGATAGCGGCCTCCTGCAAAACCTTACGCGATTTTTCGGTAAATTCGTTTAAAAGAGCCGCTGCCTCGGTATCCGCTCTTGAATCTTCATGGCCGGGCATTGGAACAGATTGAACTGCATATGGCTCGAATTTATCTTTTGCTATCCCAAAAACCCCATCCCTGCCGTACGCCGGATCGGTATTCGTGATCCAGGAAGAAAGCTGGTTATGCATAGCGCGTATAACCAATACACCGCGATACCCTACGGTATTTTTAAATTCAAAGGTTGCGTTTGTAAGCGTTACCTTGGAATTTACATCACGCGATAATAACGAAGCTTCCTCTGTCGTAAGATCCCTTCCGGCACGGCGGTCCTTGATAGTCCTGCCGTCATCTTCCACTGTGGCAAAATTTACGCGAAAAGCCACATTGCCATCTTCAACACTGAGCCCTTCGGCAAAAGACTCCAGCGGGCCGCGTCCTGTATAAAATTTATGGCAATCGTAACCAAGCATACTTATAACAGCTATATCCGATTCCGGAGCTATTGCTTTGCCCGCGGTATGGACAACCCCGCTCCTGCCTGCTTGCGCGAGCCTGTCCAGATTGGGTGTAAATGCCGCTTCCAAAGGAGTTTTATTGCCTAATTCCTTTATAGGCTTATCCCCTAAACCATCTAAAACCACATAAAAAATCTTTTTCATCCAGCCCAATCCTTTAAAAATTTGACTAAATACAGGCTAAACTTCCGATAAAGGACTATATTTTAACACTTCAGCGTCAAATAAGACAATTAATTTTTGCCTTCCTCACTTTATTATTGACAAATTTTTTGCCATATTATAAACTTATCCCAGTAGTAAATAAGAGGTTAGAAGTCGAGCGCAAGGCGAGATTATATAACCTTGCGTTTTTTTATGTTCGGCCATTATTTACTATACAAGAATCTAGGTAAGGGAAGGGGGTGTAGTAAATAATGGCAAGAGGCAAAGTTAAATGGTTCAGCAATCAGAAGGGTTATGGCTTTATCACACCTGAATCAGGCAAGGACGTATTTGTACACTACAGCGCTATACAGGGTGACGGCTACAAGTCTTTAGAGGAAGGCCAGGAGGTCGAATTCGAGATAGAAAATGGCCCCAAGGGTGAACAGGCAACAAAAGTTACAAGAGTATAAAAAAGTCAAAAAAACAACCCCGCGCATGCCATTGGATCTAGGCATTTGCGGGGTTTTATATTAATACCCCTATTTTTTTACCACAGTAAAGGAATCATAACTCGCGTCACTTTTAAAAGCTATAGTGTTATAAACCTGCCTCAAAGACCAGGTATAAACCTCTCCATCCTTAAAAATATCCGCGTTTACCGTAAAAGAATAAGCATTGAGAGGCACGCGCTTCTTTAGAATTATATCGTCCTCATATTGGCCGTAGCCTTTATAAAGGCAGAATTCATAGTAATTTCTTTTAAAGATCTGGCCCGGGAACTGGTCCCACCTGAATTCAAGCTCTCCCTTCCTTGTCGGATCAACTTCGTCCGTTATAGGATACAACAATCACGGCTCAGGCGCGAAAAGCTCTTCCGCCTGGGCTGCCATATTAAAACCAGGAACCTGCAGTAAGGATACTGCCAGAACGATCAAAAATACGGCAATGACAAAATTTATCTTTTTCATACCAGCCTCCTGCCTATATCTGCCGTGCCTCATCAACCTCAGCCGAAGCCCTCTTGTACCAGAAAAGAACCAAAAGTAAAAAACTTATCAAGGCGCCATATCCGCAGACCTTATAAGTCAGGCGCCATAAAACATTGGCTTTTTTCAAGATCTTAAAATCCGTCACATAGACAACCTCACAACCGGAATCCGTGCGCACAGTGCTCGTATTTCTCATAGAGCCGTTATCTTTATTTGAATAATTCACAAGATAACCCTTCATATAGATCTGATCGCCCCGATCGGAATTCATTATAGCAGATGTAATTTTAGGATCATTTGATAAAACATGATTGTTTGAGGCTTCGTCACCCCTGAATTCCGGCCCACGATAGAGCCTGCTCTTTGGCTGCCAATACAGCGTCCAGCTTCCGCTCTTGAATTTCATGTTGTGGTAAACACCGCTCTTTAAAGCGCTCCCCCAGATCAGGCCTATATCTTTATAATTAAGGTAATCCTTCCACTCCTGGTGATAATAATCCGCCCAGGATGAAGAATGATGATAGGAAACGACCATGCCGTATAACTCATAATTATAAACAGGGATAATATTGTAGGTCAGGCCCTTCTTTATGATCTTAAACGGAGCGGCTTGAGTCGTGGTTTGCAGCGGCTGACTGTAGAGTTCAGGCAGAATCTCAAAAACCTGCGGATATCTATCCTTATTCAAAACTGATATGACCAATAAGGCGATGAAGAGAAAAAATATATTTCTCAAGATCTTTTCCGGCGCGGGTACCAAAAACTTCATATCTTCTCAGCCCACTGACGCGCCGCTTCCTCGCAGTGTTTGCTGTCACGCCGCAGAGGCTCAACAAAATGGATCTCTCCCACAAATTCATTTCCCGAGAGGCTATCCTTCATATTCTCTAAAATCCTGCCCTTACCTCCGCCGGAACAGCAGAACAGGGCGATCTTCTTGCCGCGAAGATTAACCTGTTCAAAAAATGAAGCCAAGGCAGGCGCGTAAGTAAAGGCCCACACCGGCGTTCCGATAAAGATCACATCATAATCCTGTGGGTCTTTTTCAAACGCAAGCAGCTGAGGCCTCTGTTTCGTGAACACCTGCCTGCCTCCCCAGAAAAACTTCATAAACCCTTTTAATTCCGGCTGATTCCTGAGCTTAAGCTCCAACATATCGGCTCCCGAGGCTTCTGCTATAGCGCCTGCGATAAACCTCGTATTACCGTCAAGGGAATAATAAACAACAAGTTTTTTCATGGTATGCCTTGCGTCAAAGTTTTCCGATATCTTCGTTCCAAAGCCCGGGATTTTTATTAATGAAATCCCTCATCATATCCTTGCATTCTTTAAGGTCAAGATTCTCAACGGTGACCCCCATAGAGCGCATAAAATTTTCAGCACCCGAGAAAGTTTCGTTCTCCCCGACAATAACTTTTGTTATACCGAACTGCGCTACAGCCCCGGCGCACAAATAACAAGGCATCAATGTGGAATAAAGAACCGTGCCATGATAACTGCCTACGCGGCCGGCATTGTAAAGGCAATCTATCTCCGCGTGTTTTATCGGATCGTTCTCCTGAACCCTTTTATTATGGCCGCGACCGATTATTTTATCTTCTCTGACAAGAACAGAGCCTATCGGGATACCGCCTTCCTTAAGCCCATTTTTTGCCTCTTCAATAGCCGCCGCCATAAAAAGATCCATAGAGAACCTTCTGCTTTCGCCTGTTTCCATCCGGTTGGCCTATCTTCTACCAGCGGCCTTTGTCAGATCTTCCAAAAAAACTGGATTTTTGCTTTGGCTTATTGTGGCTGAAACCGCCATGACGCTTATTATGAAAATGACGCGCCGAAGCCTTGGGTTTTGACGATGCTACAAAACGGGCCATAGGAACCTGCGGATGTTTTACTACCGGGATATTAGCCCTGATCATCTTCTCAATATTGCGCACATCCTGGCCCTGTTCCGGAGTCGCAAAAGTTATAGCGCGGCCTTCTTTACCTGCTCTGCCAGTACGGCCTATGCGATGAACATAATTTTCCGGATCATCAGGCAGGTCATAATTTATCACAACCTCTATATTTTTTACATCTATGCCTCGCGCCGCGATATCCGTGGCAACAAGTATACGGTATTTACCTGACTTAAACCCTACCAGCGCTTCTTTCCTCTGAGCCTGAGACCTGTCCGCGTGGATCTCGGCGGAGGCGTGCCTCATAGACCGCAGAAGCCGCGCGACCTTGCGGGCGCTGATCTTTGTACGGACAAATAAAAGCACTGAACCCAGGTACTGTTTTAAAAGCTCCTCCAATAATTGAGCCTTGAACCCTCCGTTAACGATAAAAAGCTCCTGAGAAAGCGCGCGCTCCGGGGCGCCGCGCGTGGTGCGGCACCCAAGGTGCGCTATCGCTCA
>CAYSCK010000040.1:0-11986 GCA_964429525.1 uncultured Planctomycetia bacterium
TATAAGCAGACCGATGACAACATACAATATTATGTTCTTTGCGTTGTCCTTCTGACCATGGGTGTGTATATGCGGCGCTCAGTGCAGGCTAAACTTGTTGTTATCCAGAACAGGGTCAACGACGCGGTGAGATAAAATGATCGTAAAATTGAAAATAAAAATTTGTCGTTCTGGCCAGGCGGTATTGGAGTACGCGCTTGTTTTGGCTATCGTAAGTGCCACTCTTCTGGCAATGGGCCTTTATATGCGCAGAGCTGTACAAGGCGGGCTTTACAAGATAGAAGCGCGGGTTACCGGGAAGCAGAACACCACGGTCGTGATAAGTCCGCCATTGCTTCCATAAAAAAACGGAGAAAAGATGAATAAGAGAGGGCAGTTGATAGTCGAGTATGTGGTGATGTTCACGGTGATAGTTGCCGCGATCTTGGCGGCTTCTTTTGCTTTTGTCAAGCCGGCTGTCGGAAGGTTTTTTAACAGCTCAGCCAAGGTCATAGACAATGTCAGCGAATCCATTGACGCTATTTACGATATGCCAAAGCCATGACCGAAAAGGGTGCCGTAAACACGGCCACTAAGGAGCCGATCATGAGAATTTTTACACCATTGAAATTAAATAAAAATGGCCAGTCGGTAGCTGAGTATACGGTGGTTTTTGTCGCGATTGTGGCTGTCGTGCTTGTTGCCGTGCCGCTTTTTTTAAAACCGGGTGTGAATAAATATTACGCAAGTTCAGGCGGATTAGTCGAAGGCGCTGCCACAGGGCTTGATACTCTGGCGGCTGAAATTCCGGACAAATTTTCAAAGACCTGGAGCGACCATACAATCTATTCCAGCACTAATTTGCCATATACACCGCCGTCTTATGCTGAAGCAACGACCGGTTGGGCGGAGATGCAGGCCAGGATAGGCCAGACGGTTTATACCGGCGGCGGTGGCGGCGGAGCCGGCGGCGGTTATTCCGGCTGTGGAGGGGAAGGCCAGCCGGCTTGTCCGTAAAAATTTTAAGTTAAAAAATTTGGAGGGGGGAGGGGGTGAAAAAAGATGAAGAAAGTGTTCAGTAAGGTTGGTCAAAGCACGTTGGAATATGTCATAGTGTTGACGGCAATAGTCGCGGCGATACTATTTGCCGCGACACAGTTCATCAAACCGAATGTCAACAAGGTGTATTCAGATGCCGGAGCTGCGCTGGGTGCGGGGGGTACTCTTCTTACAACCGCGATCGGCGGAGGGTTGAATGTCACCGGAACGACTACGACTGGTGCAACAACTGGTACAACAACCGGTACAACGGGCGGCGTAAATCCATAAGTATTGTTTGGAGTTTGATACTACAGGGGGGGTGAAAAAAGATGTTCATCAAGTTAAATTCGAGGAAAGGCCAGAATACCGCTGAATACGCCATCCTTATCGGTGTAATAGTGGCTGCGGCTATCGCCATGCAGATATATGTCAGGCGTGGGATGCAGGCCAGGATCAAAGACGCTGTTGATTTCGCGAGGACAGGCGATGATGATTCAGGCGGCTTTCTGTATTCAAATGAAGTGCAGTATGAGCCTTATTACATGGAGACCGCAAAGAGCGTTACAACGACTCAGGACAGCATGACGGGCGAGGCGTTGCAGGCCGGCGGCGGAATTGTCAAGTCGGTCACCAGCGAAGCGGTCGCAAGAACGGGTAACCAGACCATCGGTAATTATTACGGCAATTTAATCCCCTAATAAAACAATTTTTTGTGCGGTTTTTTTGAGGAGGTGAAAATATATATGCGTAAGTGGTTGAAAAAAAATGGACAGAGCACTCTTGAGTACGCGGTTTTAATAGTGGTTATTATAGCTGCTCTTGTTGCCATGCAGGTTTATTTAAAGCGCGGCATACAGGGCAGGGTGAGGGAATCTGCTGACCAGATCGGTTCGCAGTTTTCTCCCGGCATTACAACGAGCAACATGACGACGACAACAGGCGGCACGACAACGGAAACGTTGGAGAACAATCAGATGACTACAACGTTCATTAACCAGTTCCAGAACCGTTCCGGCACCGAAGAGGTAGGTAATGCAGACCAGGAATACTGGGGCCAACCTTAACCATCGTTAAAAAGCGAATTGGCAAGCGCCCTAAAAGGGATAACATGTTAGAGAGAATATTTCAGCGAAGAACGGGACATGAAAACAGGCGGCGGCCGGCAGAGATTTTAGCCCTCCAAAGCGTTGCCGGCCGCCGCCTTGCTTGCTATCGCAAAACACGCTGGAACCGCGGCCAGCAGGTTTTGGAATACGCGGTCTTTATTTCAGCTATTTCGGCGGCATTATTGACTATGTATATTTATACACAGCGCGGATTACAGGGTGTTATCAAGGCTTCGGCTGACCAGATATGCCCGCCGTCGGAGAGCGAAGAGTTCGTCGGCTCTGACAATACGCAGTCGAGCTCTGAGAGCATAACAGAGTCGGAGGACAAGACATTTTTAAATAAGACTTTAGGGCAGAGCAGTGTGAACACAGATTCATTTTCAAAGACAACAGGAACATCAACGATAAGTTCGGAGAGCTACTAAGATGAATTCAAGGGCTCAGTCAACCATGGAGATGGCGCTTTTAGTGCTGGTGATAGTGGCGGCGTTATTCGCCATGCAGGTTTATTTAAAGCGCGGCATACAGGGGCGCATGAGATCAGATATCGAAAGTATCGGCTCGCAGTATGATCCGGCGGCGACTAATTCTTTTTATGAGATAAATCATATCAGTAATACCAAGACTTCAACGGTCTCAATACCTGTTGATAGAAGCAGCGGCGCCGCGCACTGGACAGTGCTTACAGCAGTAACGAATATAGAGACAGTGGCGGATATTACGCACAGAACCGGCAATGAAGTTGTCGGCAGTTTTTAAAGAGCGATGGCTAACCATGTTTACGCGAATGAAGGCCGAAAATCGAAAATTACAGACCGAAAAAGGCCAGGCTTTGGTAGAGCTGGCGGTTTTTGGGATGTTCTTGATCATGATATTGGGCGTGCTTATAAATTACGGCATGAGGTATAACCTACAGCAGGAAGCGTCTATGACAGCTTTTAGAAGGGCTTTGAAGATAGCGTCAGATCCTAACCGGGGGTCAGGCGCTTATATGATCTCTCATGAGCGCAGCATACCTGAGGCAACGGATATGTTTGGCATAGGTTCAAAGATGCCGATTACAGCATCGGCGAGCGTTACGCGTGATTACAAAATGCATGCCCAGACTGCTGATGTCAGTTCTTTGTCAGGCATTGTCATGGACATCCAGACCAAGAGAGAAGGCGACTATCAGACGTGGATCAGGAGGATGCCTAAATCCGCGGGTTTCAGGGTTGAATATGGTGTTATCGCCGACAACCTGCCAAAATATCAATTGATATATGGTTCTATTGTGGCGAAGAAAGGCATAGTGACGGGAGCTACGGGTTCTGAATCAGGCGGCCTGCCTCCTCCGCCGGCGGGGCACCCGTCAAGCTGGGAGTGGGTCTCTGTAAATTCAAATGATGTGGAAAGGATATGCATCGCAAGCCATATGGTGCCAATATACGCTGGCTATGGGGATGCTGTAGGTCAGACACCAGTATGTGATCAGATGGCTATCAGTGCTTTAAGGATATTGGATTCCTGCGTAGGGGAGATGATAGATTACGGATCGTGTTACACTCAATCACGCATGATGGTTGATGTTGATTATTGCACCTCAGAGTGCAACAGGCAGGATGGAGCAGATTGCGCGACAAAATGCGCTTTAAAAACCCTGCCGCCGAATCAGACCGACAAGATCTATAAAGAGGCTAACGGTGGAGGCGCGTGGTACGCGTCAAATTATACTTACGCAAGTTGTGTAACGCTTAACGGCACTTATGATACATGCTACACATTCCCTATTTTAAAAGACGGGCTCTTTGCTTTTACAGGAGGCGCTCCTAAGATGAAATCCATGGGCATGCAGTCTGACAGCACATCTGATATTACGCGTTCGGAGTATTTTACAAGGGATGAAACAGATTCCGGCATTACAACAATGGAAAGCATGACCGCGCAGGACACAACGCACAAGTCTTTGATAGGGCAGTATAATCTGGACGCGCAGGGGTATGATCAGCGCAAGGGCAATCCTAAGAATTACGTAAATGTTGAGACTGAGAACGTGGATTCAACTGTTGTCCAGACGGTTGAAGAAACCTGGCATACGAGTAAATAAGATTATGAGAGTCAAAATCTGTTTAATGAGGTCGGGGCAGGCCCTTCGACAAGGCTCGGGGCAGGCAACACTGGAATTATCAGTCGCTCTTATCGTGGTTATGATACTCTTGGTGGCAATTGTAAGGACATTTGTGTGGTTCAATGAAAAATTGGTCAAGCGTCAGGCAGGGTACGAGAGCACAAGAGTTGCGGCAGGCAGCGCGCCACATAAAGATATATGGTTGAGCAGGCAGGATGGCGTAGTCAGGCCTTTGGGTGAAGAGGGTATACAGCTTGTTGATAGCGCGCATAGCCCTGTTGAGGAGGCACTTGTAGATGATACGGACACTGAAAACCTTAGTCTCGTGTTCTAATCTATCAAAGGCTAAGAATTGCGGGGGACAGATATCCACGCTTCTTATCCTTGGGATGGTCGTTGCCCTGATCTTTGTCCTGGCAACTGTCAATATAGGCAATGTGGCGCTTGAATCTACAAAATTGTCTAATGCCGCTGATTCAGCGGTATTGATGCTGGCGTCAAATCTATCCACAAAAGCGCGCATGATATTTGAAGGTTTGGGTAATAAAACGAAGAAGTGCACAAAAAGAAACATATTGTCAGGAATTATAGCTATTGTTGTTGCGATCATCGCGGTTATCTTTTGTCAGGTATGTTTAGCGGTTATTGCTCAAATGATGCTTGCTTATGCCGGAGCAGCTGTAGCTGCCGCAGCCGCTATAGCTGGAACAACCGCGGCAGCGGTAGCTACAGCTGCGGCCGCAGTTGTAGTTGGTGCTGCTGCTGGGGCAGTTGGTGGTGCAGCTGGTGCGGCTGTATCCGGGACAAGCATTAGCCAAGGAGCATGGACAGGTTTTAAAATTGGTGTTGCAATCGGTACTGCAGCTGGTCCAGCTATTGTGCCTGTGAATACTGCTGTCGGCGCAACAGTGTTTGTTCCAGCAGGGCTGGTTAGCATTACATCAGGCGTTGGCGCACTTGGTGCCGCCTCTGGTATTTACATGGAAGCTGTGAAGTTTCAAAATGTAAAAGACTTACAGGTAAAACTGGGAAAAGAATTGTCAAAGCTTGATGAAACAGACCGTTTTCGAGAAAGCGCGTTTTATACAGCTTTAACTCAACTGGTCGATGATCCTGTAATGATCGCGGACAATACTGATATGGATGGCGATGGCGACAGCACGGAATTGTTGCCGAGATTCTATGTCTTTTGGCATGAAAGGATCTCAGGTTACACGCACTCAATGGATGTGCGGCGACCTATTATTGACGCGTTTATCGCCAATATGGTGAATTTCAGGGATTATATTTCAACACATACTTATGCCGGTGATGGTAATACACCCGGGATTTTAGAGAGGCGGGAATACAAGTGGTCAATGGAGCCGGTTACTACTGTGGATGGCCCTGATTATTTAGAGACAGCCATGCCGGGCCCGAATCCTGACTGGGGTGTTGTTGATGGCAATACAGTGCGCCTTTTAAGGGCGCTTAATTACGCGGGATACACTACGCCTTACTGGGGGTCCGGGCCGTCTGCGGCGAGCATGAATGCGTGCGCGGATGAGGATTGCGATCCGGATGAAGGAACCTGTTCGGCAATCCCTGCGGGTTATGATGAAATTGATAAGATGTCGGATAATCTCAGGAGCATGGTTACTTATATGGATGCTATCTCACTTCCGACGTTCGAGAATTTTTTGTTACATATGTATCCGCCGATCCCTTCAGCGTCTTTGGCAAAAGAGGAATGGAATACGAATTACAATATTATGCATGAATCTTTGAAGTATCAATATAATCAGGCATTGGAAGGTCAGTCTCCGGCTACAGGATGGGAGAATTGGGTGTATGATTTTTATGATCCTTATAACCCGTCAGACGAGGATACGTATTACATGGTACTGACTCGCGACATAGAGGCTTTGCAGAAAATAAGGGCCGCGCTTATCGCTATGAGAGATTCAAAACTGCCTGTCTGCAACGAAGGTAATTATGATTATACGGATCCATTGATCCCCATCTGTGCAGCCTGTATAGCGGGCGCCGGACACTGGGAATGGATTTGGATAGATAACGGATATGATCTTATTTTTGTTCCGGATTGCGGGCCGTGCGTCTTTAATCCGCCGTGCAGTTTTCGTTCAAGCGCGTCTGTGAACCAGGCTACGCTGACTGTTGATACTGATTCAGCGGATGAATTGGCGCCCGCGCTTAATGATATAGACGCCTTGATAGCCGAGATGACTAATTTTAAGAACCAGATAAAAGCATTTGCCGACGCGATGTTCGGCATAGTCGCTACCGGTCTGGGTGATTGCGGAGCTCGTTGTGTCAGGTATGAGTGGGAAGATTCAAGGGGGATCGTGTCCGTGCAGGTTGAAGCAGGAAACTTTAAGATGCCAAGGACAAAGACTAAAAGTTCTCTAACGAAGACATGCACAAAGATGAAGAATTATGACACAAACCAGGCTGGTGTAGATAATTGCTGGATCAAGGTTACGCGAAGCGAGCCCGGTGTCGGAGTGGGTGTATTGGGCAGGTGGAATCCTTTCAAGCGGAGCGTAAGCAAGGTCTCCAGGGCAGACTATGGCATAAACCGTGTAGGTATCAAAGCCATAAAGAAGCCATAAAGACAGCGGGGTTTTAATGAAGAATATAAAAAATGCGTTGATAATTGGAGTTGTTAGTTTACTTTCCGTCGGTTTGTATGGATGCGGCATCCTGCAGAATGATGCCAGTTTCGCGCGCACTGTTATGAGCCTGCTGGTCAAAGACCGTTATGTTGTCAGGCCTATGATAGATTGGCCAAATTTAAGGATGCTTGATCAGAACGTGGGCGAGGAGTATTCGCAATTCAAGTCAGAATCTGAGCGTGCTGACTACGAAAGGGCTTTTATCAGTAATTTTGCCAAAGGTTTTAAGGCAGAGAAGGCGTCATTGAATGATTTTTGCCGTTGGCGTGTTCATGATACCAATAATCCTAAGCTCATTGTTGTCGCGGCAGACAGCGCGCGTAATAAAGATGTGATTTATTATTTTTATATAAAACATACAGGCCTGAACAAAAAATTCGTCGGGATGGAAGTTTATGTTAGAGCGCAGGCACAAGAATAGATTTTTTAAGTCTGGAATGACTACGCTTGAATATAGCGTTTTAGCTGTAGTTATCCTAGCTGCTTTATTGGCGATGCAGGTTGCGCTAAGGCGCGTTATAAGCGGAAAATGGCGCTCTTCAGGAGACAGTTTCGGGTCAGGCAGGCAGTATGAAGAAGGGGTTACCACCATTAATTAGAGGTTAAAATGTTTATTAAAACACTTATCTACATGTTCTTCTTCGGCGCTACGGCAGTCTTGTGCTATCAGTTTGTGCCGGTTTTATGGGATAAGTTGTATCTTTGGAGGATGCGCGGCGTTGAGTCGCAAAGGACCAAGCTCAAAGAGATGTTTTTGGATATGGATCCTCAAAGGCTCTTTATTTTGAATGTAATCTCTCCGACGGTAGGCTGTATCGTCGCCCTTGGGATAACAAGGAGCCTTGTGGGCGCGTTGATAGGTTTGGGCATAGGTTTTGCTATCCCGGCGATATTTGTTAAGAATATGATAGTTGCCAGAAAAGCAAAGTTCTGCGCCCAGATCACAGACGGCCTGATGATATTATCAAGCTGTTTAAAAGGCGGGTTGAGCCTATTGCAGTCAATAGAGGCGCTTGTGGAAGAATTGCCTCAGCCTATAAGCCAGGAATTCGGGCTGATACTACGCGAGAATAAGATGGGTATAGCTTTGGAAGAATCTTTTGATAATCTTAACAGGCGTATGCCGTCTGAGGAACTGAATCTTTTGACAACGGCCATACTCGTCGCGCGCGAGACAGGCGGAGATATAACCCTGCTCTTCGGCCGCCTTATTCAGACGATACGCGCCAAGATCAAGCTGGGCGACAGCGTTAAAACCCTGAGCATGCAGGGCAGGATACAGGGTATTGTAATGTCGGGCCTGCCTATAGGGTTTGCGATACTGGTCGTATCTTTTCAGCCGAATTATTTTGACGTGATGCTCAGCAATCCTTTGGGCAGGAGCTTGATGATCTATGCGGTTATCTCTGAATTGATAGGCATGTATATGATAAGGGTGTTCAGCAAGGTTAACATCTGAGGTAAAAACATGAGCGTTTATTTGTCACAAATATTTTTATTTATCGGCATCTTCTTCCTGACGATGAATTTTTTGGTCTGGTTTTTTCAGACCACAGAATTGAGGAAGACCATCAAAAGAAGGCTTAGGTATGAGGTTTCTTTGCAGGACAAGAAATCCATATTTGTCCGGCTCTTTGATCTTTTCGGCCCGATAAACTATTATTTAGCGCGCCGCATCGTTAAGAGAGAGAATCTCGAGAATAAATTATTCGGCGCGCGCGTCGCGCTCACAGTTGAGCAATTTTTGGGCGCGAAGGAGTTTTTGGCGATAGTCGCGGTTCTTCTCGGGATAGGGTTTTTGCCTGCCGGCGATATTTTAAAGGTCGCAGGCGCGGGAGCGGCAGGATTTTTCCTGCCGGATCTCTGGCTTGATATAAAGCAAAAACAGCGCAGGGCAGCTGTGGTGCGCTCCTTGCCGGATACGGTTGACCTGTTGTCGTTGTGTGTTGATGCGGGGCTTGATTTTATCGCGGCAACACGCTGGATAGTGGATAAGTCCAAACAGACCGCCTTTATCGAGGAGCTTTCGCTTATGTTGCATGAGATCAAGGTCGGTAAGCCGAGGCGCGAAGCTTTGAAGGATCTGTCAAAAAGGATAAATTCGCCTGACGTGACGGCTTTTGCGAGGACTCTTATCCAGGCTGACAGGATGGGGACGCCGATAGCCGAGGCTTTAGCAATACTTTCAGAAGATACGCGAGAGAGGTTCTTCAGGCGCGCTGAACGCGCGGCTTTGCAGTCGCCCATGAAGATGCTTTTGCCTTTGATATTTTTCATTCTGCCGGTTGTAGGCGTTATAGTCGGCGGGCCTATAGCCATACAGTTTATGAGCGGTAGTCTGCTCGGAGGGGTTGGAACCGGTGGCGTACCCAAGATGTAGGTCAATGATTACCGGAGAGCAGTCGCATTCTAAATTGACGGATGCGTGTTTCCTGTGGCGGGGGCACGATTCGATACCGATGCCCAGATTTTGCCTGGCACTTAACGTGCTGACAAAATCTGCCAGAATGGCCGATCGATCGGATCCGGCAGGATTTGATCGTGTTTATCGGGGCAGTCCCAACTCGTGTTTTGTTGGGACAAGCCAGGTTATCCGGGGTACCTGTCCTGCCGTTGCCCTGATGGCGATCAGGGTAGGCAATAGAATCCGGAAATTCTCGAGGAAAGGGGGACGTAGGTTAGGCTATTATATGACCAAACGTAAAGTGTGACAGACTGGCGCAATAAACCTTGGATAAAGGCGATTGCGTGGTTGATAGTCCTGACATTCTTGCCTGAGCAAGTGGCATGGGCTGTTGACTACAACTGGCGCGGTGTGCTTAACGGGAGCGGAATCAGTTCCGTTTCTCAAGCGGCCGTAGCAAGGGACGGGTCTGTCCTCAGAGGAGATGAAGGGTCGGATAAGGCAATTGCTAAGGCTATAAAGGATTCTTTGAGCCAGCTTGCCAATAAAGGCGCTACAGATATCAAGCTTTCACAGGAAGTCAGTATCCACAGGACTTATCCATTATCGTTATCAGAAGAAAAGATAGAAGAGTTATATGCCTGGATGAATGAATCGAACCAGAACCTGGTTACTTGCGGAGCCGTTGCTCTGTCAGGTATGCTCCAGCTTATGAACCGCAGGGTTTCAGCTTTGCAGATAGCCCACTATGCCCTCCTCATAGATATCCTTTCTGATTCTTTAAACATGTATACCTATAACAAGACCAAGAAGCTTGAAAGCTCTTTGTATGCTTTGACAAAGACCGCGGAGCTTTTTGGCCTTGGCCTGAAGCCGTTTTATTGGGAAGACTTTGACCTAAATAATAAAGAGATTGCAAAAGCTATAAATAAGATAATACCTTTTATAGCGTTCGTGGATGATGACCATATGGTCCTTGTTAAAGGACTTTCTAAAGAAGGCTTGGTAATTGACGATAATGGTGATGAAAGAATTTTAAACAGAGCTGAAACTCAGGCTCATTTCTCGGGTTATGGCCTTATCAGAACAAAAGTTGATGTTTCGGGCCTGGGCATTGAGTTCATAGAAGAGGATGTGGCAAAGGCTGTGCGTGGGACAAAGCGCACAGTTTACGACACATATGATTTCAGCGATTATTTTAAAGCGCCAAAATCCGATATAGGCAAAGAAGCGTTGGTGATGGGTGTGAGTTTTGTGGTGGGTGGCGCATTTGCTCCTGCAGGCACTTCATTTTTATCCGCAGGTACGTCCTCAATGTTTACTGGCATAGTTACTACACAGATAGGTGCAGCCGCTACTACCATAGCTGCTAAACATTTGGGAATGAATGCCACATGGTCTCAGTTGTTCGGAGCTGCGATGGCCGGAGGTGCTTCCGGCGCAATGAATCCATCCGCGTATAGTCCAGCTAAAATTGCAAGCTCAACTTATGGTAAGCTCGTAAAAGCCATTGGGCTTGGCGGCACAGCTTTTGCGGCAGGGGCGATTAAAGGCATGGCTGCTAATGGTGCTGCACAGCTTTCTTATAAATATCTTACTAAAAATAGCGATAACACAGCCTTGAACATAATCATTCCTGTTGCCGCTTCTGCCTGCGGCTATCTGGCAGGGCAGGTGCTCACAAATCAGCTTGGCCTTGAAAACAGCATGTATACGGTTTCCAAGAAGGATTTTGATAAAGGCCTTACTATCGGTGGTGAATCCCATGGAACCATAACCGATTCTAAAGGCAATACGTCATATCTTGTGCACGCGTCTGATTATAAGCCTGGTTCAGGGGTGTTTGGTTCTTCAGGGGTGCTTGGTTCTATTCCGGATAAGATTTTAGGCGGGGCGAATCTCGCGATGTATGATCAGGGTTTCCGCGCTAGCCTTACAATGAACCTTGTTGAGAAGACGTTTGTTCAGCTCGCGGTGAAGAACGAGTTGTTCGGTCAGGATAGTTTCCGTTACGCTTCAGGTATAGGTAATATTCTGGGAATGTACGCGGCAGGCGGGTATCAGTCTAATAGCGATCTGGTGTACGCGGCGGCAGCTTCCGTGCTTTTGAATACTCTCGGCGGAAAATACAAGACGGGAGACGACGGCATCGCAAGGAATAAGTGGGGGATGACCTCGGCTGAGATGTCCATGATCAATTATCTCGGCTCTTCTGTTTTGAAGGCAGGATACGAGACAGGCTTTAAAGGATTCTTTACTACCTTTATCGGCAATGATTCAAATGTCATGAATACGAGCAAGATGGAACATTTTTATGATATTTGGAACATGACGACTGGCGACGGAGTAGTGAATACCAACCTTGGCGCCGCCAGGAACGAAGATTTCTGGTCGAGATTATTCAGAGGCACGCCTACGGGGAATGTGAATGAGGTGAATGGCCTTGTTGAACGCCATGGCGGTTTCGTGGGTATGAGCAAGTCTTTATGGTCTTTTGGAGGTACGTCTCCTTATTTTTACGATAAGGAAGGCAAGGGCATAATGAACCCCAACGATTACTATACTGGTTTTAAACAGTATCAATATATAGAACAGGTTTTGAATCAGGCGGGCGTTACTGATTTTAAGGCGAACGTTGATTATCTTATCCAGACAAAGCAGTACGAATCAT
>CAYSCK010000041.1:0-11896 GCA_964429525.1 uncultured Planctomycetia bacterium
TGATCTTTGTACTTTTTATGGGCCGCGCTATTATGGGCGCGCAGAGATGGATAGACCTTGGAGAGATCTCTTTCCAGCCGTCAGAAGTCGGTAAATTTGCCCTGATCCTGCTGCTTGCTAAATATTATAGCTCCAAAGGCGTGTATGAAGTCTCGCAGAGCTCAAGCCGTGTAAATATTTTTAAGAGCCTTTTTGCTCCTTTATTTTTCACTATGCTCTTGACCTGCCTTGTCCTGGTGCAGCCTGACCTCGGGACCGCGATAGTTTATCTATTTGTTTTCCTATCCATAGCTTTTATTGCTGAAATACCCTTGCGTTATCTTTTGGGATTAATTGGCACAGGCCTGGTTTTGATGCCGTTTTTTTGGCATTTTCTTAAAGATTACCAGAAGTCAAGGCTGCTCGTTTTTTTAAATCCAAATATTGATCCGTTAGGCGCGGGTTACACGGTTATTCAGTCAAAGATCGCCATCGGTTCCGGCAGGTTATTCGGTAAGGGATGGCTCGCCGGCACGCAGAGCCAGTTGAATTTTCTTGCTGAACGTCATACTGATTTTATTTTTTCCGTACTAGGAGAAGAATGGGGATTCTTTGGCAGTATCGTCCTGATCTCTCTCAATTTTTTTCTTGTATTCATGATCTTAAGAGTCTCAGAGATGGCAAAAGATACCTTTGGCCGTTTATTGTGCATAGGTATTGCGGCGCTTATCTTCTTCCACGCGTTTATTAATATCGCGATGAATGCCGGATTGTCGCCTGTCGTGGGCCTGCCGTTGCCTTTTATAAGTTATGGCGGGTCATCATTGGTTATTAATCTCATAGGTATAGGGATAGTTTTGAACGTCGCAAGGCAGAGGTAGATAATTAGAGGTGCTCAAGGCTTTGTCACCATCGATATCATCTTAGCCCCCGAGCCCCTTTTGGGAACCCTCCCGTGGTTCCCCCATCCCGACACGTCGGGACGGTTCCCCCTCCGCTACGGGGGCTTTATGATGATATCGATAGCGGCATCATAAAAAATTGACTCCGAACGGAATAATGCCAAAAACAAGAGAGCAGGAGAGTTGAATGGCAGTTGATGTAACCAAAGAATTGTTGTTATCAGTAAGAAAACCCGCAAGGTATATCGGCGGGGAGATAGGTTCTGTCCGCAAAGACCTTTCAAAGGTTGATGTTAAGGTCTGTCTGTGTTTTCCGGATACATATGAGATAGGCATGAGCCACCTGGGCATGAGGGTGCTTTACGATGTTCTTAACAAGCAAAGCGATTGTGCCGCGGAGAGGGTCTTTTCGCCATGGGTTGATATGGAGGAGAAGCTTAAAGAGAGCGGTATCCCGCTTTTTTCTCTTGAGTCTAAAATACCGGTCAGGGATTTTGATTGTTTAGGTTTCTCTCTGCAGTACGAACTAAGCTATACGAATGTTTTGAATATTCTTTCGTTGTCCGGTATTCCTTTGAGATCTGATGAACGCGGCGCGGATGACCCGCTCGTTATCGCGGGAGGAGCCTGCGCTTTGAATCCTGAGCCAATGGCTGATTTTATCGATCTCTTCTGCGTGGGAGAGGCGGAAGACTGCCTTCTTGAGATAATAGCTGAAATAAAAGCATATAAGAGGTCGGGTGCGCGTGACAGGGCAGAGTTGTTGAAACGGCTGTCTTTACTGGAAGGGGTTTATGCGCCCCTCTGCCGCTTGCCGGTCGGTAAAAAGATCAGCAAGCGTTTTGTCATGGATTTAGACAGGGTCCTGGATTTTAAGCATTGGGTTGTGCCTTTTATTGAGATAGTCCACGACAGGCTTACGATTGAGATTATGCGGGGCTGTCCCAATTCCTGCCGTTTTTGCCAGGCAAGATGTTCGTTCTATCCGGTGCGCATTATAAGCGCTGAGAAAATACTGGAGACCGCCCGCAGGCTTTATCGCTTGACCGGATATGATGAGATATCCCTTTTATCTTTATCATCATCTGACCATCCTGACCTGAAAGAGATAATAACAGAACTTTCAAAAGAGTTTAAAGACAAGGGGGTAAGCATATCTTTGCCGTCATTGAGGGCAAAGATATATATCGGAGAGATGTCGAAGATATTCGCATCAACGAGAAAGACGTCTCTGACGTTCGCTCCCGAAGCAGGAACAGACAGGCTGCGCAGAATAATCGGAAAAGATCTAAGCATTGACGAGCTCTTTAGTGTTGCAGGCGAGTCATTCGCGGCAGGGTACAGGCTGTTGAAGCTTTATTTCATGATCGGACTGCCTACGGAAACGGATGAGGATCTGGATGCCATTGTTTCAATGGCTCGGGATCTTTCAAGGCTTAAAAAAGAGATAAACGGGCATCCTGCCCAGCTGAATATAAGCATCTCAAGTTTTATCCCCAAGCCGCATACGCATTTTCAAAGGTGCGCGATGGAGCCAATGGAGGCGCTCGTTAAAAAACAGGAATATCTCAAGAACCTGTTTAGAAAATGCAAGGGTACTATTCATCCATCATATCATGATGTCTATTCGAGTTTTCTGGAGGGTGTATTTGCCCGTGGGGATAGAAAGCTCGGGTCTGTTGTTTTAAAAGCTTTTCAGAAAGGGGCAAGATTCGACAGCTGGAATAATATGTTCAATTTCTCCATCTGGAAAGAGGCATTTTTAAGCGCAGGTATTGATCCAGGCGAATATTTGAGAGCAAGAAGAGATGATGAACCTCTGCCGTGGGATTTCATAGACCTTGGATCCAGGGATAAAGCGTGATTTTAATCGCAGATAACTTAAACTTTCGTTGACCCTTTGGATAATTTATGTTAGCCTATCTCAATGATTCAAAAAGCGAGTGTTAAGCCGAGGCAATTAAGGCCGCAGCTGATTATAGCTTTTTGCCTGATGTCTGTTATTCCGATCCTGGCGCTCCTGAATTTCATATTTCCCAGTTTTCTGCCAAAAGAGGGTAGCGGGCTTGTTATAATTTCGTCAATTGTTCTTTCTATCTTCGGTTTTTTCGTCATAAAAAAAATTGTCGATTCTATCATTCAGCTGAATCATGATGTTAAAAGTATCGCCTGCGGAGAGTTGAGCCGCAAAATAGATGTCAGCGGAGAGGGCGAGATCGGAGAATTGAGCCAGGCTTTAAATCAGCTGTCTCATCGCATAAAAGATAATATGGATGAGCTCAAGATCTATGGCGAGCGCACCAAGGATATAAATTGCGCTATAAATAAACGGGTTGTAGCTTTAAGCGGTGTCCTGCAGATCGGCAGCCTGATCTCGGCAAAGACTGATTTAAAAGATATTTTTGAAACTGTTGTTTCGCGTTTAGGCCAAGTATCAGCGTCTCCCTGTTCTTTTATAGTCCTGAGATCCTGCGGCAGGTTTGATATAGTCGCGCATTTTGGTTTGCAAGACGGCATTTTGATGGAGGCAAGGTCTCCTGCCAATGAGCATATGTTCAGCAGTTTTTTATCGGCGCGTTCAGCGGTATTGCTGGATAAGAAAGACCGCGCGCGTGAGAAAGTGGACCTGCTCAAGCTTTTAGGGGCCAGTGCCGCTTTGATACAGCCTATCGTGACGCACGGAGAGCCTAAGGGGCTTTTAGGCATAGCAAATTTTTCTGATTCTTCGGCCTATGCCCAGGATGATGCGGAGTACATGGATGTTTTTGTCAAACAGCTCAGTATCGCGATAGATAATGATTATCTTATCAAGAAGGTGGAAGACCTTGAAGTTAAGGACGCGCTTACTGAGCTGTATAACCGCCGCTATATTGTTGACAGGCTTGATGAAGAGATATTGAGGGCCATGTCCCATCAGAGGCCGTGCGCTTTTATCGCGTTAAAGCTGAAAAATTTAAAAGGCCTGTTTGAAAGATCCGGAGAGTTGGCGGTAGAAGTACTTCTGAAGAAAGTGGCGGGGATCATCAAAGATAACTTCGGCGAGCTGGACAGGGCAGGCCGCATTAACTACGATGAATTCGGCATAATTCTGTCTGAGAGGAACAAAAAGCAGGCGCAGGAACTGGCTGAGCAGATAAGGAGTAAGCTGGTTGTAAATTTCCCGGGAGGAAATGATCTGAAAAAACAGGATATTGCCGTTGCCGTGGTTGAGAACCCCGTTGACGGGGAGGATTCTTCGGCCCTCCTTGATAAAGCCGAAAAACTTATAAATAACCAGGAGAAAATTACCTAACTAATAATGGTTTCCTTAAAAAGAATTTCTACAAAGCAACTCGGTGAATTATTAATTGAGAGAAAGATCATAATACCTGAGCATCTTCAGAAGGCGCTTGATTATCAGAAGATAAACGGCGGTCTGATCGGTGAGATATTTGTGCAGCTTGGCTTTGCAAAAGAAGAAGACATCGCGCAGGTGCTTACGGCCCAGTATGGATTTCCTTATCTGCCTTTAAACAATTATGAGATTGACGCTGAAGTGGCGAATATGATACCTGCCGGAGTGGCGCGCCAGTATTGCCTCATACCGATAGACAAAATAGGCAATAACCTGACTGTTGCAATGTCTAATCCTTTGAATACCCAGGCCATAGAAGATGTTGAAATGATCTCAAAGTGTGTTGTTCAGGCTTTTGTAAGCACTACCAGCGATATTCGCAGGGCTATTGAGAAGTGTTATGCAAAAAAATAGTTTTTATATCTAGTTAAGAGCTGAATCTTGAGTTGCCAAATCCTGTTTTCCTGATAAATTCCAGCCACGAATATCAGCAGAGTTTTTTTGTTTTTGAAAGATCCGGTTATTTAGCCTTGTTAGTGATCTGGTATGCGGAAATCTGATCTTATGAAAATATGAGTTCACTAAGAGAGCGCTTACAAGAGATACTCATAAAAAACAAGCTCATCTCAGAAGATGATTTGAAGCTTGCCCTGCAGGTACAGAGGGAGCATGGCGGGAAACTCAGCGATTGTTTAGTAAAATTAAACCTGATTGACGAACGCGATCTGCTCCTTGCCCTAAGCGAAGGGCTTGGATTCCCTCCTATATCTCTTTCCCGTTTCAAAATAGACCCCGAAGTTTTAAAGCTGATACATAAGGATATGGCAAAGCACTACCAGATAATTCCTGTCGCCAAGATGGGAAACACTCTGACTGTTGCCATGGCTGATCCATTGAATATTTTCGCCATAGATGATGTAAAATCTCTGACGGGTTTTGAGATAAATCCCATTATCGCACAACAGAAAGAAATATTGTCTTCTATTGAGCAGTATTATGAAGAGCCTCCTGCCCAGGCTATAGATGATATAATAAAAGACATAGCGGATGTTGATATAGAGGTTATTCGCGCCTCCAAAGAGGTAGGTTTTGATACTCAGGAATTGGTCCGTCTCACCAAAGAGAAGCCGGTAATAAAAATAACCAATCTTCTCCTTGAGCGGGCGATTGAAATGAGCGCGAGCGATATTCTGATCGAGCCCTGGGAATATTCCATGCGTATCCGGGTGCGTGTTGACGGTATCTTGCGCGAGATTGAAGCGCCGCCGGTTAAATTCCATCCTTCCATTGTCTCCCGCATAAAAGTTATGTCAGATCTGGATATCGCCGAGCACAGGCTGCCTCAGGATGGGCGCTTCAAGATAAAGATGCAGGATCGTTTTGTTGATTTCAGGGTATCTATCCTGCCGTCTTTTCACGGAGAAAAAGTAGCTTTAAGAATTTTGGATAAGAGTACGGCAACTTTGGATATAGACAGGCTGGGTTTTGATCCTAATACATTGGCAACGATAAAAACATCTGCTGACAGCCCTCATGGCATGATCCTGATATGCGGCCCTACAGGATCGGGCAAGACCACGACTTTGTATTCGGTATTGAATTATGTCGATTCGCCTGAGGACAATATCGTGACTGTTGAAGATCCTGTTGAATATCAGCTTGAAGGTATAAATCAGGTTTCAATAAGGCCTGAGATAGGCCTGACATTCGCGAGCTGCCTTCGCTCTATATTAAGACAGGACCCTGATGTTATGATGGTAGGAGAGATCAGGGATTTTGAAACAGTCGATATTGCCATAAAAAGCGCTTTGACCGGACACTTGGTCTTAAGCACTTTGCATACTACGACTGCCGCAGGAACGGTGATCAGGCTGGTTAATATGGGGGTTGAACCATTTTTGATCACCTCATCAGTTATAGCCATAGTTAATCAGCGTCTGGTCCGCAAAGTCTGCGATTCCTGCAAAGAGAGCTATCCTTTGACCGACGCGATGGTTGAGACTTTGGGTATTAAGGACGGTTTAAAGGCGCCTAAAATGGCTTATCGTGGAAAAGGCTGCAAAAAATGTTTTAATATAGGCTATAGCGGCCGTGCTGTTATAGGGGAAGTTTTAACTCTGACACCTGTTGTCAGAGAGCTTATTATAAAGCGCGCGCAGGAATCTGAGATCAAGGCTGCAGCAAGAAGAGATGGGATGCAGACTTTGAGGGAGAACGGCGTGCAAAAGATCCTTGAAGGTATGACTACTATTGAGGAAATTTTACGTGTTACAGCTCCGGATGAGCAGATTGATTAGTTTGTGATTCACGTAAACCAAAACACCAAAACACCAAAAGACCAAAAGACAAGAGAGTGTGATCTTGAATTGTTATTGATGTTTTTATGTTTTTTTGTTTTTCCGTTTTTAAGTTGTTTTATCTTTTGATCTTGTGACTTTCACAATTATTAAATTATGGCTATTTTAAAGAAAAAATTGACTGATGTCCTGCTTGAGGCAAAAATCATAACTCCTCAGGATCTAGAAAAGGCGCTTAAGATTCACGCGGATTCAGGAGGAAATCTGAAGGATATCTTGGTAAGGGAGGGGTTTGTCAAGGAGAAGGAGCTTATGGCGGTGTTTTCGCGGGAGCTGTTTATACCTTTTCTGGAGCTTTCTAAATATAAGATCGATCTTTCGATCATTCAGCTTATCCCTGAAAAACTCGCGCGCCAGTACAAAGTGGTTCCTATTTCAAAAATAGGCAATGTTCTTACTGTGGCCTTGAGTGATCCCATGAATATTTTTGCAATAGATGATCTAAAGGTTATAACAGGTTCTGAGATAGATATTGTTTTAGCCAGTGAAAAAGATATTGTAAAGGTTTTGGATAAATTTTTTAGTTCTTCTACGGCAACGGAGGATATCTCAAGCTTGGTTGAAGAGGAGGCAAAGGGCTCAGAGGTTGAGGTTGTCAGGATGGATGGCGCCTTGGAATTGGGCAGTGTTTTAGAGGAAAGCTCTAAAGCGCCCATTGTTAAAATAGTGGATCTTTCAATAACCGAGGCTCTGAAAAGGCGAGCTTCAGACATTCATGTTGAACCCATGGAGAAAGAATTGCGAGTGCGCTATCGCATAGATGGCCATCTTTATGATGTTTTCCGTCTTCCGAAAAAAAATCAGAACGCTATATTGGCCAG
The DNA here is from genome assembly GCA_964429525.1 of uncultured Planctomycetia bacterium. Classification (GTDB taxonomy): domain Bacteria; phylum Omnitrophota; class Gorgyraeia; order Velamenicoccales; family Velamenicoccaceae; genus CAYSCK01. Next base: position 7,394 of record CAYSCK010000041.1, read on the forward strand.
GATCAAGATAATTTCAGGTTTGGATATTACTGAAGCGAGGCTTCCTCAGGATGGCCGATTTAAAGTAAAGCTTAAGGACAGAGAGATAGATTTCCGTGTTTCGGCGCTTCCGACCACATTTGGCCAGAAATTTGTGTTAAGGACCCTGGATAAATCAAAGTTGTCTACAGGCCTGGATACTCTTGGGTTGTCTCCTGAGCCGCTGAGGCTTTTTATGGAAGCTATAAAAAAACCATATGGAATGATCCTGATAACAGGCCCAACGGGTTGCGGAAAATCCACCACACTCTATTCAATATTAAATAAATTAAATACACCGGAACTGAATATTGTTACTATCGAGGATCCGGTTGAATATCAGGTTGAGGGGATTACGCAGATACCCGTTAAGGCTGATATAGGCCTTACGTTTGCTTCCGGGCTTCGTTCAGTACTGCGGCAGAGCCCGGATGTTATAATGGTGGGAGAGATCCGTGATTCAGAAACCGCTGATATCTCCATTAAGGCTTCTTTAACAGGCCAGGTAGTCTTATCTACCCTGCATACAAATGACGCGGTTGGAGCTATAACACGTCTTGTGGATATGGGTATAGAACCTTTTCTTGTGGCATCGAGTTTAATTGTTACCTCGGCCAAAAGATTATGCCGTAAGGTCTGCACATATTGCAGGCAGGAGACGGATATACCTAAGGAAAGTTGGAAAAAATTAGGGTTAGACAGGGTTATCAAGGACGGGAGGCAGCCTACGTTTTATAAAAGCAAAGGGTGCCCGCGTTGTAATAATACGGGATATTTTGAGCGCATCGGAGTCCACGAGGTCTTGTTGATCGATGATTCATTGCGGGATCTTATCATCAGGCGCGTGTCGTCAGGCCAGATCAAGGAATTCGCTATGAAGGAAAAAGGCATGATGACTCTGCGTGATGATGCCATGCTGAAGGTCTCCGAAGGTGTAATTACATTGGAAGAAGCGATTCAGGCTACTACTGAGGATTGAGGATATAATGGCTGAAGCAAATGTCCTGGTTATTGATTCGGACGAATCCACCTGTAACCTGATAAAGTCAGTTCTTGTCCCCAGGGGTTTTGAGGTCAGCCTGGCTCAAACAGCCAGTGTGGGTCTGCAATTGTATGGAGAAAATTCTTCGAGCCTGATCCTCATGGACTTGACTATTAAAGATCTGGACCCGCGATATTTTGTGCGTGAGATCAAAAAGCGCGATGAAAACCTATCATTGATAATTCTGGGATACGCGGATAGTTTCAATCTGATACAGGAGGCTATAAATTTGGGAGCTTCGGATTATCTGTATAAGCCTTTGAAATCAGATGAGCTTTATTTTAAGGTCAGGCACGAGTTGGAATCGCGTAAGTTTGTTTTTAATAATTCAAAGTCTTTAAAAGGGATAGAGGAGCGCAACATTTCTTTGCAAAAGCAGAATCTTCTTTTAGGCCGTCGCATAGAAGAGAGCACGAAAAATCTCTCTCGCCTCTATGAGGACCTGCGTGAAACTTATATGCGCACAATAAAAGCGTTGGCTCATGCGATAGACGCGCGTGACCATTACACGTATTCTCATTCTGATAATGTTACCCGTTATGCTGAGCTTATCGCGCGCCAGATGGGTGTGGATATGCTTTATATAGAGAATATTAAAGACTCCTGCCAGTTGCACGATTTAGGCAAGATAGGGGTGCATGATAATATTCTGAGTAAGCCTGATGCTTTGACCCAGGAAGAATTCAACGAGATAAAACAACACGCAGAAAAAGGCGCGCAGATATTAGAACCCTTGAAATTTTTGGATAATGTGATAGATATAGTAAAGCATCATCATGAACGCTGGGATGGTAAAGGATATCCTGATGGCCTTAAAGGCGAATCGATCCCGCTTGGCGCCCGTATAATGACGGTAGCTGACAGCTATGACGCGATGGTATCGGCGCGGCCGTATAGGAAAGTCGGATTGTCTGTCAATGAAGCAATAGAGGAGATCAGAAGAAACAGCGGCGCTCAATTTGATCCTGTTGTGGTTGAGGCTTTTTTAAAAGTAGTTAACCAGTTCTAACATTTTAAATTTTATGGGATTCTTCGGTTACATAGCTAAAGACAATCAGGGGTTAAGGATCAAGGGGGTCTTGGAGGCCAGGAGCCAGGAGGATGCTCTGGCTGTATTGCATAAAAAAGGCCTTATCATTATTTCTGTCAAAGAGGAGCAGTTCAGGGCCGTAAAAGATCAGAGTATAAAACTTGATGATCTTGTCGTTTTTTCGCGGCAGCTCGCTACGATGGTTGAGAGCGGTATTACTCTTGTTCAGGCATTGCATATTTTAAGCGAGCAGGCAGAGAACAAGATCCTTTCCGGGGTAACTCTTAAAATAAAGGATGACATTGAGAGTGGTTCGAGCCTTAATGAGGCTTTAAGCCGGCACCCAAAAATATTCTCTAATCTCTATATTAATATGGTCAAGGCGGGCGAGACCTCCGGGTTATTGGATGAGATATTAGACCGTCTCGCGACTTATCTGGAAAAATCGAGCGCCCTTCAGCGAAAAGTCAAATCTTCCCTGGTGTATCCGGCGGTGGTGATTTCAATGGCTGTTTTAATTACTATTGTGCTTCTTGTTAAGGTCGTGCCTACATTTAAGGGTATTTTCGCATCGCTGGGCGGTACATTGCCGTTGCCGACGCAGATCCTTATCATGATCTCGGATGTACTGCGCAGGTTCTTTCTTTTTGTCGTTATCATTTTCGGCATTTTAGGATTTATCGCAAAAAAATATTTTAATACGCCAAGAGGCAGGTATCAGTTTGATAGATTTTCATTACGTATGCCGGTTTTCGGGCCTTTACTGAGAAAAGTTGTTGTGGCAAAGTTTTCAAGAACTCTTGCTACTCTTGTCAAAAGCGGTGTTCCTATATTGAGCGCGTTGGATATTGTTGGTAAAACCTCAGGCAATAAGGTTGTTGAAGAAGCTGTTGATAACGCGCGGATCTCCATAAAAGAAGGCGAACCTATCTCTGAGCCATTATCAAGGAGCGGCGCGTTTCCTCCAATGGTTGTGCGCATGATCTCTGTCGGTGAGCAGACAGGCCAGCTTGAGAAGATGCTTAATAAGATAGCTGATTTTTATGATGAACAGGTTGATGCCGCTGTCAGTGGTTTGACTTCAATGATCGAGCCTCTTGTTATCGGATTGCTGGGTATTGCTGTTGGCGGTATTGTTATTGCTTTGTTCATGCCGATATTTAAGATCACGGAATTGATCAGATAAATTTGAACCCCGAAGTTCGAAGTCGGAAGTTCGAAAAGTCAGGATTTCGGACATCAGATATCGGTTTTCGGATTTCTGCCCCTGCCTTGAATTTCCGTGTTCCCATGCTATACTTTCTTTAGAAAATTGGAAGTACCGAAAGGGTAAACCATCCCCGTAGTTTTGCTTCGCAAAACGAAACAGCGGGGGCCCTGATGCGCGAGGGTTCGAAAGAGTGGGGCACAAAGCTATAGGGCCTTATCCAGAAAGGATAGACCGACCCAATTCATTATAAGGGTCGGGTCTAACCCAATAATTTTATATTGGAAGGGTAGCCAGTTGCCGTTGTCAGTAAGTTTATGTGCCTATTCTATCCAGCTTTAGCGTGTTGGGGTGAATAGGCTTTTTTATTTTGCGCAGAAAGCGCAATACTGGCCATTCCTATTGGGCCAAGTGTAAGCGCAGAAAGCGCAATACGCCGTAGAAAACGGCGTACTTGCCAATCCTTGTAGGGCAAGGTACCGGTCCTATCTTATGGGATGGTAAAAGTACTTGACATGTGGAAGGAGGTGAGTTAATCTAAAGTCAACAGATGACAGACTTTACGCTAAATATTCCACAGAGGCATTGTAATTCTATTCTAAGGAATGCGTAAAAGTTAATCTTTGTCGTGAAAGGAGGAGTGTAAGATGCGTTCAAAAAAAGGTTTTACGCTTGTCGAAATCATGATCGTTGTGGCCATCATTGTTCTTTTGGCTGCTATCGCGATTCCAAATTTGCTCCGTGCGCGCTTAAGCGCTAATGAAGCAACTGCTATCGCGGCGATGAGAACCGTCAGCACCGCGGCAGAAAGTTTCAGATCTGCTCAGTCACCTCCGGCTTATCCGACCAACTTGTCAGCATTGTCGTCCGCTAACCCGCCGTATATAGATTCAGTTTTGGGTGGCGGCAACAAATCAGGTTATACATTTACCTGGTCAGGCGGCGGTACAACATATGGAGTTGCTGCAACGCCTCAGACAGCTAATGTCACAGGTGTGCGCAATTTCTTTGTTGATCACTCAGGTGTAGTCAGAGTGGGCACTGATTCTACAGGAACACCTATTGAATAATGTTGTTTTTTGTATTATAAAAGCAGCTCCGCGCATAAAGTGCGGGGCTGTTTTTTTATGATGTTTTAAAAAAAGTTTGGCTGATTAAAATGACCGGAATAAATAATTGAGTTCTTTTGTAAATCCGCCTGTATTA
>CAYSCK010000042.1:0-11890 GCA_964429525.1 uncultured Planctomycetia bacterium
AGGCCAGAAGCGCGCGGTTGAAATATTGCGCAGTAATTCTATAGACGCGCTTGTAGTTATCGGCGGTGACGGAAGTTACCGCGGCGCGCGCGCGTTATCGCTTGATTGGAACATACCTTGCATCGGTGTGCCGGGTACGATAGATAATGACTTAAATGGCACAGAGCATACGATAGGCGCGGATACCGCCATAGAAACCGCGCTGGGCGCAATAGATAAGATCAAAGATACCGTAAATTCCATGGAGCGTATTTATGTGGTGGAGGTCATGGGCCGTAACTGCGGATACCTTGCTTTGAAGGTTGCCTTAGCCGGTGGAGCTGAGCAGGTTCTGATACCTGAGCTACGGTATGAAATATCCGATGTATGCCAGGAGATAACGGAAGGTTATATTCGCGGAAAAGCTAGCTGGATAATCGTTGTTGCTGAAGGCGCCGGCAAAGGCGTTGAATTGGCTGAAAAAATTTCGGAATTGACTGATTTAGAAACACGCGCCGTTGTCCTAGGGCATGTCCAGCGCGGCGGGGTTCCTACAGCGGAAGACCGTATACTCGGAGGGCGCCTTGGCGTGGCTGCCGTTGATCTTTTGGTGCGCGGTGAGAGCGGTAAGGCGGTTGGCCTGGTCTGCGATAAGATAAATGTCGTGCCGCTTGAAGTAGCGTGCAGCGGGTATAAATTTGATCCGACAGAAGTTTTTAAGATGATAAGGGTGTTGACGTAAACAAGTCACAAGGACGAAAGGTCAAAAGGACACAAGATTGCAGAGTAAAAAAGTCAATATGGGTTAGCGGTTAGCGAAAACTGAGAATAATAAGTAAATACAAAAACTCAAGACATAATAATACGAGCAGTGATCAAGGGAGCGAGGTTTTGAATGGAAAAGAAACAGATAGATAGTTTGATAATGGATGTTGTTGTTTCCAAGGATGTAAAAAAGAAAGAAGACGCGATAAACGCTATATGGGCTGAAGCGAATGCTAAAGGGGTATATCCGGCTTCAATCCATGATCTATATAAGGCGCGCGGAGAGAATAAATTTTCCGGGTTTACGGTCCCTGCCATGAATCTGCGTTCCCTGACTTATGATCTTGCCTGCGCTATCTTTCAAGAGGCCTTGAAGATCAACGCCGGAGCTTTTATATTTGAGATCGCGCGTTCTGAGATGGGCTATACCGATCAAAAGCCGCTGGAATATTCGACGGTGTTACTTGCCGCGGCTTTGGCGCAAGGTTATAAAGGCCCGGTATTTATACAGGGAGACCATTTTCAGGTCAATGCCAAGAATTTTAAGAAAGATCCGATAGCCGAGGTCGAGAGCCTTAAAAAGCTTATAAAGGAATCTATTGAAGCCGGTTTTTATAATATCGATATAGACAGCTCGACCGTTGTTGATCTTTCGCAGAGTGATCTTTTAGCGCAGCAGAAACTTAATTCCGAACTTTGCGCTGAGTTGACCGCCTATATCCGCAGTATACAGCCAAAGAACATTAATATTTCAGTAGGCGGCGAGATAGGAGAGGTCGGCACGAAAAATTCAACGCCTGAAGACCTGCGCGCTTTTATGAAATTATACCTGGAGAAATTGCCAAAAGGGGTTGAGGGGATCTCCAAGATAAGCGTACAGACCGGCACAAGCCACGGCGGAACGGTTCTTGCTGACGGCACAATGGCCAAGGTAAATCTTGATTTTAATGTTTTAAAGAGCATAACTGAGGTTTGTAAAAAAGAATACAAGATGGCAGGCTCTGTGCAGCACGGAGCATCTACTTTGCCTGAAACTGAGTTTCATAAGTTTCCGGGATTTGACGCCGCTGAGGTGCATTTGGCGACTCAGTTCCAGAATATGGTTTTAGACAGCAAATTTTTCCCGGCTGAACTTAAGAAGAAGATATATGACTGGCTCAAAGTTGAAGCAAAGGATGAGATGAAGCCAGGCATGACCGACGAGCAATTTTTTTATAAGTCCAGAAAAAAGGCTCTTGGGCCTTTTAAAAAAGATATTATGTCGATAGCCGAAAGGCGCAGGATCGCCGAGGAAGTTGAAAAGATTTTCGCGTTCTTGTTCGATCAGCTGAAGATAAAAGATTCGGCGAATCTTGTGAAGCAGTACGTAAAGGATCAGAATATGAAGCGCCATTTTGAATTGCTGCACGATAAGAAAGCTGAAGCGTTCGAAGGGGACGATTAAAATGAGGTGGTTATGAATATGAGAAGCGATGCTATAACAAAAGGTGTCGAACGTGTTCCGCACAGGGCGTTATTGAGCGCGACCGGTATTTCAAGGAAGGATATGGACAAGCCCTTGATAGCTGTCGCGACGAGTTTTAACGATATCATCCCCGGCCATATAGGCATGAGGGACCTTGAGCGTTTTATCGAGCGCGGCGTTATGGCTTCAGGCGGTACGCCTTTTTTCTTCGGTATACCTGGCATTTGTGATGGTATAGCCATGGGGCATCCGGGGATGCGCTATCCTTTAGCATTGCGTGAGCTCATAGCGGATTCTATTGAATGTTTTGTCAACGCGCACAGCCTTGATGGCCTGGTGTGTTTGACAAATTGCGACAAGATCACACCAGGCATGATCATGGCTGCCGCGCGCCTGAATGTTCCGACGATAGTCGTGACAGCAGGGCCCATGCTTTCCGGCCGTTATAAGCAAAAAAGATTATCTCTGGTTGGGGATGCGTTTGAGGTTGTCGGGCGTTTTAAGAGAGGCGAGATAACAGAAGAAGAATTGGGATGTTTTGAGGCTGAGGCTTGCCCCGGAGCAGGTTCCTGTCAGGGTTTATATACTGCGAATACAATGGCCTGTATTACAGAAGCTATGGGTATGTCTTTGACCGGATGCGCTACCGCTTTGGCTGTATCCGCGAAAAAACGCAGGATAGCTCAGGCTTCAGGCGAACGCATAGTAGAGTTGGTCAGGAAAAATATTACGCCTTCAAAGATAATGACTAAGAAGGCTTTTGAAAATGGGATAAAGATCGATATGGCTTTGGGCGGTTCAAGCAATACTGTGTTGCATTTATTGGCAATAGCGCGCGAAGCCGGTATTGACCTCGAACTTAAGGATTTTGACGTGATAAGCAAGGATACCCCGCGCATCACCAGCCTGCTTCCCGGGGGTGAGTATTTTATGGAAGATCTTGATGCCGCAGGCGGGATACCCGCTGTGCTAAAAAGTTTAAAAAAGAAGATCAATAATGTTGAAACAGTCAATGGTCTATCAACGCATCAGATCGCTGATCGCGCCATAATTTATGATGATGAAGTGATCCGCCTGCCTGAAAAGGCTTATTATAAAGAAGGCGGTATCGCTATTTTGTTCGGAAATCTCGCGCCGCTCGGTGCTGTTGTGAAGCAGTCCGCCGTAAGTGAAAAGATGATGAAATTTGAAGGCAGGGCGCGTGTTTATAAACGCGAAGAAGACGCTCAGGCTGCTATCCTTTCGGGCAGGATAAAGCCCGGGGATTGTGTGGTTATACGCTACGAAGGCCCGAGAGGCGGGCCGGGTATGCGCGAAATGCTTGCACCCACAGCTGCCATAGTAGGTATGGGCCTGGCTGATTCTGTAGCCCTTATTACTGACGGCCGTTTTTCAGGAGGCACGCGTGGCTGCTGCATAGGGCATATTTCGCCTGAAGCTGTTGAAGGCGGGCCAATATCCGCGGTAAAAGAAGGCGACAGGATAGTTATAGATTTGCCTCGTCGGAAACTAGAGTTGAAAATCTCTGAAAAAGAGTTAAAATTAAGGCTTAAGAAAGTTAAACACCCTAAACCGAATGTTGAGAGCGGTTATCTTGTGAGATATTCAAAGATGGTCTCATCAGCAGATCAGGGAGCGGTGTTAAAAACAGGGTTCTAGGTTCCAGGTTCTGGGTTTTAGTTATCACATAGGACCTATCCCCTAGTCCCTTCGTGATCTTTTGATTGAACATGTGTCTTTTTGACTTTGTGACTTTTAATCAGGAGGTTGGTGAATTATGGCGATAATGACAGGTGCGCAGATATTGATCGAATCCTTAAAACGCGAAGGCGTTGAGGTTGTTTTTGGTTATCCTGGAGGGCAGATACTTCCCACATTTGACGTTCTTTATGATGTCAAAGACCTGAAGTTTATTTTGACGCGCCATGAACAGGGTGCTGCTCACGCGGCAGACGGTTACGCGCGCGCTACCGGGAAGGTCGGGGTCTGCATTTCTACTTCAGGCCCTGGTGCTACAAATCTTGTCACCGGCATCGCGAATGCTTATATGGATTCAATTCCGATGGTCGCGATAACAGGGCAGGTACGCACGTCTTTGATAGGTAATGACGCGTTTCAGGAATCTGACGTGACAGGCATAACGCGGCCTATCACCAAGCATAATTTTTTAGTGAAGGATATTAAAGACCTGGTCCGCACAGTGCGTGAGGCTTTTTATATAGCCTCAACAGGAAGGCCGGGCCCGGTTGTAATAGATTTTCCGAGTGATGTCCAGAACGCGAAGATGGAGTTTGAGTGGCCTGAATCTGTTTTTTTAAGAAGTTATCAGCCGCGTTATGAAGGCCATCCGGGCCAGATAAAAAAAGCGGCCAAGATGATAGAGAAAGCCAAGCGCCCCATTTTTTACGTCGGAGGCGGTGTCATAACTTCTGCCGCGAGTGAAGAATTAAAGGTCCTGGTTGAGAAGAACCGGATACCGGTCACCATGACTTTCATGGGGCTGGGCGCGTTTGCCGGTAATCATCCTTTGGCACTGGGTATGCTCGGTATGCACGGGACGGCGTATTCGAATCATGCTATTATGGAGTCGGATCTGATAATTGCCGTAGGGGCTCGTTTTGATGACCGTGTCACGGGGCGTATTGACGCGTTCGCGCCTAATGCCAAGATCATTCATATTGATATTGACCCGACGTCTATCAGTAAGAATATACGCGTGGATGTGCCTATAGTCGGCGATGCAAAAGAGATCTTGAGGGAACTTTTAGGTTGCCTGCGAAAAGCCCCGGATACAAAAGCGTGGCTTATTCAGATAGAAAAATGGCGCAAGGAATTTCCTCTTGCGTATAAGCAGGATGATAGACTGCGCCCGCAGTTCGTAATTGAAAAAATACAGGAATTGACGGGTTCCGATGCTATTATTACGACTGAGGTGGGGCAGAATCAGATGTGGGCATGCCTGTTTTATCAGCATATTCATCCCAGGACCTGGATATCGTCCGGCGGATTGGGTACGATGGGGTTTGGGCTGCCTGCTGCGATAGGCGCTCAGATCGGGCGGCCTGAAAAAGTGGTTTTTGATATAGCAGGCGACGGCTCAATACAGATGAATATACAGGAATTGGCAACTGCTGTCTGCAATAAGCTGCCTGTCAAGGTAGCTATATTGAATAACGGTTCCCTAGGCATGGTGAGGCAGTGGCAGGAGCTTTTTTATAAAAAGCGTTATTCGTATACTCTGATGCAGAACCCTGATTTTGTGAAACTCGCCGAAGCGTATGGCGCTAAGGGTATACGGATCACGAAAAAGGACGGTGTTGTGTCTGCTATAAAAGAGGCATTGGCAACACCTAATGTCGTGGTCATGGATTTTGTGATAGAGCCTGAGGAGAACGTCTTTCCTATGGTGCCTGCGGGTGAAGCGCTGAACCGCATGCTCGGCGGGATGGCATAGTCTTAGCCCATAGACAGCATGAGAAAAGAAGTTAAGAATTATTAATCGCGCGGATGAGGTGAAATATGAAGCATACAATTTCCATATTGGTTGAAAATAAATTCGGAGTTTTAGCGCGCGTGGCCGGGTTATTCAGCGCGCGTGGTTATAATATTGATTCTCTCACTGTTTCAGAGACTCAGGATTCCACTATTTCGCGCATGACGGTGGTTGTCAACGCGCAGGATGAAAAGATATTAGAGCAGATAAAAAAACAGCTCAATAAGCTCATAGATGTCATAACAATAATAGATTTTACCAAAAAAGAATATATCGAGCGCGAGCTTGTATTCGTCAAATTGGCTTTGGAGAAAAAAGACCTCTCTGGGCTGAAAAAGGTTGTTGCCCGCTATAAGGCAGATATAATCGCTCATGGAGAAGGCTCTTGTATCGTCGAGCTTGTGTCGGATCAGGCAAAGGTGGCTAATTTTCTGGGTGAATTAAAAGATTTTAAGGTTGTTGAATTGGTAAAATCAGGCAGGACGGCTATAGCCAAGTAGTTCGGCAAGCCGATAGTTCTTGCGAGTTTAAATGAATTTTTAAATTAACAGAGAAAGGAAGTATTATGAAGATCTATTATGATAAGGATGCGGACCTGAAATATCTGCATGGTAAAAAAATCGCTATCATTGGTTATGGCATACAGGGCCGCGGCCAGTCTCTGTGCTTGAGGGACAGCGGCCTGGATGTTATCGTTTCGGAGATGGAAGGCACGCCGAATTTTGAGCAGGCAAAGAAAGATGGTTTTAATCCTGTCAGCGCCGGTGAAGCCGCCAAGCAGGCGGATATCATACAGATATTGACGCAGGATCATGTGCAGGCAAAGGTTTATGTTGAAGCCATAAAGCCTAATTTGAGAAAAGGCAAAGTTCTTGTATTTTCTCATGGGTTTAATATCCGTTTTAAGCAGATCAAGCCGCCAAAGAATATTGATGTTATCATGATCGCGCCAAAAGGCCCGGGTGCTCTAGTGCGGCGCATGTATGAAGAGGGCAAAGGCGTGCCATGTTTATTGGCTATACATCAGGATGCTTCAGGTAATGCCAAGAATATCGCTTTGGCTTATGCTTTGGGTATCAAAGGCACAACAGCCGGTGTTATTGAGACAACGTTTTCTGAAGAGACAGAGACGGATCTTTTCGGCGAGCAGGCTGTGCTTTGCGGCGGAGTTTCCGAACTTATCAGGGCTGGCTTTGATACTTTGATCGAGGCCGGTTATCAGCCTGAGATAGCTTATTTTGAAGTTTTACATGAGTTAAAACTTATTACAGACCTTATCCAGGAGCGTGGTATTTCAGGTATGCGCCGCGGAGTATCAAACACCGCCTGTTATGGCGATCTGAGCAGGGGGCCTCGTATTATTACGCAGAAGACCCGTAAGGAGATGAAGAAGATATTGAAAGAAATTGTCAAAGGCAAATTTGCCAAGGAATGGATCAAGGAGAATGAGGATGGCCGCCATAATTTTGATAAATTGTTAAGTGACGGCGATAATCATCCGATAGAGAAAGTCGGTAAAGAACTCCGCGGAATGATGCCGTGGATGAGAAAAGCGTAAACGCTTTTCTCATAGTCTATAGTCGATAGACCATAGACTATAGACTATAGACTGTAAGAATTAGACTAGTCTTAACTATGAAAAAACTTATAATATTCGATACAACTCTGCGAGACGGTGAACAGGCGCCCGGCGCGACTTTGAATGAGCGGGAAAAAATAGAGATCGCTCATCAACTGGTCGCTTTGGGGGTTGATGTCATTGAGGCAGGGTTCCCTATTTCTTCCAATGGCGATTTTAACGCGGTCAAAAGAATAGCTTCATCTGTCAAAGGCGCTATTATCTGCGGCCTCGCGCGCGCAATACCTAAAGATATTGATTGCGCGTATCAGGCTGTCAAGGGCGCCAAGTCCGGCGCGCGCGTGCATATATTTCTTGCCACCTCTAAAATCCATATGCAGTATAAGCTGAAAAAAGCTGAAGATGAGATATTGAGGCTTGCCAGGGAGGCTGTGCGTTACGGGAAAAAATTGACCGATGATATTGAATTCTCTCCGGAAGATGCTTCCCGGACAGAACCTGAATTTTTGTTCCGCGTGGTTGAGGCGGTTATTGCCGAAGGCGCTAAGACCGTCAACATCCCGGACACTGTAGGTTACGCCTATCCTGAGCAATACGGTGCTTTGATCAAGTCTATCTCTATCAATGTTCCTAATATCAATAAAGCTGTTATTTCGGTCCATTGCCATAATGATCTCGGGTTGGCTGTTGCTAATTCTTTGAGCGCGATCATTAACGGCGCTATGCAGGTTGAGTGTACGGTTAACGGCATAGGTGAACGCGCAGGCAATGCTTCAATGGAAGAGATAGTCATGGCTGTCAAGACCCGCAGGGATATATTTAAGAGCGTTGATACCTGCGTCAACACAAAAGAGATCTATAAAACATCGCGTTTGGTGTCAAAACTTACCAGTTTTGTCGTTGCTCCTAACAAGGCCATAGTCGGTTTGAACGCGTTCAGGCATGAGTCAGGCATCCACCAGGATGGCATTATGAAAAAAAGGCAGACTTATGAGATTATAGCCGCGCAGGACGTGGGTTTCTCGGGAACAAGCGAGGGTTTTGTCCTTGGCAAGCATTCGGGCCGTCATGCTTTGGAGAAAAAATTTAACGAGATGGGCATAAAGTTGTCTGAGAGCGAACTTGCGCGCGCGTTTGAAAAGTTCAAAGAGCTCGCTGATAAGAAAAAAACCATTTATGAAGAAGATATAGCTTCTATTGTTGAAGATGAGGTTAACAGGCCGCAGGAGATATGGCAATTTGATACGATCTCTTACTCAAGCGGCACAAAGGACGCGCCGAAGTCAACTGTCAGCCTGAAGTTCCGCGGAAAGGTTATAGAAGCTTCATCTACAGGAGACGGCCCTGTGGATGCCACTTACAAGGCGATAGAGCTTTTGACGAAGGTGAAGGCTAAGTTGCTTGATTATCGTATTGAAGCTGTTACTTCAGGGAAAGACGCCTTGGGTGAAGTCTCGGTTAAGGTTGCTTTGGGCGATAAGATGGCGATAGGACGCGGTTCGTCAACTGATGTTATCGAGGCTTCCGCTAAAGCATTTTTGAACGCTGTCAATAAGCTTGCCGTGAAAGATAGAAAATCTCAAGGCCCATACCTTTAAAGCAAAGGAGTCCGATGAGCCACGAAGAGAAGCAGCTATATGGTTTAATAGGTTATCCTGTTGGACATAGTTTTTCTGCTGTTATGCATAACGCTGCTTTTAAGTACCTGGGTATTAATGCCGAATACCAGCTTTTTGAAGTCCCGCCTGATAAACTTGAAGAATTTTTTAAAAAGACTGTTTTTGAAAAGAAGATCAAAGGGTTCAATGTTACTGTGCCGCACAAGGAGCGGGCTTTTTGCCTTATCAGTGCCAGCGTTTCGATAAGCGCGTCGATGAATCGCTCTGTTAACACTGTAAGCGTTGAGCCGGATGGCACGCTTAGCGGCACTAATACCGACGGAGCAGGGTTCAGCTTTGATCTGAAAGAGCGGGGCGTCGGTATTACCGGCAAGAGGGTCGTGCTGTTGGGGGCCGGCGGCGGCGCAAAGTCCGTTGCAACCGCGGTAGCCGCGCTGAATCCTCAAAGATTAGTTATCTTTGATATTGACCATTCAAAAACTGAAGTTCTGCTCGGTATTCTAAATCAATATTTTCCTCAGGTCTCTGTTGAGACGGTATCCAGTCCGGATGAATTAAAAATTCCAGAATGTGATATTTTAATAAATGCTACCCCTGTGGGTATGAGTCTTGATGATCCGTCGCTTATTCTCCCCGAATGGCTGCATAGCGGTATGTTTGTTTATGATCTTATCTATAATCCCCAGGAAACTAAATTATTAAAGGTTGCCAAAGAATCGGGCTGCATGACTGCAAACGGGCTTGGCATGCTTCTTTGGCAGGGCGTATTGGCATTTCAATTCTGGACAGGCAAGCATGCGCCTGTTGACGTAATGCGAAAGGCTCTTATGGAGAAGATAAATGCTTGATATTATGATCCCGTTGTTCGTATTTCTGGTAGGTATCTGCATAGGTAGTTTTCTTAACGTCTGTATCTATCGCATGGGCAGGGAAGAGTCAGTGGTCAGGCCTTCTTCGCATTGCCCTAAATGCCTGAAACCTGTAAGGCCTAAGGATAATATCCCGCTTTTAAGTTTTATTCTTTTGCGCGGCCGTTGCCGTGATTGCGGGGTGAAAATTTCTTTCAGGTATTTCTTCGTCGAGCTTCTGACCGGCCTGATATTTTTAAGTTTATATAGAGGTTACGGCCTGACCGCGCAGGGATTTGCTTACGCTGTCATGGTATCAGGCTTGATAGTCGCGACGTTTGTTGATTTTGATTTTCGCATTATCCCGGACGAGATCAGCTTAGGCGGCATTGTCGCGGGACTTATCCTTAGCTTTATCTTTCCCGCGGCGTTGCATAATGCGGTCGGCAATTTCCGTGGTTTACTTTTTTCTTTGCTGGGTGTTCTGGCAGGGGGAGGGATCCTATGGATATTAGGCATAATAGGCGATTATATATTTAAAAAAGAATCAATGGGTGGTGGCGACATCAAGCTTCTGGCTATGATAGGTTCTTTTCTTGGATGGCAGACGGCGCTTTTGGTTCTGCCTGTCGCCTCTTTAATAGGAGCTGTTGTCGGCGTAATAATAAAGATCAGGACTAAAGAGAGCCTGATCGCGTTTGGGCCGTACCTTGCCATGGCCGCGGTTATCTGTATTTTTTGGAAAGAGAAGATTTTAAGTATTTTTTTATATTATTAGAGTTTGTATTACGGTCTGGCTTTGAAAAAAGCTTAAAGAGGAGAAGATCATGTTGAGGTTTCTGACTGCTGGAGAATCGCATGGCCGTTGTATGATAGCGATATTGGAGGGTATGCCGGCCGGCCTGAAAGTTGATCTAAAAGAGATGAATATGGAGTTAAAACGCCGCCAGCTTGGTTATGGCAGAGGCGATCGCATGAAGATAGAAGGGGATAATGTAGAGATCCTTTCAGGTGTTAAGAGTGGACTGACATTGGGCTCTCCCATAGGGCTTTATGTCAAAAACAATGATTTCAGGATTGATGACCTTATCGCGCTGACTAACCCCAGGCCCGGCCATGCTGACCTTGTGGGTTGCATGAAGTATGGGCACCGTGATATTCGCAATGTCCTTGAGCGTGCTTCGGCGCGTGAAACAGTTTCCCGTGTAGCCATAGGTTCGGTATGCAAACTTTTCCTGAAAGAGTTTGATATATTCGTTTCAAGTGAAGTCGTTATGATCGGCGGTGAAACTAACAAAGAAAAGATGAATAAGAAGATAGACCAGGCTAAAAAAAACCTTGATACCTTGGGGGGCGTGTTCAGCGTTATTGCCACAGGTGTGCCTGTTGGATTGGGTAGTTATGTGTCAGCTGACAGGCGTTTGAACGCGCGCCTTTCAGGAGCGCTTGCTTCTATACCTGCGATAAAGGCTGTAGAGATCGGCCTTGGTTCTGGTTATGCTTCAAGCTTTGGTTCAAATGTGCATGACTCTATTTACCATTCAAAGGAAAAAGGTTTTTATCGTAAGACTAACAATGCCGGCGGGATAGAAGGCGGCATAAGCAATGGCGAGCCGATAGTCGCGCGCTGTACAATGAAGCCTATCGCAACTGTGGGTAAACCTTTGGATTCTGTGGATATCGTTACCAAAAGACCTGTTAAGGCAGCGGTTGAAAGGTATGATACTTGCGCAGTTGCAGCAGCAGGGGTTGTGGCAGAGTCTGTTGCGGCATATGAAATTTCAAGTGCCATCTTGGAAAAATTCGGCGGGGATAATATGCAGGAAGTCAAAAGGAATCACAAAGCTTATCTGAGAAGTCTTTAATCCTTATATTTGAATAACTTAAGGCTCCGGCAAAGAATATCTTGCCGGAGTTTTTTGCTGCAGAAAGCAGCACACCGAACCATCCTCTTAGTTCGGGTGAAAGCAGGAAGCGGCGTACTTGCCATCCTTTAAGCGCAAGGTATCGGTCAATCCTCTTGGGCAGGGTATTGTCGCATTTAATGTATTTTTTGGCCGCCATCGAGATCACCCCCGTCCCCCGGACCCCCTTTGGAGAACCCTCCCGTGGTTCTCCCGTCCACCGATATCGGTGGACGGT
>CAYSCK010000043.1:0-11687 GCA_964429525.1 uncultured Planctomycetia bacterium
ACTGTCAAGGTTTAATTTATGCTTGCGGGAAATATAAGAAGACTAAGAAAGAAAAAGGGACTGTCGCAGGAGAAGCTTGCTCGCCTTGCAGACATTTCTAATAATACCCTTATAAAAATTGAGCAGGAGGTTGCAAAGGAGCCCACTATTACTACGGTCACAAAAATAGCCTCTGCCTTAGGGGTTTCTATTGATGAATTGGTAAAAGGAAGTAAGGATAATGAAAAGAGGAAATTATGAGAGCTATTAATAATAAAAAGAAGTTACTGGAAATATGCAAAAATAATGACATTGTATTCTTGGCGATATTTGGCTCTTTTGTAACAGGTGATTTTACAGAAGAGAGCGATATTGATCTTTTAGCCCGTTTTTCTAAGCCTAAGAGTTTGCTTGATCTTGTAAGGATTGAAAGAGTGCTTTCAGAGGTTTTGGGCAGAAAGACAGATTTATTAACTGAAGCCTCTATCAGCCCCTATTTAAGAGACAGGATTAAAAATGAGATGGAGGTAGTTTATGAGTGCGCCGAGTAAAACTCGTGATGTCCAGTTGGTGAAAATCCAACCTGAGAAAAGGCTATCCGCCACCTCAAAATTGAACTCTGCGCCCAGTTTGGTAACAAACTGTCGTGAAGCCAGAGGAATAGGATACTGGGCTACAACGCAAGTGAAGGGATTGAGCTCCGAAATTATCCATCGTTTCGGTGGTCGATACTGTTCATTAAGTAGAAGACAGAATTTTCATAACCGCAAAAGGCAAGGTTATGCGAGCCCGACGGAGTCTAAGACCGTGGCACGGTATCAAAAGGATAGGGCGGGAACTCGGGAGACCCAGAGCGTTCTCCAAAATGGAGTATGTGATGACAAGTCTATAAACGATAAGTTATTACAGAAGATGCTCTGGGAGTCGGACTGGTGCATAGTAGCGAAGAAACAGGGTAATGCCTGTGGAGCAAAGGCACTGGCTGGAGAATTGCTGGAGTAGGGACACTTCCTCCAGACACAGAGCTGGATAAAGGAAGTCAACAAAACTGTATCCAAAACCATAAACAGGGAGATTCTTCAGAAGAGCCGTGTGAGGGAAAACCTCAAGCACGGTTCTGTGAGGGGGCTCATAGTGTCCCCAGACGAAAGTAATTTCAGAAGGAGGTGGCTATGAGTCCTACTCGACAAGAGCGGGATGATACAGTATATCTAAAGCATATTTTAGATGCGATTGCTAGAATTGAAGGATATCTTTCCGGGGTTAGTCAGGAGACTTTTACCAAGACCCCGCTACTTCAAGACGGAGTCATCCGGCAGACCGAAATCATTGGAGAAGCAGCCAAAAGGATTTCCTCTGACATGCGAGACAAATACCCCAATATCCCCTGGAAAGACATAGCAGGAATGCGAGATAAGCTTATTCATGATTACTTTGGAGTAGATATCAATGCAGTTTGGTCTACGACAAGAAAAGATATCCCGACGCTAAAAGCAGAAGTGGAACGAATTCTAAAGGACAGTACATAGCGTTGCAAAAAGACTCAGGATAGCTTATTTTCAAGATATAAGGCATTTCAGATATGGCGACTACGTTAAGATTTTATGTGGATGTGTGTCCGGAAGACTTATAAGAGGCAGCAGAGGTGTTGGCGGAAAGGTGAGGAAGGAGTGAAAAATGAGAAAAACAAAAGTGCTTATCTGGAGTGCATTAATATTTTTCTTCAGTATTAGTCTAATTCTTGCTGAAGAAAAAAAAGCAGAAAAATATTACGAAGCGGGGGTAGAATATTTTAATGAACAAAATTTTGACGAAGCCATCGTTGAATTTAAAAAGGCTATTGCTATAGAAGAAAACCCTGCTTATATATTTAACTTAGGGCTTGCTTATTATAAGAAAGGGATGATACAGAAAGCCATTGATGAATATAAACATTCTATCGAAAGAGCAGTTAGTTTGAATAATGATTTTGCTTTACCTCATCATGCGTTAGGTGAAATTTATATTGAATTAGGACATTACAATGAGGCCATCCAGGAACTAAAGAAAGCCGTAGAATTAGATCCTAATTCAGTTGTATATTATAGTAGTCTTGCTTGGGCTTGTTTAAATAATGGAATGAAGGAGGAAGCTATAGAAAACTACAAGAAAGCCCTCTCTTTAGATTATAGATATTTTCCTGCTCATTTCACCTTAGGTCTCATTTATTTCGAAATTCGTGATTATGATAATGCAGTTCTTCATTATAAAGAAGCGACACAAATATCTCCAGATAATGCCGAGGTACACCTTGCATTAGGGCAGCTTTATAACATAAAAGGTCTTTATGAAGACGCAGAAGGAGAGTTGATTAAGGCACTTTCATTAAACCCAAATTTGCAAAGTGCTCATGGTTATCTTGGCGAAATTTATTATAAAAAAGGTAAATACGATGAGGCTATCTTAGAATACGAAAAGAGTCTTTTATTAGGTACTCAGGACGCTTCTACTTATTATAATATAGCCTGTTTATATTCTCTAAAAAAAGATGTGGTAAATGCAATAAAAAGTTTGAGAAAAGCAATGGAATTAGATCTTAAGCTCAAGGAGAATGCAAAGGCAGATCCAGATTTTAATAACATTCGTGATAGTCGAGAATTTAAAGAGTTAATATTATATTAACCTAACGCGGTCCTCGAGCTGTTAACACGAGAAAAAGCTTTAATTTAGCTTTTTAACCTGTTTTGCCTTTATAATCGGCGTTGCATCTGTTCAGGCAGCGGATATTCAATTTAAGTCTGGCTCAAAGCCAGATGGTTTTAGGGGTATAAAGTGGGGAGCTCTACTTTCTTCTTTATCTGATATGGAACACATTGAGACAAGCGTTGCCTTTGGCCAACCATACGAAGTATGCAGACGAAGTAGTGATATCTTGAAGATCGGAAATGTAGATTTATCAGCAATTAATTATATCTTTTGGAAAGGACAACTTCACAGTGTTCAAATTAGTGTAAGTGGTAAAGAAAACTTCATGCTTTTTAGAAAAGAACTTATTGAAAGATATGGAGGAGATACTCAGAATCAGCCTCTTATAGAAATGTATTGGTGGTTAGGAAATGGGCCCAATGATCCTATAGGAATATTAACATATGACGATAGTAAGGAAGAGGAGGTTTTCTGTTTGGATACTGGGGAATTCTATCAAAGATTCAAGACAGTACCAGTCGAATAGAAACACAAAAAATAAGCAAATAAGTAAATTACGCTAGTAGTAGTTTAGTCTAAGCAAATTTTTCCTGTTCTTTCTAAGGTTTAAATAGGCTGGTTTTCATTGCTGGCAAAATTTTGCCTGTTGGTTTTGAAGCGTTGCGCGTGAGAAGCTTTGCCTCCCGCCGTAAGAGGTAAGTTTTTAGCTTGTTGTAGGCGGGAGAGCGGACGAACCCGCTCTTTAAAAGCTTATTTTTCTTTCTGTAAAAAGTTGATGTGAGGACGCTGTGTTTTGCAGCCGCCCGCACCCGGCTGCAAAACACAAGCAAAGCTGAACTCGCAATAAAATTAGCTGGAAGCCAGCCGACCCAGGCTGGCGCCAAATGAGCCCCGCTCCCAAGCGGGGCGAATGGGGCACGGGAGATGTGGGAGCCGTGACAGCGGCGGTGCATATTAAGTTTCAGTGATTAAATTCTCAAAATAGGTTCGAGCAGCGTTTAATAGCTGCGATTTTAAATTTCGAAGGAAGATAATATGTTTTTATCATATCTCTCTAAATATTATGATATTGGTCTGTTGCTTATACGAATCATTGTTGGTGGAATGTTCTTATATTATGGCGCGCTTTTGTTATTTGGCGGTGTTGAAAAATGGTCGCAGGTTGGCCAGGCTATGGGTAGTATCGGTATAAATTTTTGGCCTGCGTTCTGGGGTTTTATGGCCGGTTTCTGCGAATTTTTTGGCGCTTTATGTCTGATATTTGGTTTATTTTTCAGGCTGATGTGCGTGTTTTTAGCTTTTACAATGCTTGTTGCCGTCTCTATGCATTTAAAGAAAGGTGATGGTTTGATGGCCGCAGGCCATGCTATTGAGGATGGCGCGCTGTTTTTAGGGTTGATCTTTTTGGGCGCAGGTAAATATAGTCTAGATGCATTATTATGGGGAAGATAATGAATAAAAAAATCAATGTAGGTATTATAGGTTTAGGTACTATAGGTTCCGGTGTTGTTAAAGCGATCAAAGAAAAGCGTTCTTTGATCGCAGAACGTTCAGGCGTAGAGCTGTCGCTTGGGCTTTGCTGCGACCTCAGGCGCTCAAGGGCGGATAAACTGAATATACCGTCGGCGCTTTTTACAACTGATCCATATGAGGTTATTAGGGATGAAAAGATTGATGTGGTCGTTGAGCTTGTAGGCGGGCTGAACCCTGCCCGCGAACTGATCGTCGAGGCTTTGAAAAACGGAAAGCATGTGGTTACCGCCAATAAGGCGCTGTTGGCTTCTGATATCAGCGATATTTTAACTGTCGCGCGCCGTAATTCAAGGCAATTAAAATTTGAAGCTTCTGTCTGCGGCGGCATACCCATTATTAAATCCCTGCGGGAAGGCCTCGTTGCGAATAAAGTGGATTCGTTCTACGGCATTATAAATGGCACTTCAAATTATCTTCTGACTAAGATGCGCGAGGAGTCTTTGACTTTTACCGAGGCTTTGGCACTTGCAAAAAAGAAAGGATACGCTGAGCGTAATCCTAGGCTCGATGTTGAAGGAATTGATGCTGCTAACAAGCTTGTTGTGCTTATGTTTCTTGCTTTTGCAAAGCTTGTGCCGTTTGATCATATCTTCAGGGAAGGTATCAAGGACATTTCGGAACTGGATATAAAATATGCCGAAGAGATGGGGCTTATCATCAAGCCTTTGGCTATCGCAAAAAAATCCGGTGATTGTCTTGAAGCAAGAGTTCATCCAACGTTGCTGCCGAAAAATCATATGCTCGCTGCGGTAAATGGTGTTTTTAATGCTGTGCTCTGCCAGGGGGATATGGTCGGCAATATGCTTTTTTATGGCAGGGGCGCGGGTTCTCTGCCTACTGCTTCAGCTGTTATCAGCGATCTGGTCGATTTAGGCAGAGGCGATGGGCCGAAAGTTTCTTTTGAAAAGCCGCGTGTTCGCCGCGTACGCAGAATGGATGAGATCGTAAGCCGTTATTATCTGCGTTTTACCGCGCTGGATAAACCCGGAGTCCTGGCCAAGATCGCGGGAGTCCTGGGAAAATATCATATCGGGATAGCCCAGGTTTCACAAAAAGAATATAGAAGGGCAAAATTTGTGCCTGTTGTTATGACCACCGATCATTCGGCTGAAAAGAATTTACAGAAAGCCCTGAGCGCTATAGACAAGCTCGCTATAGTTAAATCAAAGACCATTAAGATCAGGATGGAGGATTTTTAGCAATGGCTTTAACCGGTTTAATTGAGAAATACGCGAAATTTCTTCCTGTAAGCAAGAATACGCCTGTTGTTACGCTCAATGAAGGCAATACGCCGTTGATCTATTCGCTCTCTTTGTCAAATATGACGGGTTGTGATGTCTATTTAAAATATGAAGGGCTGAATCCGACGGGCTCGTTTAAAGATCGCGGCATGACTTTGGCAATATCAAAGGCAAAGGAAGAGGGGTCGCGTGTTGTTATCTGCGCGTCCACCGGCAATACTTCAGCTTCTGCCGCGGCTTATTCCGCGCGCGCAAAGCTTGGTTGTGTTGTTTTGATACCTTCAGGTGCTATAGCTTTGGGAAAACTTGCCCAGGCTTTGATCCATGGCGCAAAAGTTTTGGCGATTGACGGGAATTTTGATGACGCTTTGAATTTGGTCCGCGATATCTCCGGCAAGTATCCCATTACGCTGGTTAATTCCGTGAATCCGTACAGGATAGAAGGCCAGAAGACTGGGGCTTTTGAAATTTGCGATGATCTAGGAGATGCTCCTGAATATCACGCCATACCAGTCGGCAACGCGGGAAATATCACCGCCTACTGGAAGGGCTATACTGAATATATGAAAGCAGGAAAGATACGCAGGCTTCCGAGGATGCTGGGTTTTCAGGCAGCAGGATCGGCACCTATAGTCCGTGATAAGGTCATCAGGAATCCAAAGACTATAGCAACAGCAATCAAGATCGGCAATCCAGCCAGTTGGGACCAGGCTGAAAAAGCGAAGTTTGAATCAGGCGGGCTTATAGGTATGGTTACTGACGCCCAGATCTTGGCAATGTATAAGTTTCTTGCGGAGAAAGAGGGTGTCTTTGTTGAGCCCGCGTCAGCCGCGTCTGTTGCCGGGGTTGTTAAACTCGCAAAGACCGGATATTTTAAAAAGAGCAGAGAAGGTGTTAAAAAAGCGAAGATCGTCTGTGTGCTCACCGGCCATGGCTTAAAAGACCCGGACAGGGCGATAATATGTGTAAAAAAGCCAAAGGTTCTGAAGCCGGAATTAAAGGTTATTTTAAATGAGATCGGTTTTTAGCTTGAAGGTTGTTATGAGCTCGCAAGCCATGGGCTGAATTAATGGACTCGCTTAAAAATAAAAAAATACTTATTACCGCGGGCCCAACCTGGGTTCCGATAGATGACGTGCGCGTTATCAGCAATACCTCAAGCGGTGAGCTCGGGCTTCTTTTGGCCAGAGAGGCCGCGAAATACAAGGCTAAGGTTGATCTGTTTTTAGGTCCGGTTCCGCAAGTTGTCTTGCTGAATAAGAATATCAGGGTCTCCAGATTCACATATTTTGGTGAACTCCTGGATCTGGTTGTTTCAGCTTTAAAATCAGACAAATATGACTATATCTTTCATTGCGCAGCGGTAAGCGATTATTTGACAAAAAAGATATCCGGTAAGATATCCTCAGAAAATAATGAGCTGGTACTACGGCTTAAACGCGCTCCAAAGATCATCAATCTTATGAGGAAGATGAATCCCGGTGCGTTTTTAGTAATGTTCAAGCTTGAAGGCGTGGCCAAGGACACGCTGCTGTTGAGAAGAGCTATTGATGCCATGAATAAAGTCGGCGCTGATCTAGTTGTTGCCAACAGGTTTCTAACTCTCAAAAGAAAGTCCTGGGGTTCTGCCGGTGAAGACAAAAGGTACCGCGGTTTTATCCTTGATTCTCGCGAGATTTTCTTCAGGGCATCATCCAGGAGAGCTCTTTCAAAAGAGTTGTTCAGAGTAATAAATATGAAATTAAACAGGAAGCTAAATTAAGGCAATACAGTCTGTCCCTTGCATAGGCGCTTGTGGATCTCAGGCAAAAACGCCTGAGATTTGCTTCGCAGGCTTAGGGACAATCTGCGGACAAAGTTAATTCAAAAAGGCAAATTATGAAATATATCGTATTGGTGCCGGATGGTATGGCTGATGAACCTATGGAGCAGTTGGCGCAAAAGACCCCATTGGAAGTCGCTGAAAAACCAAATATGGATTATATAGTCAGGCATGGAGTTTTGGCACGCGCCCGCACAATACCGCCTCATCTTGCGCCCGCATCTGACGTTGCCAACCTGTCTATTTTAGGATATGACCCTGGTAAGTATTATTCCGGCCGCGCTCCTCTGGAGGCGGCGTATATGGGTGTTGAATTAAGAGATGGTGCTCTGGCTTTTCGTTGTAATCTTGTTACGGTATCAGATGAAAAAATGGCAGATTATAGCGCGGGGCATATCTCCTCTGGAGAGGCTTCCATATTGATAGGCGAACTGAATAAAGCCCTTGGAAGCGATGAAGTCAGATTTTATCCGGGTGTAAGCTACAGGCATCTGGTAGTTTTGAAGAATGATAAAATTTCTGACCTTGCGGCTGCGCTTTGTACTCCGCCTCACGATATTCTCGCTCAGCCTATTAAGAAATTTTTACCCAAGGGCAGGGAATCCCAGATTTTGATAGACCTTATGGAAAGATCGAAGGCTGTTCTGTCTTCGCATGAAATCAATAAGGTGCGTATCGATTTAAAAGAAAATCCGGCAAATATGATCTGGCTCTGGGGGCAGGGTCAAAAACCCGAGATGCCTCTTTTCAAGGACAAATTCGGATTGACCGGGGCGGTCATTTCTGCCGTAGATCTGATTAAAGGTATCGGCAAGATCATTGGGCTCGATGTGATCAATGTTGAAGGCGCGACCGGATACTATGATACTAATTATCTTGGCAAGGCGCAGGCGGCTTTGGACGCACTCAAGACTCATGATTTTGTTTTTGTCCATGTTGAGGCAACTGATGAAGCAGGGCATAATGGTGACCTGCGGATGAAGATAACGACCATCGAGCGTTTTGATAAGATGGTTGTCGGCCCAATTCTTGAAGCTTTTAAAGATAGAAATGATTTCAGGCTTTTGGTTATGCCTGATCATGCCACTCCTGTTAATCTGCGTAAGCATACGTCTTCAGAGATCTGCGTGGCAATGATGGGTTACGGGATCGCGAAAAATGGTTTTAATGATTTTACTGAGGCGGAGAGCAGGAAGAGCGACATTTTTTTTGAGGGGCATCAGCTGATGGAAGTGTTTTTAAAATGAGCCCGGTTAGTGTCTTTTTACGTTCCGGCTTTAATTTAATTCATCCTGATCGTGCTTTCGCTTATTATGCTTGATGAAACAAGGAAGGCGTTGTTTTTGTTAAAAGGAAAGGTCAAATAACATGAAGATAATGGTTCAAAAATTTGGCGGAAGTTCAGTCGCTAATTCTGAAAGGATCAAAAAAGTAGCCGAGCGTGTCGTCTCTTGCAGGAAAAAGGGTTTGAGTATGGTAGTTGTCGTCTCGGCCCTGGGGGATACGACTGATGAGCTTATAGAGCTCTCATCTCAGATCACCGACAATCCTCCTGCAAGGGAGATGGATATGCTTTTATCGACTGGTGAACAGATCTCTGTGGCATTGCTTGCGATGGCCATTGAGAAACTCGGGTTCAGCGCTATTTCGTTTACAGGGGCACAGGTCGGTATTGTGACGGATAAGACACACACTAAAGCAAGGATCATAGATATCGGCGCAGACAGGATTAAAAAAGAACTGTCCGCGGGCAAAGTTGTTGTCGTGGCAGGTTTTCAGGGTGTTACGGAAGACCAGGACATCACCACTCTGGGCAGAGGCGGCTCTGACTTGACGGCCGTAGCTTTGGCAAAGGCTGTAGGAGCGAGCGCCTGCGAAATATACACTGATGTTGATGGAATTTATACCACTGATCCGAGGATCGCGCGTGATGCAAGGAAATTAAAAGCGATAACGTATGACGAAATGCTTGAAATGGCGTCGTTAGGCGCTCAGGTTATGCAGGCGCGCTCAATAGAAGTCGCGAAGAAGTTCGATATTCCTTTACATGTGCGTTCAAGCTTTAATTATAACGAAGGGACTCTTATTCTTAAGGAGGCTGATAAAATGGAAGATTTTGTGATAAGCGGAGTTACTTTGAATAAAAGCGAGGCAAAATTAACTGTTTGCGATGTGCCTGATATGCCCGGCATAGCCGCAAAAATTTTTAAGGAGGTCTCCAGGACAGGCGTTAATGTTGATACGATAGTCCAGAATGTCAGCCATAAGGGGTATACTGATCTTTCTTTTACCGTGCCATTGGCTGATCTTGGTAAAGCTAAGCCTATAACCGAAAAGATCGCCAAGTCCATTAAGGCCGGAGGCGTTATTGAGGATAAAGATATCGCGCGTGTTTCAATAGTCGGCGTAGGCATGAAGACACATTCCGGAGTCGCGGCAAAGATGTTTGAAGCGTTGGCAGAAAAAAAGATAAATATCAGCATGATCACTACGTCTGAGATAAGTATATCCTGTATTATAAGCAGAAAGCAGGCTGAGAATGCCGTCAGGGCAGTTCACGCGAAATTCGGATTAGGGAAATAAGAGAGGTTTACATGAATAAAATACAATTATACGATACGACATTGCGCGATGGTTCTCAGACGGAAGGTATCTCTTATTCTGTTTTTGATAAGATCCGCATAGCAAGAAAGCTCGATGAATTGGGCATGCATTATATCGAGGGCGGTTATCCCGGGTCAAATCCGAAGGATAAATCGTTCTTCAGCGAGTTCGTCAAGCATCCTTTAAAAAATTCTACGCTTGTTGCTTTTGGATCAACAAGAAAAGCCGGTATAAAGGCTAAAGATGACCATGGCATGAATGCCCTGGTTGAATCAGGGGTCAAGGTTGTGACTATATTTGGCAAGTCCTGGGACCTGCACGTCAGGGATGTCCTGAAGGTCAGCTTAGAAGAGAATCTTGATATGATCGCTGATTCCGTATCGTTCCTTATTTCAAGCGGTGTCGAGGTGATATACGACGCGGAGCATTTTTTTGACGCTTTTAAAGTCAATCCCGAATATGCGATTGCAACATTAAAAGCCGCGAAAAAGGCGGGCGCAAAATTGTTATGCCTGTGCGACACAAACGGCGGGACTATTACTTCGGAAATAATCTCAATAATTAAAAAAGTTAAAGACTCCGTCGATTCGCCCTTGGGGATACATACCCACAATGACTGCGCTCTGGCTGTCGCCAATTCTATCGCGGCTATTGAGGCAGGTTGTATTCAGGCCCAGGGAACTATCAATGGTTATGGAGAGCGATGCGGGAATGCTGATCTTATCTCTGTCGCTGCCATATTGAAATTAAAACTGAAGATGGATTGTATCGCAGACGACAAATTAAAAGAGCTTGAGGAAGTGTCCCGTTTTGTAAGCGAGATAAGCAATATGAAGCAGGTCGATAATCAGCCTTTTGTTGGCAATTCTGCGTTTGCTCATAAGGCCGGTGTGCATATTAACGCGGTATTAAAAAATTCTCAGAGTTATGAGCACATAGACCCTTCATTGGTCGGAAACGTGCGCCGCATGCTGATCTCGGAACTCGCCGGAAAATCGCCTGTCATTATTATGGCCAAGGAGCTGAATCTTGAGCTTGATAAAGATTCGCAAGATACAAAAAAGGTTGTTAAAGCCATTCAGGACCTGGAGCATGAAGGTTATCAGTTTGAAGCGGCTGAGGCAAGTTTTGAATTGCTTGTAAATAAAATTCTTAAAAAATATAAGAAATTTTTTGACCTGGAAGGTTTCAGGGTAATAGTCGAGAAGCGCGGTAAGAATAAACTTTACTCTGAAGCAACGATAAAGCTCTCCGTTGAAGGCGTGGACGAGCATGCATCCAGCGAGGGTGATGGCCCAGTGAACGCTTTGGATAACGCGTTGAGAAAAGCCCTTAAAGGATTTTATCCCACTGTTTCAAAGATGCGTTTGTCAGATTTTAAGGTCAGGGTTTTGGATGCGAAAGAAGGCACTGCCGCGAAAGTGCGGGTTCTTATACAATCACAGGATGAGCATGATTCGTGGACTACCGTAGGTGTATCTGAAAATATTATTGAGGCTTCATGGCAGGCTCTGGTGGACAGCATTGAGTATAAACTTATGAAAGACAGCAAGGTCTAAAATCATGCCTCAAGAATTGTCTCCCAAGTATAATCCAAAAGAAGTAGAAACGAAATGGTGTGAATTTTGGGCAAATACACCTCTGTTGCACTCGAAAGCTGATGCCCAAAAAAAGCCTTTCTCTATTGTTATCCCTCCGCCTAATGTTACCGGTATTCTGCATATGGGGCATGCCCTGAATAATACTATTCAGGATATTCTTATCCGTACGAAGCGGATGCAGGGTTATGAGGCGCTTTGGATGCCTGGCACAGATCATGCCGG
>CAYSCK010000044.1:0-10735 GCA_964429525.1 uncultured Planctomycetia bacterium
GGATCAGGTCCAGGAACTGCAAACCCCGATTCGTATATTTCTTGGCAATGCTGATGACAAGCCGCAGGTTAGAGCGGATCATCTTGTCGCGGGCGCCTATGTCCCCTTTAAGCGACTTTTTAGAAAGGTCTATCTCTTCCTTTGCCGTCAAGAGCGGAGCCTTACGAACTTCTTTGATATATGATTTTATATTTTCCATGGGACTGTGTCCGACTATAGTCTATAGCCTATAGTCAATAAACTATAGTTAAAAAACATCCTTAACCATAGACTATTGACCATAGACCATTGACTAATTTATTTTTTCTTCGCCTTCTTGACAGGTTTGTTCATTAAAACAGCTCTTGCCGCGGCCAAACGGGCTATAGGCACACGGAAAGGAGAACAGGAAACATAATTCATACCGGCACGGAAACAGAAATCAATGGATCTCGGGTCTCCGCCGTGTTCTCCGCAGATACCAACCTTTAAATTTTTATTGGTCTTGCGGCCACGGGTAATGCCTGTCTGGATAAGTTCACCCACGCCTTCCTGGTCTATCGTCTGGAACGGATCATCGGCAAGTATGCCTTTTCTTATATATTCCTGCAAAAAACCGCCTATATCATCTCTTGAGAAACCAAAACTCATCTGAGTAAGATCATTGGTTCCAAAAGAGAAGAAAGAAGCGACTTCAGCTATCTTGTCAGCCACAAGCGCCGCGCGAGGGATCTCTATCATCGTACCGAACATGTGGTCTATCTTCTTCAAACCGAACTTTGTCAAAACTTCAACATACACCTTCTTTGCTATCGCAAGCTGATCCGTAAGCTCATTGACGGAACAGACAACCGGGATCATTATTTCAGGGAGCACTTTCTTACCGGCCTTGAGTAATTCCGCGGCTGATTCAAAGATAGCCCTGAATTGCGTTTCGCTGACCTCAGGATATGTAACGCCCAGACGCACGCCACGATGCCCCATCATGGGATTAGATTCAGCCAGGCCATTTGCCCTCTTCTCAAGTTCTTCCATTGAGATATTCAGGCTCTTAGCCAGGTTTTCGCGCGCTTCCTGCTGGTGCGGCACAAATTCATGCAAAGGAGGATCAAGCAGCCTTATCGTTACAGGCAGGCCGTCCATAGCCTCTAACGTGCATTTGATATCGTTCTTCATATGCGGAAAGAGTTCATCAAGCGCTCGCCTGCGTTCCTGCGTCGTGCCGGACATGATCATCTTGCGCAATTTAAAGAGAGGCTCCTCGGAATTCTTGCCATAGAACATATGCTCGGTCCTGAATAAACCTATACCCTCGGCTCCGAACTGACGCGCCTTGCTTGCGTCTTCCGGCGTATCAGCGTTAGTCCTTATCTTCATGATCCTGATGGAATCGCATATCTTCAAAAAGCTGTTCAAGATCTCGTTCTCATGAGAAGCGTCCATCATCGCGATCTTCCCCTGATAGACGAGTCCCTTTGTACCATTGAGCGTTATCCACTCGCCTTCCTTTACAACTTTGCCGTTGACATCTATCTCTCTCTTGGAAAGATTGATCTCCAAGGCAGAACATCCGACCACGCAGCACTTACCCCAGCCACGGGCAACAAGCGCGGCATGTGATGTCATGCCTCCACGCGCCGTAAGAATGGCTTCTGCCGCGCGCATACCGTCAATATCTTCAGGATTGGTCTCCTCGCGCACAAGTATGACCTTCTTGCCTTCCTTATTCAACTTGATGGCATCCACGGAATTAAATACAACTATGCCGCAGGCAGCGCCCGGTCCGGCCGGCAGGCCTTTTCCGATAGGTTTGTTTATCTTTTCCGCTTTCGGGTCAATGATAGGGTGCAGAAGTTCATCCAGCTGATCAGGGGTAACACGCATCACAGCCTCTTCTTTTGTAATGAACTTCTCCCTCACCATGTCAGTCGCGATCTTTACCGCGGCCGGGCCGTTACGTTTACCGATACGGCACTGCAACATAAAAAGACGGCCTTTTTCAATAGTGAACTCAATATCCTGCATATCACGATAATGCCCTTCAAGGCGTTTCTGAATATCAAAAAGCTCTGCATACGCCTTGGGCATCTCTTGCTCAAGAGTCTTTAGGTCCTTATTATGCTCGCTCTGAGAATATTTATTTATAGGCGCAGGCGTCCTGGTCCCCGCGACAACGTCTTCTCCCTGAGCGTTGATCAGATACTCTCCGTAAAATTCCGCGTCGCCATTTCCCGGGTTTCTTGTAAAAGCAACGCCGGTTGCTGAATCATTACCCATGTTACCAAATACCATGGTCTGCACATTGACAGCCGTTCCCCACTCATGCGGGATTTTTTCTATATTACGGTAGGCGATCGCGCGCTTGCCGTTCCATGACGCGAATACCGCTCCTACGCCGCCCCAGAGCTGGCCCATAGGATCATCCGGGAATTCTTTACCCAGGACCTCTTTGATCTTTGCCTTGAAATCAGAACAAAGCTGTTTCAGGTCAGTGACTGACATATCAGTATCGGATTTATAACCTTTGCTCTTTTTCATATTTCCCATGATATGTTCGAGCTGACGGCGTATACCCATGTCTTCCTTAGGTTCAATGCCGGCGGCCTTTTCCATAACAACATCAGAATACATCATTATCAAACGGCGATAAGCGTCATAAACAAAACGCTCGTTGCCGCCTGACTGCTTGATCATGCCCGGAATTGTCTTCTCAGTCAAACCTACGTTCAAAACCGTCTCCATCATTCCTGGCATGGACTTCCTGGCGCCGGAACGCACAGATACGAGTAAAGGATTGACCGGATCTCCGAACTTACGACCCATCAGGGTTTCAATCTTCTTCAAAGACTTCTCTGCCTCATCTTTTAATCCAGCCGGATACTTCTTGCCATTCTTATAATAATATACACAGACCTCCGTCGTTATTGTAAATCCTGGAGGAACTGGAAGTTTTAATTTTGGATGCCCCGCCATTTCAGCGAGGTTGGCCCCTTTGCCGCCCAAAAGATTCTTCATGCTCTCATTGCCATCCGCCTTACCGCCACCGAAAAAATATACGTTTTTCTTACCCATTACTACTGAACTCCTTTCACTTGTTTAAGACTCCAGTATTCAGTTATCAGCCTGCAACCTAAAATAATTTATCCGACGCCTGAAGTCTGACGATTGATGACTAATCCTATTTTAATCTGTCTCTTAAATATTCTTTCAATCTTGAGATATCTACCCTGTCCTGCAGCATCGTGTCCCTGTCGCGCACAGTAACCTTATTATCTTCAAGCGATCCGACATCAACGGTAACGCAAAAGAGAGTGCCTACCTCATCCTGCCTGCGATAAAGCTTTCCGATGGCAGCCGTATCGTCATAGACAACGCGGATCTCGCTCATCAGGCTTTCCGCGATATCTTTTGCCACACCTACGATCTGAGGCCTGTTTTTTAGTAAAGGAAGCACGGCGACCTTGACAGGCGCAAGGTCTTTTGAAAACTTTAAAACAACCCTTGTCTCTTCCTTGACTTTTTCTTCATGATACGCGTCTATCAGAAAAGCAAGCGCCGCCCTGTCAACTCCGCCGGAAGGCTCGATAATATAAGGCCGTATCTTCTTATTTTCAGCGGAATCAAAATAGACAAGCTCTTTGCCGCTATGCTCTTCATGCTGACGAAGATCAAAATCTGTCCTGTTGGCGATACCTTCCAGCTCAGACCATCCAAAAGGGAAATTATATTCTATATCCGAGCAGGCTTTGGCATAATGAGCGAGCTCGTCTTTTTCATGCGGCCTGAGCCTCAGGTTTTCTTTTTTGATGCCGCATTTAATATACCAGCTAAAACGGTCGTTGATCCAGGCCTCATACCACTTCTGGTCTTCTTCGGGTTTGACAAAATACTCTATCTCCATCTGCTCAAATTCACGGGTGCGAAAAGTTGAATTCCCGGGAGTGATCTCGTTACGGAAAGATTTACCTATCTGCGCCACTCCAAATGGAAGTTTTTTACGGGTAGTATCAAGAATGTTGAGGAAATTCACAAATATGCCCTGCGCGGTCTCAGGCCTCAGGTACGTAACCGCGCTTTCATCTTCCACCGCCCCAAGAGAAGTTTTCATCATAAGATTGAACATTCTCGCGGGATTGAGACGCAGATCGATCTTTGCTTTACAAGCAGGGCACTCTTTGACATCCCGATCAGGGGTGTCTTTCAAATTATCAAGGCGGAAGCGTTTTTTGCACTCTTTGCAGTCAACAAGCGGGTCGGTAAAACCATCGACATGGCCGGAAGCTTTCCAGACCATTGGATGCATGAGTATTGCTGAATCAAGGCCCACCATATCCATGCGTTCCTGCACAACCGACTTCCACCAGAGATTTTTTACATTACGCTTCAATTCCGCGCCCAAAGGACCGTAATCCCAGGTATTGGCAAGGCCGCCATAGATCTCAGAACTTTGAAATATAAACCCCCTTCGTTTACAAAGGGAGCTTATCTTATCCATTAATGATATATCAGGCATGAATTAGGTTGTCGGTGATTAATCGTTTGAAGTTTACATTTTTACTCTAAAAAAGACCCAATGTCAAATGATATTGTACATCATAAGTTAATCACCACCGACTTTGTAGGTGGCTTCTTAAAAGGGAAAATTGTTCCAAAGCGCAGCTCGGAGCGGAGCTTGAAACAATTTTTCCAAAGAACACCATGCCGTCAACTTCGTTGGTTCATGTATAAAGCGTATAATTTTTGCCCCTCACAAGCCCTTGTTTACTTTATTTATTTTTTCAAGCTCTTGCGGATCAATGGAAAATGAATGCTCTTTAAGGGGAAAATTCCCATCCAGGACATCCTGCTTGTAACTCTCAAACGCCCTTATCATATCCTGCGTCAGATTCGCGTATTTTTTTACAAATTTCGGAGTGTAGCGGTCAAAGAAGCCCAGCATATCATGAGTCACCAAAACCTGCCCATCGCAATGTGGCCCGGCGCCTATCCCTATCGTAGGAACAGACGCGTTCTTTGTAATGATCTGAGCCACCTTGTCCGGCACGCATTCCAAAAGCAGGGAAAAACAGCCGGCTTCTTCAAACTGCTTTGCCTGATTAATTATCGCGGCGGCGCTATCCGAATCCTTGCCCTGGACTTTCATGCCTCCGAGTTTATCAGCTGTCTGAGGGGTCAAACCAACGTGACCTATAACAGCTATACCTGCTTTAATAATTTCACGGGTAACATCCAAAGCCTTATCAAACCATTCTATCTTAACAGCATCACAACCGGCATCGTCAATAAAACGCTTCGCATTCTTAACAGCTTCATCCGGCCTGTCCTGATAAGCGCAAAAAGGCATATCCGCGATCAAGAATGTCTGCTTAACCGCGCGCCGTACAGCCTTTGCATGGTAGATCATCTCATCCATCGTAATACCTTTGGTTGAATCAAGCCCCAAGACAACATTAGCGAGCGAATCACCGATAAGAATTATATCTATGCCTGCTCTTTCAAGAGCGGAAGCCATAGGATAATCATAGGCGGTCAAGATCGTGATCTTGCGCTTATTTTTCAGCTGTTTGATCGCATTAACTGTAAGTTTGCTCATAATAATACAGACTAAAGGTTTCGTAATGTTTCTTCAGGTTGCTTAATGTTGCTTAAGGTTGCTTTTGCAACTTCAAGAAACTTATCGAAACTTTAAGCAACATCCCGTAACCTGCAACTCTGTGACCTTTTGTCCTTGTGACTTTCTAACTCCTGATCCCTATCCGCTAATTCTTTGTCCTTAAATATTTATCGATCTCTACCGCTGCCTTTTTCCCTGCGCCCATGGCCGATATAACGGTATCAGCACCTGTTATAATATCTCCTCCTGCAAATACACCTTCTACGGATGTCATAAAATGCTCATCCACTTTGATCGTATTGCGTGAAGTGGTTTCCAACCCATCAGTTACTTTAGGCAGAAGCGGATTAGGGCTCTGCCCTATAGCTACAATAACGGTTTGGCAATCAATAAAAAAATCCGAGCCCCTGATCAAAACAGGCCTTGGCCGCAGCGATTCGTCGGGAGCGCCTAATTCCATCTTCAAAGCTTCCATCGCTTTAACATAACCGCGTTCGTCGGTTAAAATCTTTTTTGGAGCGGTAAGGAACATAAATTCAATACCTTCTTCTTTGGCATTTTCAACCTCTTCCCTGCGCGCGGGCATTTGGGCCTCTGCGCGCCTGTACACAAGTATGACCCTTGCGCCTAACCGCCTGGCACAGCGCGCGCTGTCTAAAGCCACATTTCCACCACCGACAACCACAACCGTCGCGCCGATCTTGACCGGAGTCGCGGTCTTTGGAAAATCATAAGCCTTCATCAAATTTACACGTGTCAGGAATTCATTTGCCGAATAGACCCCTGCCGCATTCTCGCCTTCTACGCCAAGAAAATTCGGCAACCCCGCGCCTGCAGCGACAAAGACCGCCCGAAAACCGTCTTTAAACAACTCCTCCAAAGTAAAAGTTTTGCCTATAAGGATATTCGTTTTGACTTCAACCCCGAGAGATTTTATATACTCAACTTCAGCATGCACGATCTCCTTCGGCAATCTGAATTCTGGTATACCATACACTAAAACCCCTCCTGGTATATGGAGCGATTCAAAAAGGACAACTTTATAACCCAGCCCCGCCAGCTCAGCCGCGCACGTCAATCCGGCCGGTCCGCTTCCCACTACCGCCACCTTACTATGGTTGGCGGTTATCGGCTTACGATTTGCGGCCGCTGACATACTTCCTCTGCCGTCTGCCGCGTGATCAGCCGCGTATCTTTCCAAGGCGCCGATATTGATCGGGATCTTTTTCTTATTCAAAACGCACATCGCTTCGCATTGATCTTCCTGCGGGCATACCCTGCCGCAGACCGCGGGCAAAAAATTCTTCTCCTTTATCTTCTCAAGCGCCTCTTTAGTTTTGTCTTCTTTTATAAGCCTTATGAATGACGGAATATCAATGCCGACAGGGCATCCTTTAACGCAGGGCTTATTCTTGCACTGCAGACAGCGGGAAGCCTCAAGTTTGGCGCTCAACTCATCCAAACCCATAGCTACCTCAAAAAAATCTTTTATTCTTTCTAAAGGCGCCCTATGGATGACTGTTTCTCTTTTTTGATTTTCGTTCACGCTATCCTTTTTTAGAAGGCAGGCCCAGTATGGCTGTGAGGTCAGCCCATGGTTTTCGGCTCTTCATTATAACAACAGATATGTTTCTCTTGTCAAAATACGCCACCCCGGCGTAACAATGCCCTGCTGTACGCGTATAGCCTGTCTTGCCCAGAACACAAGTCTCTGAAAATTTCCAAAGCATCTTATTATGGTTATTCCGTACTATCGTCTTGCCGTCAGTTCCTTCAATCTTAACCTGTTTCTTTTTCATCGTGCTCGCGATAAAAGGCCGGCTGAAAGCAGCGCGGGTGATCAGGGAAAGATCGAACGCTGTTGTATACTGCTTCTTATTCGGCAACCCGGTTGAATTTGCAAAATTAGATTTCTTGCAACCAAGAGCGCGGGCCTTCCTGTTCATCAGTATAGCGAATTTAACTTCAGTGCCGCTTACCGCGCACGCCAAAGCAACCCCCGCGTCATTTGCGGATGTTGCCAAAAGCACTTCTAAAAGTTCTTTGACTGAATATTTAGCGCCCAAAGTAAGACCGGCCTTCGTAGGCTCAACATTTATAGCGTTTCTGCCGATCCTCACCTGGCTATCCAGGGCAAGATTATCCAAAACAACAAGGGCTGTCAAAAGCTTGACTGTGCTGGCAGGCTGGAACCTTGTCTTTGAATTTTTCGAATAAATAACCTTACTATTCGTATAATCTACTGCATAAACAGCCTGCGCGGTAATACCACCGCTCTTCTTTGCCTTGTTTTTGGAAGACGAATTTGCCGATGCGGGATATGTTGCCGACAAGAGCAAAGAAACAGACAAAAAGACACACAGATAAATATTAATATTTGCTGAATTCTTTATAGAAACTGCACGTTTTACAAATGACATTTTTTATGCTCAAAGGCCTCGGCGCGTCATTATTCATCTTGCAACAGGCAACGTTGACCAGCCAGCATCTCCAGTCTTCAACATCAGGCATAAGGCATTGTTTCTGCTGTTCGGATGAACAACGAAAAAACTCCCAACATCTTAATCTTTTTTTCTTTGCAGATCCCTTCTTTATTTTAACTTTCATATTGCTCCGGTAGAATCTAACGAATGAATGTCAAACCATTCAGATATCCCTTGAACAGTTTGTCATTAAAAACCGCGCTCCAGACGATCTTGCTCTTAATTTTTTTTGCCGGTATATTTGAATCATAATAAAGCTTGATATCAATTTTCTGGCCCGCCTTGAGTCTTTTCTCAGAAAAAAAACACACCCCGCCCAAGCTTACATCTTTTGTAACGGTATCAAAACTAAACGCAAAGACCCCGTCCTTATACTGCATAATGACTGATGAATTGAACCTTGCGTATTTTCTCCTGTTATCCATACCGGGCTCTTTTCTTTAAGCTATAGTTTTGACCACAGGTTTTTTAAAAACGGAAATAATTCACTATCCTCAAAACGAATGCGCTCATCCATTCTTTTTTTAAGGCGGAAAAAATCCTGCCTGAACTCCGAACAAAACTCCTGCGTCAGGCTTCCTTTGTATTTCTCAAAAAAGATCAGGGCCTGGATCTTTATATCCTCAAGCTTGTCGCGTGAAACATCCAAAAATTTGACGGCTTCTTCAGAAAGCTTGACTATTCTTTTTAAAGGTATATAAATTCTTGAGTCTTCTTTGGCGATATGATCCAGAACCGCTGCTTCGAGCTTAAAAAGCAGGTTTGTATCAACAGGGCACTGTTCTTTCGTAGAAGACAATTCCCTTATTAAATCTTCTATTACCCTGTGTTCGCGCACCAATACCTGTAAAGTATCTTCCATCTGTTATTTTTCTGTCAAACCACTCTTATTCGCCTCGTCTTCCTTGTCTTTAAAAAAGCCGAGCCTTTTTGAAAGTTCATCAAAATCAACCTCGTGCGCGTCAAATTCAGGGCCGTCAACACAACCAAACACAGTCTTACCGGCAACGCGGCACCTGCATACGCCGCACATACCTGTCGCGTCAACCATCAAAGGATTCAGGCTCACCACAGTCTTTATCTTCAAGGGCTTGGTCAGCTCAGCCACGCTTCTCATCATAGGTATAGGGCCTATGGCGTACACATAAGAAGGGGTATCGGACTTCAGCTTTTCGGATAGCACATCAGTAACAAAACCTTTTCTGCCATACGAACCGTCATCTGTCGTTATTAGGAGTTCGTCACAAATACTCTTAAGTTTATCTTCCAGAATCAAAAGCCCTTTTGACCTTGCGCCAAGAATACCTATCACCCTGTTGCCAGATGCCTTTAACGCTTTTGCCACAGGCCACATCTCAGCGATCCCAACCCCACCGCCGACACATATCACTGTCCCAAATTTCTCAAGATGAGTGGCTTTACCCAAAGGCCCGAGAACCGCGTTAAGGCTTTCACCTGGCTCTTTGCGGCCCAATGAAAAAGTTGAGTATCCAGCCTCCTGAAAGATAATAGTGACAGATCCCGCGAGCCTGTCAAAATCAGCTATGGTCAGAGGTATACGCTCACCGTTCTCATCGCAGATAACAACAACGAATTGCCCGGCGCAAGCATTGCGTGTTATCTCCGGCGCCAATATTTCAAGCTCTACGATGCTATCGGCAAGCCTTTTTTTTGAAAGTATCTTATAGTTTTTTGAGTCTGTCATTATCGTCTATAACCCAGGCTGTTACGCCAGGAAATTCTTTTAAGACCTCCCGGCCCTTTTCTTCTCCTAAAACGATCAAGGCGGTAGACAAGGCGTCAGCGACTATCGCCTCATCTGCGACCACTGTCGCCGATATCAAGCCGCTCTGCGAAGGGTAACCGCTCTTAGGATCAATTATATGCGAATAACGCTTATTTTGAAAGACCAAAAATTGCTCGTAATCTCCTGACGTGGAGACCGCTTTATCAGCAAGATCGATCTTTTCAATTATTTTTTTTGCTACTCTTGGGTCCTGGACACCTACGCGCCAGGAATGCCCGTTGTTCATTCCAAGGCAATAAATATCACCTCCAAGGTTGATCAGCGCGGAATCAATACCACCCGCCCTCAACCTGGCAACCGCTCTATCTATCGCATAACCGTCAGCTATGCCTCCAAGATCGATCTTTAAACCCATCTTTAAAAATTTAACGCGCTTGGACGCGTCATCAAAGTAGACATTATCAAATCCCACGCCAAAAAGCGCGTCTTTGATCTCCTGTTCTGTCGGCAGGCTTATAGAGGCTATAGACCTCTTCCAGATAGTTGAAACAGGGGCTATCGTTACGTCAAATGCCCCGAGTGTCTTTGAATAGAATTTCTTTGCCAACACAAGAATTTCGAAAAGCTCGTCAGAAACTTTCAGGTCGCCGGAATTGTTAAGCTCCGTAAGCTCGCTCTCTGGATCAAACATATTTAATTTATCCTGCAGCCTTTTAAGTTCATCAAAAACAATTCTACCCGCTCTTGGGTCGGGGGAAACAACCTCCACAAAAGTCCCTAACATAAATTCGGATTCCTTGTGAAGCGGTTTACCACAGCCAGAAATACAGATTATAGCCAATAGGCTATAGACAATAGACAATAAAATAAGTTTTGGATATGAATTCATTTTTTTATAGCTTTTAACAATTT
>CAYSCK010000044.1:10745-11458 GCA_964429525.1 uncultured Planctomycetia bacterium
ACATCGCCCTTTTCGAGCCAGGCGCGCCTTGCCAGTCCCACGCCGAATTTCATGTAATCAAGGTGCCCGGCTGAGTGAGAATCCGTATTAATCGCAAGCCGCACTTTTTTTTCTTTTGCGATCCGGCTGTTAATGTCCGACAGATCAAGCCTGTATGGATGCGCGTTTATCTCCAATGCGGTATTCGTATCGCACGCCACTTTAAAAACTTCTTCAAGATCAATATCATAAGGCTCCCGCACAGGCCAGAGCTTACCCGTGGGATGAGCGATAATATGCACGTTCTCATTCTTACACGCGTTAACTATCCTCTTTGTGAGCTGTTTTTTTGATTGCTTAAAGCCGGAATGGATCGCCCCAACCACAATATCAAACTGCGAAAGCGTTGCGTCGCTGTAATCTATATTGCCGTCAGAATCTATCTCAGCTTCTGTACCGAAAAGAACCCTGAAATCCTTAATGCCCTTATTTGCGCGGTCAATATCATTCTTCTTTCTTTTTAATCTGCGCGCGTCGAGCCCTTTGGCTATCTTCAGGCTTACGGAATGATCTGTCAAGCATATATAACTATAACCAAGGTTGCGCGCCTTTTCTGACATGGCCTCAATAGTATCCTCACCGTCAGAGTAATCAGTATGCGCGTGAAGATCGCCTTTTATATCATCCAACCTGATAAGCTCAGGAAGCCTGCCTTGAGCCGAAGCCTCTATCTC
>CAYSCK010000045.1:0-11337 GCA_964429525.1 uncultured Planctomycetia bacterium
GCCCGCTTTCGGGCAAAACAGGCCCTTACGGCAAAACAAACCCAAACCAGCCTTAACATACCGAAATTTTAATTTTTATATTCCGACAGATGCTTGATCCTTTTAAGCATGTTCGGGTGGGTACTTAAAATTTCCATAAGCCTGTCACCGAAGCCAAGAACAATTTTTTTATTTTGCAGAATATTCAGCTCTGATGGATCTATTGTCCCGCTCTTATCCATATCAAGCTGACGCAACTCCTTAAACTCATTCATAGCCCGCGAAGGATCATTAACAAAAAAGGCCTTCAACCCTTCAACACTTTTAAGATCCTCCCGGTCTGTCCTCGCCGCTCCATAGACAAGCTTATAAAGGGCTGAAGCAAGCGACGCAGGGCGGTTCCCCAACGCGATCGACCCCTCATCAGCGAAATATTCACGTATACGCGAGGCGTAAAGAACGAGAAGGTTTGTTATAAAATAAAAAATAAAAGCAGCCAGGCCGATCAACATGGTATTGGCACCGCTACTATCGCGCCTCCTTGAGCCCCCGAAAAAAGTAAAATGCCAGAAGATCCTGTAAAGTATCATGGGGATCACGGATAAAAGCGTGATCGTCAGGACATCCCTGTTTTTAAGATGGGTCATCTCGTGCCCCAAAACAGCGCGCAATTCCTCTTCATTCAAAAGTTTCATAATGCCTTCAGTCACGCATATACGGCCATCTGAAAGCCCGCGGCCAAAAGCAAAAGCATTCGGCAGAGCTATCGCGGCTATCCCGATTTTCGGGGTCGGGATCTTAGCGCGCATACTCAGGTCTTCAACCATCTGATAAAGCTTTGGATACTGGCTCCTATCACAGTAGCGCACGCGCATGGACCACTCGACAAGTTTAGGCCCGATCATATACTGTATGAGCATTAAAACAAGGGATAAAATAAGATAAAAATAAAAATTATTTATCCCCATGCTTACGCCGATCATAGTTACAACGGCATAAATAATGGCAAACATAACACCGAGAAGCAAGAACATCCTTAAACGCAAAGATAACATAGGCCTAACTCCTTTTTAATGAACACGCTCTATCCGCCGTTATTTTGACGGATCCGCTCACATTATTTCAATTTTAGTCTTTACCGCCTTTTTGACAGGTTTTAGCTTAAGCACCCGTATCAAAAGCACTCCGTTCTTATACTCAGCCTTCACATCCTGCTTTCTCGCCTCCTGAGGCAAAGCAATAGTCTTTGAAAAAGCTCCGAACGATCTCTCAACACGGCTGTATCCTTGCGCTGAAAAGTTCTCTTCAGCCTTCCTCTCCCCTGAAATTGTCAGCAGATTCCCATTGATCTCAATGTTTATATCCTTCTTTTCCATGCCCGGAAGCTCAGCCCGTATTA
The DNA here is from genome assembly GCA_964429525.1 of uncultured Planctomycetia bacterium. Lineage (GTDB taxonomy): Bacteria > Omnitrophota > Gorgyraeia > Velamenicoccales > Velamenicoccaceae > CAYSCK01. The sequence continues at coordinate 1,379 of CAYSCK010000045.1, forward strand.
CAATACTCTCCGGTGTATCAACAATTTCCATATCTACTTCGACCTGATTCATTCGCTGAGCAAAAAAAACCTTGCTTGCCTGCGTCTGATTCTGCGCAAGATCAATAAACATCTTATTCATACTTCGCTGCATCACTTCCATCTCACGTAAAGGATCGCGCTCGCTTGAACCTGCGGGCTGCGCCGGAATACCGGCATTAGGCAAAAATACCTCAGGAACAAGGCCCTGATTTTGCGATTTAAGCGCGTGCATACGCGGCGCAGAAACCTTGCGCCCCATGAAACGCTTCATTTTGTTTTTTGTATCAATTTTGGTCTTAACTATGTACGCGGATTCAACAACAAGAGCAGCACCAAAAATACAAATCAAAATGACAAGAATCCTGTTTTTCATGGCCATCCTCCTGATCTATATTTTATCCTTTTAACCCGCCAATACCTTCTTCAAAGTTTTTGTTATTTTACGCGCCGCCGTACGGACTTCCTTAGAAGGCGCGCTCCCAAAATCAAGCATCTTAGGCTGAATCCCTAAAATTATAACACAACAGGGAAAAGATTGACAAATGTAATCAGCCAAAATTTTTATAGGCATACGATGAGAAGAAAATGATATACCATCTCTAGCGTCATTTGCTTCAAAGAAACGCGCGCACCCTGCTTCCATCCCCATATCAAAAGCATCTATTATCAGAAGGTGGGTCGGCCTGAATTTTTTTATCACTCCGGTAAAATTTTCAGGAGCAGTGGAACCTAAAATGGAACAAAAATCTGTCTTACCCTCAGTCTTGCGCAAAAGGCTCAAGGACTTGGCTATCATCATGCCCACAGCATCATCGCCCCTGAGCTCAGAACCGATGCCCAGAACCGCGACACGTGAAGCATTCTTTAGTTTTCTCTGAAGCAATAGCTCAAAATTACGCATATTCACTTTAAAAAGTTAAAAAACAAACCACAGTTTTATCAAACAGGACGAAATACGACTTTCAGCTTAGTTTTATCAAGCTGGGCCAATTCAAATTCAGGAGTAGCCTCGAGCGCCTTCTTGAGGCAGGAATCAACGCACTGGGAACAATAAATGCAGCGGACGAGGTCAAATTCTGCTTCAAACTTATTATTATCTACTTTGGTTATGGTTATGGCTCCGGCAGGGCAATCGCGCATACACATCTTGCAACCTACGCACTTTTCAGGATAAAATTTGATCTTCCCGCGGAAACCCTCCGGCATGCCGGATTTATCAGCGGGATAATTTCCGGTCGAGGGTTTTCTTACCGCGGAACGCAAAACAGTCTCAAGCATCCGGCCAGGTTTCATTTTAAGATAACTCCCTTTAAAAATAAAATTATAAGTATCTGAGTCAGCGCCAGAGGCACAAGGCTTTTCCAGCAAAAATTAACCATTTGATCAATTCTCATACGCGCGAATATCGTGCGCGCGATGGCAAGAAGTGTAACAATAAAAAGGATTTTTACGACATAGAGCGCAAATCCGAAAATAAATGGCATTCCCAGACCAAATGGCAAGAATATCGCGGCCAGAAGTGACGCGCCTACTATCATCTCCATATCTATTGCAAGCCTGAACAGGCCAAAAAGCCTGCCGCTGTATTCCGTGAAACTCCCAGCCACTATCTCAGTCTCTGCTTCCGGAATGTCAAAAGGAGCTTTTTCAAGCTTGCCTAAAAGCGCTATCAGGGAAACAATGAACCCAAGTGAATTAAAAAATATATACAACGGATACTGGGAATAAAACTTTGTTATTTCACTTAAAGACCAGCTGTTTGCAAGAAGCGCGGGAGAAAAAATTCCCATAAAAAGCGGAACCTCATACGCAAACATCTGAGTCAGAGACCGGACGGAGCCTATACGAGCATACAAAGAAGTCGAATACCACCCTCCGATAAAAAAAGTCAGAGTAGGTATAGTCAGGAAATAAAGCACAACAACAAGGTCTCCGGAAAAAGAGTAGAGCGCGTCCTTACCCCACAACGGAATATAAACTATTGAAGACACAACGGCTGTTAAAGCTATTATGGGCATGGTTTTAAACATACGCGCGTTCGCCTCGTTAGGAACGATCACTTCCTTGGACAGAAGCTTGATAAAATCAGCTAAAGGCTGAAACCAGGGCGGCCCCTGCCTATCCTGCATGCGCGCGTATAATTTTCTGTCGACAAATTCAGCGAATAGACCAAAAAACGCCAAAAATATAAATCCGGGAAATACTAAAACAAAAAAAATAGCGTTCACCGTTGCTCCGTTAATTTAGATAATTTATCGCTAAAAGCCGGTATATCAACCCCATTATGTTTATACCAGTTGATACCGTACATTCTCAGGGATTCCCAATCCATTATCTCTTTATCTTCTTTTCTGGACCTCGTAATGCCTATCGCACGATCCGTGCAGGAAAAACAAGGGTCAATAGCCGCCACAACTATGGGCATATCAGCCAAAAACCTGTCGCGAAGCATATGCCTGACCGTCTGTATATTCGCCAATGTAGGAGCTCGGACTTTAACGCGTTCCGGCTTTTCTCCTCCGTTAGATTTAACGTAATGGATATCCTCACCCCTAGGCGCTTCATAACGGCTCAACACTTCGCCGGCAGGTATCTTGCGAGGAGCCCTGACAGTAAGCGGCCCATCAGGCATATTTTTAACGACCTGACGTATAATATGATAGGTCTCAAGCAATTCTTTTAATCTCACAACAGTACGGCCATACACATCGCAATGATCGTCAGTGATCACCTTAAAATCAATCTCCTGATACGCCGCGTAAGAATCATCGCGCCTTATGTCTCGGTCAACCCCGGAAGCGCGCGCGGTCGGCCCTACAGCTCCAAGGCGCATCGCGTCTTCCTTTGAGATCACGCCCACCCCGGAAAGCCTTTTTATTATGGTCGTCTCTTCTGTGGCTATCTTAATATAATATTTTGTCCTCTCTTCAAGAGTGTCCATCGCGGCCAATATATCCACGCCATGCTGCCTGGTCATATCCCGCCTTACTCCGCCGATCGTATTCAGGCCGTAATTAACACGGTTACCTGTTAATTGAGCCAGGATATCCATAACGATTTCACGGTCTCGCCAGGTATACATCAAAAGCGTATCAAAACCTATCTCATGCCCCGCAACACCCAACCATAGAAAATGACTGTGTATGCGCTCAAGCTCAGCCACAAGTGTGCGTATATAAAGCGCGCGCTTTGGGACAACGAGCCCTGCCAATTCTTCAACAGCCTGCACAAAAGCCGTGGAATGTGAGTGAGAACAGATACCGCAGATACGCTCCAGGAGATAAATATCCTGCAGAAAAGTCCTCTCTTCACAGGCCTTTTCTATACCGCGATGGTTATATCCCAGGCGGATATCAATGCCCAGTATCTTTTCACCTTTTAGGGCTATACTGAAGCTTTCCGGCTCTTTTAAAGCCGGATGCTGCGGGCCTAAAGGTATCTTGAATTCATATTCTTTATCTTGTTCGTCAGATTTTTTCATCGCGCTTCTCCTCTGTCTTCGGCAACATCCTTAGGTTTCCAATCTTTACGCAAAGGATGCTCATCAAGCGGCCAATCATCCGTCAAAGGATAACGATTGCCCGGCAATAACCCATCAACCCTGACACCCAAAAGATCAGCCATCTCTCTCTCATAGATCTCAGCCACAGAGAAAATATCAGTTACAGTCTTTATGACGGGATCTATCTTTGACACACTCGTCTTAAGATTCATGACTATTCCAGCCTCCTGCGACAAGTGATAAATAAATCCGAGCCTCTCCCCCTCATCCAATCCTGTGATTGTGCAAAGCATCACAAACGCCTGATCGATAACGGCGAAACGAAAAACCTCATCAAACTTATTATAAGGGACTTCGATACTGAGACGGCGCGGCCTGACAATCTTGACCGCGCTTTTTAAAAAATCAAAACGGTTTTCAAAACCTTCCTTGATACTATCTTCATTATTCATTTTTTCTTCTCTTCCAGACTTGATAATAATTTTACAATACCGTCTATTATGGCTTTAGGGCTTGCGGGACAGCCGGGAATATAGGCTGAAACAGGTATGACCTCATCTATTCCTCCTAAAACATTATAGCAACCCTTGAAAACTCCTCCACCACAGGCGCAAGCGCCCACTGCGACTACAAATTTAGGCTCAGGCATCTGTTCATAAATCCTCTTCAGGCGGTCCCGTATCTGGCGCGTCACAGAGCCGGAACATACAAGAACATCAGCATGCCTCGGAGTGCCTTTCAATTGAACTCCAAATCTCTCAACATCATAGAGCGGTGTCAAAGCGGCTACGATCTCAATATCGCACGCGTTACAGGCGCCTGTGTTAAAATGTAATATCCAGGGTGATTTAATGCGCGACCAATTGACTATTTTTTCAATTATATTCATATCACCTCTTCAGCAGGATAAACAAACCTACAAAAACCGCGACAATATACAACTCTGCCATTATCAGTGTCTTTGCTGTCTCTAAAGGCACTGATGTGACCATCATCGTAGCCACATGCGCCAATGTAAAAAAGAACGCGAAAGGAAAAAATTGGCTATAGTCGGGCTGCGCCATATGGTTTTGCACGTCTTCGCCGCAGGCATAGGATTTTCCGGTTCCTTCCATCGTCTCTTTTTTCTTAAATGAAAGTTTTGAAAACAAGAAGGAAAGAAGAATACTGAAAGCCAGAACCATGGCGAATACAACCGGCGGCGTAAGAAGTATGCTTTTCATATTATCCCTTAAGGCTCCTTAAATGCCTGACGTCCAAACCCTTATTATGACGGTGCAACCCTAAAATAATCCCAGCGGCAACGGCGATTATTACTACTTCCATGACGATCAGCGTAATGACAAGGCTCTGCGCCAGCGCTTCGTGGCCGGTAACATATCCTACAAGGATCAATAAAAGCGTAACAGCTTTTATCAACAGCTCGAGGCCGATAAGCGCGCGGATGAGATTAAATGTCACCAAGAGGCAATAAAAGCCTATGATGAATAAGATCACTATAAAAAGACATGCCTGCCAGAATAAAGACAGGCTTAAAGGGTTCATTTTTTCTTCGCCTCCCTGAACAGGATCACAATCCCAAAAGCGCCGGTTAAAAGCATGATTATCTGGCCCAATATATCAAGCGGCCTCTGATTCCAAAGGACTACTCTGGCGTCTTTTTCAACCTCAGCCACCGGAAGCGTCAGATCAAATTTAAAATTAACAAAACTTAAAGCAATGCCAACCAAAACCAATAGTATCGGAAGATACCAGAATCTTTCAAGCCTGTCCTTCATATGCTGCAATACCTTCTCCTGAGTCATAGGCTGAGTCAGGCTGATAGTCGCGATAAAGACAACAGAAATAAGGCCTGAGCAGACTGATAATTCAAATACCGCGGCCAATGGAGAATTCAGCCTGAACATCAAAACAGTAAGCAAGGCGCTTACAAGCGCTAAACCGATGGCAGACCTTAACAGACTGCGTGTCATAACAGTCCACAAAGCAGACAATGCCATCGCCAGAAGGATTATTACATCAATAGTTACTACCTGCGTATTCATTCTTCCGCCTTACAGAGAAAATACCGGTAAAATTAAAGTATTGACCACAAAAGGAAAAAATAAACCTATACCTACAACCAGCAAAGCAAGCATCACCGCCGGAAATGTCAAACCGAACCCAGCCTCAACGACTCCGCTTAAGTGCTCATTCACTTGTCCAAAGAAAACCTTGCGCTGCATCTTCAGCATATAAGCCAGTGTCAGAAGGCTCGCCAATACAGCCATGACAGCGTAAGCGTAATGCGCACTCTGCCAAAGCGCCAGAATGATCAAAAATTTGCTCCAAAATCCAGCGAAAGGCGGGATCCCGGCAGTAGACAAAGATGCCAGGACTGAAGTAGCGCCTGTTACCGGCATCTTAGCCGCAAGCCCTCCCATCTTTTCCATATCACGACTGCCCACTCTGCTTTCAACAGCAGCCTCATTAACGAATAACAGCGACTTAAAGATCGTGTGATTAAAAAGATGAAATACCGAAGCGGCGATCCCTAAGGCCGTACCGCAACCAAAACCTAAAAATATATAACCCAGCTGGCTGATGCTTGAATAAGATAACAACCTCTTAAAATCCTTCTGGCCGATAGCGCTTATCGCTCCGGCTATAATAGAAAATATACCGACAAACATCAAGATGCTTTTTATAGAAGGGCTGAAACCGAACACATCCATAACAATACGCATTATAGTATAAACACCTAGAGTCTTGGTAACCACTCCGGCAAGAAGTACCGACACAGGAGCGGGTGCTGCTGTATAGGCATCCGGAAGGTAGCCGTGAAACGGCATAGCGCCTGCCTTCATGAATAAGCCGGCAAAGAACATTGCCACCGCGAGAATGATCAAAAAGCTGTGGGCAGAATTACTCAAAGCAACCTTGATCACCTCAAAAGATGTACCTCCTGAAATAAGCAATATGAGCGCTATGCCCGAAAGCACAAAGACGGTGGCAACCGCGGAAAAGATAAGATATTTAAACGCGCCTTCCAAAGCCTCTCTCTCCTTATCCAAAGCTATAAGGATAAACGACGCGGCAGCCGCAACCTCCCAAAAGACATACATAGAAAATATATCGCGCACAAGAACCACGCCATTTAAGCCCATTAACTCCAGCAAGATCAGGTTCGTAAAATAAAACTCCCTGTCTTCATCTTTAATAAAATACCTGCCTGTCAACAAAGCCGTGGCAATAACAATCCCAATGCACAATAGGAGCACCTTGCTCAAATTATCAACCGCCAGGGTAAAGTTCAAAAACGAGGCGATATTGCCTGTTGAAGTATCACACGCAAGGCATGGAGAAAAAATAAAATAAATCTGCGCCAAAGCCAAAAAAAGCGCTGTCAGATAAGCCAGCTTCTTGGCTACCGTTTTAGGCAGAATATTCAGAAACAACAAAATTCCCAGTGGCAGAAGAATGAATAAAGACAACATTTAAAAACCCTTTGCTGTTACAAGAAAAATCACTATTATACACAATCCGGCTATAGCCCATGTCAGATAAGCGGCGTAATTTCCGGAATGCAATTCCCTTAATTTCTTTGCCGCGGCATTCACTCCTGCAGGCAGGCCAGTGCTATAAACCCAGTCAATCTTTCTATCAAGCCTGAACAATATCTTTGAAAACCAATTAATGATGCTCAAACCTGAATCATAAGGATCAAAATATCTCTTTTCAGCCGCGCCATAAACCTTGGAAAGAATAGGCATATCATGAATATAATCAACAGCCTTCAATCCGCTGCCCTTCATCTTATAACCCATAATGTGATTGATCAAAGCCACAAACAGCACGACAAGAGTCACTATAACCAATTTCGGGCTTGGCATAAGAGTAGTAAAATCATGCCCTGCAATCTTGCCTTCTAAAGCCGGCTGAATAAAGACACCCAAAGGATAAGCACGGTTCAAGCCAAAAAATACACAACCTGCGGCAATGACGATCATAACCAGGAGCATAGGCAATGGCACTTCCTTGACTTTCTGAGTTGCCTGGCCTTCTTTCCCAAGATACGCCGAGTGGCCAAGTTTTAAAAATGAGGCAGCCGTAAAAAATGAACCGAGAACGGCAATAAAGTAAAATATCAGGCCTCTCTCCAAAGCCGCGTCATAAATAAGCTCTTTTGAAAAAAATCCGTTGAACGGAGGCACGCCGGAAATAGATGCCGCGGCAACAAAAAAACATAAAAATGTAATCGGCATCTTCTTTGCCAATCCGCCCAACTGCTCTAAATTCGTTGTTTTAGCCCGGTATTCAACAGCTCCTCCAGTTAAAAACAGGCAAGACTTATACATAGCGTGGTTGATCATATGGAACAATCCCCCCACAATACCGACAGGTAAAGCTGTACCAATACCAAGGATCATATAGCCGACCTGGCTTATCGCGTGATACGACAATAATTTTTTATAATCCTTCTGGATCAGGGCCATCATAACAGCGAAAATTATAGTTATCGCGCCGACTATCATCAACATCATACTCAGGCCTGACCCGGGAATAAGCTTAAACATGTCCAGGCAGATCCTCGCCAAAAGGTAAATTCCTAAAAGTTTTTCAAGTGCCGCGGGTAAAAATGCCATAAATGGCAGAGGCGCATCAAGTGCCGCATCAGGTATCCAGCTGTGAAATGGCATAGATCCGGCTTTTGAAATAGCCCCTATTACCAAAAGAATAAAAGCCAGGCTGGACAAACCTCCGAGAGACAGGTGTATCTTTGAGATCGCGAAAGTTCCCGCAAGATTCCCTGCCAGCGCGATACCAACCATCATACAGAGATCAGTAACCCCCACTATCACAAGCGCTTTGACAGCTGTCTTAAAAGCATTCTTGCTACCTATGGCGATCAGGCCGAAGATCGAAAGCAACAAGCCTTCCCAGAAAAACAACAAAAAGACAAGATTATCGGAAAGTAGCGCGCCATTGACAAAACTTAACGAAAACAGAAAATAAACAAAGAAATACTTTGCCTTAGGAACAACGGACATAAAAATACAAGAATACAAAGCTATCAGAAAAGCAAATCCGGCGGTCGCGGCTAAAACAAAACTATTGAAGTTATAAAGCCTTAAAGAAAATTCTATCCCGTACTGGCTCCATGGATGCAGGAATACCATCTCTTTATGAAAAAGCCCCAAGCATAGCAAAAGATTCAAAAGAGTCAGAAGAAGCAGCATCCCCTCTCTCAGGTATTTTATCCTTTGCGGCACAAGCAGCACCATTAAACCAACAGCCAGCGGCGCCAATATAGGCAAGAGAAGCTGATCCATAACCATTAGACTATCCCCATCATCTGAAGGGCTGACTTTTGAGCCAATCCAAGAGGCATATTAATAAATAATCCGGCGCCTAACGACAGAAGCGCAAGGATAAAGACACAGGCAACCATCGTAAATGAACCTTCTTTCGCGTATATCTTTGTTTCCCCTAAAAAAACAATGCTAAAAACACGCATAAGATACAAAATCGTCATAAAAGCGGCAAACAAAAATACCAGCGCGAGCCATACCTTGCCTGTCTGGATACACCCCATGAAAAGCAGGTATTTACTGAAAAATCCGCCTAAAGGCGGCAGGCCCATGACAGACGCCGCGCATAACAAGAATGAGAGCCCGGTTATTGGCATAGTTGAAAATAACCCGCCAAGCATGGTTATATCCTTTGTCCTGGTCTTCTGTTCAATTATACCCGCGCATAAAAATAAACCTGCTTTTGCCACTCCGTGCATAAAAATATAAAGAAGCGCTCCGGCTAAAGCAACTTCATTGCCCAAAGACAGGCCGAAAAATATAAAACCTATCTGGCTGACAGTAGAATACGCGATGATCCTTTTTAGATCAGTCTCTCTTAAAGCGGCTGCCGCGGATATAATGGAGCTTGCCGCGGCTATGACAGGCAATACTGTCTGCCAGACAATATCAACGGGAAGCGTGGCAACAAAGATCCTCGCAAAGACATAAACGCCTATTTTGACCAAAACCGCGGCGTGAAGCAGCGCTGTAACAGGAGAAGGCGCGACACCGGCGTCAGCAAGCCATGTATGAAAAGGTAACGTTGCTGATTTAGAAAAAATGCCGCAGAGTATTAGAATCACGATCCAACTTGGAACCGGATTGATTTTAAATGATTCCTTAATAACAGACAGGTCAAATGAACCTGTCTGCTGATAGAGCCCAAGAAAACCGATAAGCATTACAAGGGCACCGAAAGCAGTTACCATAAACGCCTTTTCTGCCCGCAGAACCTCTCCCTTACCCCTGAAAAACCCTATCAAACGCCAACTGACTATGGCTGTAATTTCCCAGAATAAATACAGGAATATTAGATTTGAAGAAAAAACTATACCCATCATTGAGCCTAAAAAAAGCACAACGAGCATAAAATATTCACTTTT
>CAYSCK010000046.1:0-10909 GCA_964429525.1 uncultured Planctomycetia bacterium
CCGCATTTAAGCGCGGCTTTCTTATCTCGTACAAACAATAAAGGAAAAACAATATCGCTGAAACAGCACGGTATCCATACCGCCAAGAATAAAAAAATAAATATACCCAAGTACGGCACGGCGTGGTCGTGATCCGCGGCCATCAGCATATGAAAAAGCGATGCCCATGTGCTGACAAGAACATGCCCGGCATGCGGGAACTTCGTAATAGGCTTAAAGTACGCGAAAACAATAGCCGCTACCGCGAGCGGATTGATGAGCCACCACTTCTCAATAAAACCGATATGCTGATGGCGATGCGGCATATTAAGCAATGTTTCTCCCCAAAAAGGAATAAGCGAATCGCTTAAGGTGCCTATGGTTACCGAACCAAAATATCCGACCGCCAGAACCTTTAAAAATACCTTTATTCCCGGCTTTTCCTGCGCGATATACCTTTTATACAAGGCGGCTGTCACGATAGCGCTTAAACATATATGAAGCGGATGAAACACGTAAAACAAATTGTGCGCGGTTTCGTGAGGGATATCGCGAAAGACAAACATTAAGACAATTCCGGTTGAAGCCCCAAAAAGCGTGAACGGAGCGTGCGCTTTTAACTCATGAATTATTTTTGAAAACATTCTCTGTCCTCCCTTTTAGCTCTTTTACAAGGAAACGCCATAAAGCGCAAAGCCATTTCCATATTTTAAGGATGAGAACCCCATAAAAAAGACCGCAAAGACCCGTATTCCCGCAATATTGGCACATTCAAGTAGAAGTTATTTCTATTTAGAATTCAAAAAAATTTATTCTCTTGAACAACCCGCGCAAACGCCGTTCACTTGCATAAAATGACTGACGATCTTATACCCCTTTATTTTCTTGGAATCATTGATCGTGCAATCCTTTATCTCATCGACCTTCCCGCACTTAACACAGGTAATGTGATGATGGTGGTGATCACCATGAATGGCTGAGCACAGCCCGTAATGTTTCTTGCGGTCAAACTGCTGGATCCTCGTCAATACGCCGCATTCGACAAGGCTCTCGAGATTCCGGTATACGCTGGGGAGCCCGCATCGGTCAAACTGTTTCTTAAGCTTCTCCCAAACCTCTTCCGGCGTCAGATGAGACTTCCCATCAACAAAAAGCTCAATAATCGCCTGTCTGCGCGGCGTGAGCTTAAAACCTCCCTCTTTTAACTTCTCGAAATACTGATCCAACGGCGCCTCCTTAAATAGAAGTTATTTCTATTTATTATATTAAAAAAACTGCTCCTGTCAATGATAAAAGGCCCGGAAAAACTCTTATTTTTCAATCTCGAACATATTTGATACTATAACCGAGTACACTTGGGGATTTTTCCGGTCTTGAAGTGTTTATCAATCCAGCCGTTCTTGACTTTATCTCGGCGGTCGAAGTGCTTGACGTAGGGCTTGATGTCCAAAAGCGGTGTGGCGTCTAAAATATCGACTTCCGTAAATGTGATAGTTGCGCCCTTTACCTTTTTAATCTTCACAATAGAAAACCCGATATGATTCGGCCGGTGAGGACTGCGAATAGCAAACATTCCGTGCTCAACGTCCTCAAGGAACGGTTTGCCCGTAACCCACTCCTCTTTTGAACGGTTGAAATGGTAGATCAAAATAATGTGCGAGAACCCATCGATATCTTTAAGTCCTGCCTGATATTTCGGAAGAAGCCGGATAGTGCCGGTAACCCCTTTTTAGAATTTTTTGCACCGTTTCTAAATAACCTCTTGATATATATGGGGGTTTTGATAGAACTGTCCCTTTCTGTATAACTCTACTAAATGGGTTTGTCAACAAAAAGGCCCGGCATAAAAACGCCGGGCCCTTTCAATTGGCTCCCCACGTTGGACTCGAGGCGTAATTGGGCAAAGCTCTCTAAGTGCAAGGAAATACGTATACTTGTGAAGATGTACCGGCGCCGCGGTCGCGGCACGGCCATCAGTTTATACGATCCTTTGCCCCCTCTGCCGCAAGCGCCAAGACCGGTTTACAAGAACATCGTAGCCATGGCCGTAAGGGTAAACAACTATCTCGTTCAAAATCCTCAAAGAACACAAACCGCCGCGGGCACCCACTTCGGCATCACCCGGGCCCGGATATCCCAGCTCATGACCATCGTTGAGAATCTCCCGAATGACTTTATTTCTATCATGAAAACGACCGAAGATCAATCCCTGCTTAAACGATTCTCCGGTAAAACCATGCTCCGGATAGCCGCTCTCAGCACCCCCGAACAGCGCAAAGCTTACGTAGAAACCATCCGTAACCGGATATCTTAATCCTGAACCTCCCCAATGCCCGCCTTCAACTGAGCGACACGATCCTCGGCGAAGTTGCAGTTATTATGGTCGAACTTATGGTGACTGAGCTTCTCCGAATAGACAACATATAGATAGAAGTCAAAGGCGAGCGAAAACGCTTCTTCACTATGGAGAAAAAACCGCATAGCGGTTGTTTCCGAGGGCTCATCGTCTTGAACCGCTATGTTATATTAACGTTTCGCCTGCTCAAGGTATCCTCTTGCCCGGTCAGCGACATCATTGATACACTGCAACTCCTCTTCAATATACGAGCGTTTCCCGTCATCACTAATGCCGTCCAAGAAGTCGTGAATATTGTTCCTGTCAAATACAAATCCATCGGGAACAGGAACGTTGTGCCGAGTGAAATACGTCTTGAGTAAGTCGTTGCTGACTCCCTTGATAAATTTTCCCAGCTTGAACGATCTATGCTTGGCCATTATTGTCCTTTTTACTATGCTTCTTAGTCGTATTCTTTTCGCTATAGGTTTTATTTGCTATATAAAAATATCCCTTTCTCATTCCTTATCTTTAATCCTGTATCCTTATTAAGGTATCTTTTGCCGTATTTTCTTATAAGCTATGGCCTGGGTATTCTTTTCTCATCTGACCTTTGATAATTTTTTCGGCCTGTAGCCAATAATCTAAATCACGGCCTTGCTTACATCCATCTTTTTCCCATAGTTCTCTGGCTTTGATCTTAATATAATCAGTTAGGTCAATTTCTTTGCATTTCTTTTTCATAGCGGCTCTTTTCATTTGATTAAACTAATCTCTATTTATCCCGGGAGGAACTTTCTCCCAGTTATACCCTCCCACTGCTTCTTTAAAACCTAAATCGAAAAGTTTTCTCAGTTCAACCGGATCAAAGAGCTCCCTGGCATGAGATATATAGCTTGCAGGTATACGGGCGAGATTAAAATCGCCTTTTCCCATTTTCGCAAAAGTATATAATTGATAAATATCTCCATCGCTTTGAGCCTTAAGTATAGTGTCAACCGTGCGCTCCATAATAGGCATAAGTTTATCAGGGACTTCTTTCCAAACAGGATCGTTATAATTATTTCGAATAATATAAATTTTATATCTTAATTTAGAAAAGTTAATATTTTTTCCCCGGGAAATCTGCGCGGCCTTATCGAGGCTCTGCAACCCATCATAGAGCAAAAATACCTGTTTGGCTATTCCACCATCCATATGCATTTCATCATAGGGTTTTCCGTTTACCTCAACTTGAAAAAATACCGGGGGGAATGCTCCCGGAAACGCGGTAGAGGCTAAAATAACTTTACGAAATAACGCCAAGGCGTTATCATTACCCAGTGAGGCAATTTTGCCCATATTCCAAACAACCAGTTGCTGGGTATCTAAATTGGTTGTGCCTATATACAGCCGCCGGCCCTTATAATATTCTTTGGTAATCTCCTGTAATAGCTGCTTATCGAAATACTTTTCAATAAGACGCTCTAATGGACGGCTACTCACAAGTGAATCACCCAAAATCATCTTTAGCCTTAGAATATCTTTTGTGGAATGTGTCGTATATAATTCTTCCAGCCTTTGATCATAGGCGCTTCCCAAAAAAGCAAAGGGCGCGATAAGAGCACCTGTGCTTATTCCGGTGACGACCTTAAAAACAGGACGAGAGCCTGACTGTGACCACCCTTTAAGCAAACCTGCGCCATAAGCGCCATTATCTGCTCCTGAGGAGATAGCGAGTACAGAATAGGCCTTATTCCCTTCAGTATCGAGCGAAAAACAATCCTTTGTCTCCTGTTTTAACGAAAAAATAAAATCTTCTGTAATTGCACTATTCGGTTGTCCCCAGAATGCGCGAGGAGCATCGGGCAAACCCATAATCTGAGCGCTACTGCTTAGATTTACCGGAACAGCGTGCCGCACACTTGCGCAACCGGAAATGATGAAAACACTAAGAATTAACCAATAAGAACGTTTTATTATCATCTCATAGATTAAAACTAAACCCTTCTTTTCCAATAACCGTTAAGGCAGCGTCAACAACCTCAGAATCATATAACAAACCACTGTTTTCCTTAATTTCCCGCAATGCCTGATCCACTGTTAGCGCCGTACGATAAACTTGAGCATAAACCATAGTATCGATGACATCGGCAATAGAGATTATTCTTGTGACAGGATTAATATCCTTAGCACGCAAGCCGAAAGGATAGCCTGAGCCATCCAGTCTTTCGTGGTGCTGAAGCGCGACTTCCGCGGCTATAGATTCAGGTCTCATGTCTTTCAAAAGATGATAGTCCAGCTCCGGATGCTTCCTCATTATCGCAAATTCATTATGTCGAGAGCGCCGCGCTTATCGACGATTTCTCCCGGTATTTTAATCTTTCCAATATCATGAACAATTACCGCAAAATGGATATGCTTGATATCTCCTTCGGAATAACTCATTTTTCCAGCAATAGCGCATGCGAGCCGGGCAACCCGCCTTCCGTAGGCATGAATCAATTCATTCTCGCTTAGCATCTTCACAATCGAAAACAACGAATCAAAATTTTTCATACTCTTAACGTTTCATAAACTTTCTCTCAAAGCGTTCCAAATACCAGAAAACTACCGGAACCAAAATGAATGTGAACACGATCGAAGCCAGCATACCGCCGATCATCACTACGCCCATAGATCTCTTAACATCCATAATCGCCCCCAACTGCGGGAGAACTCCTAAGATAATTGCAACTGACGTCATAATGACAACCCTGAATTCCTCCGATGCGCCAATCCAAAGCGCTTCTTTGCAGGCAACGCCTTCCTTCATTTTTAGCATAGTGTGCTCAAGAAGAAGAATGGCATTATTAACCACGATGCCGACAAGCATAACCATACAAAGCATCGATCCTGCATTTATAGTCAACCCAGTAAAGAATAAGCCCAGAAATACGCCGATAAAAGAGACTGCCACGGTGGTTATAACGGTAACTGGATACGCAATCATAGAATTGGTGAGGGCACAAAGAAGCATATAGGTAAGTATGACCGCGAGCAAAAACGCCTTACCGATTTCCACATTTGTTTCCTCCTGATATTCGGAGAGCTCAACATACCTATATCCATACCCCGGCGAAAACTTTATTTCCTTGAATTTGTCATCGAGAATTTTCTTCACTTGGCCAACAGAGCTTTTTCCCAGAGCCGCCTCCAAGCGGATAGTGCGCTTTCTATCTCTATGCCAAATAGTAGGAACCGCCTTGTTTGTCTTTAGTTCTCCCAGTTCACTGATAGGAATAAGCCCTTTTCTGGAAAGGAGGGAAACCTCTTTTATATCATCAAACGTTTGCGCGTATTTATCATCCAGCTCAACATTGATTTTGTATTCCTCGCCCTTCTCTTTATAAATATTAGAGTCATCTCCGTAAATAGAGGCGCGTAAAACCGCACCAGCAAGGCTTGCCGGTAAACCGTATTCTTTCAGCTTATCCTGGGACGGGGTTAACTGTATTTCGTTCTTAGGCACTTTGTATGAGGATACAACGCTCTGAAAATACCCGGTTTTAAGCATAGTCTCTTTAACCTGTTTCGAAAGCTCAATTATCGCATCATAATCAATACCGTAGATATCTATGGAAACATCCGAATAGCCGGCAGCCATTCTTCCTCCGCGCTCCAGAGATATCTCTGCGTCAGGGATCGTGGACAAAGAAGGGATAAGAGACTTTATAATTGCTGCATCATTTCTTTTGCGCTTGGCAAAGGGTACCAAATCAAAAGTGATTTTGGCATTCTCAACACCGTTCTTGCCGATGTTAGAAAGATATGATTTTTTCTCAGGAATATTGTCCAGATGCCTCTCAACTTCTTTTACAGCTTCCAGCGTGCGTTCGATAGTCGAGCCCTGAGACATAGCGATATTTATTATGATTTTATTTTCATCGGATGAAGGGACAAAATCGCTTTCAATATAAGGAACGATTAAAAGCGTTGCCAAGAACAATATTACTGTTGTAAAGATAGTCGTCTTTGGGTAACGGAAGATTAAATCGAAAACATATTTGTATTCTTTTTTCAAAAACTCCATTACCCTATCAGTTTGTGCAACCATCCATTTAAAAGGAGCAAAAAGTCTATGTTTTATACTATTTGTTTCATTATTGTTACTTCGTTTTTTAAGTATGAGGGCACAAAGCATGGGGGTAAGGGTAAATGAGGCAAGCAAGGAAAAGACAGTGGCATATACTACGGTAAGGCCGAATGACTTCATAAACAAACCGGCAATCCCGCCCATCATGGCTATCGGCATAAACACCACCAGATTCGTCCCTGTTGTGGCAATAATAGGAATAGCTACTTCTTTAGTGCCATCGATTGCTGCCTGCGCAGAGTCCTCTTTATGCTCAAGGTGCACTAACACATTCTCAATGATGACTATCGCATTAGCAATAAGTGTTCCAAGCACCGTAGCAATCGCAACTAAAGTCAGGAAGTTAATCGTAAATCCGGACATCCACATCGGAAAAAATGTCGAAATAATCGAAGTCGGAATAATAATAGAGGCAATAAAGGCAAGCTTAAATTTACCTGTAAACAAAGAAAGAATCACTACTACGAGAATAATACCAAGAAGAATATTTACCTCGGTATCAAAGGTTTCGTTGATAATAAAGGTTGCTGCATTCGTTGCAATATCGAGGTTCATTCCCTCGGGCAGCATTTCCCTGAATTCGTTAAGCCGCATTTTTATTTCTTTGGAAATAGCCACGGCGTTTCCATCGGATGCCTTATTGACTGAAAGCCCAACTACTTCCTTGCCGTTATAGCGCGCAATTAACTCTATCTTTTTGTAACTATCTTCAACGACTGCGATATCCTTGAGAAGAAAAGAGGAACCATCGGTTGAGGTAAGCGTCATATTAGCAACTTCCTCGACACTTTCGAACTCTCCCGTAAACCGTACGCTCAAAGAATTGTATCCTTTTTCGAGATTACCGGCTGGGATATTCTTATTCTTTAAAAGCATAGCTTGTATTACTTCGTTGATGCTGATGTAATGCCGCTTCATCAACAGGGGATCGAGCCGCACGTCGATTTGTCTCTTCTTGCCTCCATAGACATCTGTCTTGGCAACTCCCTGTATATGAGAAAATTTTGTCTTGAGGACTTTATCTGCGTATTCATAGAGTTCCCGGCTATCAAGCGTATCGCTTGAAAGAACAATGTCCATAACCGGCTCTATTAAGGGATCGTATTTTGCGATTATCGGCTTCTTTATATCTTTAGGAAGGTCATTAAGTATAGCTTCGACCTTATCTTTTACCTCAATCAATTTTACATTGACATTTGCGGACATCAAGAATTCGATAGACACAAACCCCAAGCTTTCGAAAGACTGGCTTTTTATTTTCTTGATCTCGGATATTTCGGCGACAGAGTCTTCGATTTTCTTAACCACGAGTGTCTCGACCTCTAAGGGAGTTGCGCCGGGATAAATTACAGAAATCGTAACAATAGGAAAATCCACTTTGGGGGTTTTCTCGACAAGGATATTCGAATAACTAAATATCCCCAATACAACAAAAACCAAAACAAACATTATTGTCGTGACCGGTCGTCTTACAAAAAATTCAATCATTGTGTTTTACCCTCATTATGTATTACTGCAAGGATTTCTTATTAATGATATTGACCGGAGCATTATCCTCAAGCTGGGTCTGCCCACTGAATACTATCAAATCCCCGGGTTGAATCCCTTGAGCAATGACTGCTCCGTAACTGTCACGTGAGCCAATTTTAACTTTAATTTTCCGAGCCTTCCCATTCTCTATCTTCCAAAGATAATAATCGTCTCCTGATATATCAAGTATCTCGTTAGGCACTACCAATACTTTTTGCATGGTCTGGGTGCGCGCAAAAACTACCAATATCGAACCCAATGTAGCAACCGGAGCATTAAACTCCACTTCTACCGGAAACATTCCAGCGTTTATGTCTAATTCCTGGCCTATGCCAGAGATCGTCCCGCAAGGAATACCATTATCCGTGAAATAAACATCCTGCCCCTGCTTAAGCTTATCCTTAATATCTGCGGTTACAAAACCAGAGGCCGTTTTATTCGAACTATTGTTAACCGTAAGTTTTGTATACACCGGGATATCAGCTATTTTAATTTCTTCGACTGTCACCGGTTTACCATCTCTACCCCATTCAGATACAAAGCTGACAATCGGACGGCTACGGTCGGCTTGCACTAGCACTATTCTTATAAATACGGAAAGAATACCAAAGAAAAGTATCGCCGCGTATATTTTTGTTCTGGGATTAAGATTTTTTATCAATGTTTTGTTCATCATATTGTCCTGCAATCAGTTTTTCTATTCTTGCCAGAGTTATATTAATACTAAACAAGGTCATCTCTTTATTAAGCTTTTGATTCGTCAGAAGCCGTTCCGCATCGTTCAAATCGGTTAAGGTTGCCTGTCCCGATGCAAACATCTCCTGCGTCTGCTTAAATGCCTCTTCGGCCAATCCCGTTGCTTCTATATTCGCCTTAAGATTCTCCTTGTATTGCTTATACTCCAAATAAGCTTTTTTTAGTTCCAACAGAAGATTTTTTTCGATCTGCTTCTTTCTGAGAATCGTGATTTCTTTATCGGCGCGGGCTTGGCTAAGCTGCGCTTCTTTCTGGCCACCCTCCCAGATCGGCACATCAATTTTGATTCCTGCAAACGCATACTGGTCTAAATCTCTGCTTCTAAGGAAGGCATCCTTTTTTGAACCACCAAAATAATCTAAGGAAGTAAACGCGGATACGGTAGGCAGAAAACTCGCATATTTACTTTTTACCATTGCTTCGGCCGATTCCGTAGATTTAGTAAGGCTTTTCAAGGAAGGTTCGTATTCATACATTACACCCACAAGTGTTTCATAATCAAACTCTTCGTACTCGTCTTTGAAATCCTCGGTAATTTCAATCTTACAGGCGGATTCCGCATTAATGAGCTTTTTTAAAGTCTCTGTCACAGCGTCAAATTGAGTCCGTGCTTCATTGATCGTGGGGATCCGCACAGCTATCTCCGTATCCATTTTGAGAATCTCATATTTAGGACTACGCCCGCCATAGGAGCGCTGTCCCAACAACTTTTTATTCTCAATAGCGTTTGCGTACGATTTCTCGGTTATGGATAAAGCGTTTCTGGCAAGTAACATGCTGTAATAGCATAATTTCGCGGAATAAATGATTTCCTGCTTGCTTGTTTCACGACTGAAACTGCTCGCTTCAACCGCCCTCTTTGCCGAAGTAACCGCATATATTACCTTACCAAACGACCAGACAACCTGCGAAGCTGTTACCCCAGACAGATTATAGTAATCGCCCAATCCAATCGCCTCGGGGGAATCAATATTATAAGCCCATGTGGACTGTGCACTTACATGAGGGAGCATACCGGAGCGCACTTCTCTATATATTCCTTCAGCCTTATTGACCTCTTGCCCTTTTATTTTAAATTCCTCGCTGGCGTTTAGCGACCGTTTGATGGCATCATCAAGCCCTAACCGCAAAACAAAAGAACTATCGGCATCGGACGCTATAGCCGTGTTAAAAGCAAAGAGAATAATTAATATACTAAGAATGCAATTCTTCATTGTTTCCTCTAGATTTTATGTCTTGCGTCCCAATCCTTTCCAGAGAAGCGACAATTGGCGTTTCATGTGATAACTCAGGTTGCTTGATTTTTCAAGTTTAACCGCCATCATGGTACCACCTAATATTGCTTCCAGCGAAATCAAAACATCATCAAGATTAGTCTTTGGGGGGAGCTCGCCGTTTTTTAACGCATTTTTAAGACAACCTCTGTAAAAATCATCAATAAAAAGTGTCGGCATTGCTTCTATCCCTTCGCATTCAGGAAAAGCATAACATTTCTCTATATCAGGAATCGTGATTTTTTTTGGCCTGTCCTTTTGAATAACCATAATAGAGATCATTTCGTAAATGAGGTTGGGGTTAGTGAATTCTTCTGCTAGTGTCTCGAAAGATTTATCAATCAAATCGAGGTATCTGCCTCTTGACTTTACTTTTTTAGATTTCCAGGCGGTTTTCAAAACCACAAGATGCATATAATAATTAATGATATCTATTTTTTCGGGGAAGTAATTAAAAAATGTGCCTTCGGAGACTTCTACGTTTTCGCATACTTCCCGGATTGAGATGTTATCATAACGAGTATTCTTTAAACGCTCGATAAAAGCTCTCATAATTGCTAATTTTGTTTGAGCATGCTTTTTCTCTCGTAAAGCATACTTTTTCTTTCCCATGACTCCTCCTTTTGTTGTTGACAAAAAAAATATAGCACACTATAAATTTTCTGTCAAGCATATTTTTGCAATCCCTGACAAAAATAAAACCCTCCCCGGGCAGACGTCCGACTGCGGACTTTTATGGCGTTATAAGCGCTTTAGAACCGAAAAAACACCCCGGAATCACACCAGAATCGTTATATTCCCTCTGAATACACCAGCCCAAGACAGACTCCGTCCTTACGCATTAGCCGAAGCATCCCGCTAAACGCCTTAAAACGGCCTTAAAATAATGAGAATTTTTGAAGAGAATTTGCCTGATTTGAA
>CAYSCK010000047.1:0-8653 GCA_964429525.1 uncultured Planctomycetia bacterium
GATTTCGTAATGCGGCCGGGAAAGCGCATACGCCCTCTGCTTTATGTGCTTGCCTACAAAGGATACGCGTCAAAAAACGCGTCGCCTGATAAGGCGCTCTTTACGTCTGCCGCGGCAATAGAGCTATTGCACGACTATATGCTGATCCATGACGACGTAATTGACAATTCAGACTTAAGGCGCGGCAAACCCACCCTGCACAAGATGTTCGATAAAAGGATCAAGCTCCCGGGCGGCCGGAAGATCGGCGCCTCGCTGGCCATAGTATCAGGTGATATCTTATTCGCTTTAGGCATAGAGGCTTTTTTAAGCGTGAAAGAAGATCTGTCGCGCAAAGAAAAGGCGTTAAAAAAACTGGTAGAGACAGCGGCATATACAGGAGCCGGCGAATTTATTGACGTAGTCTCCGGCTTCAAAGATATACGGGAGCTGACAGAAAGGGATGTCTTTCTTATCTATACGCTAAAAACCGCTAAATATACCTTTGAATGCCCTCTTCTTATGGGCGCAATGCTTGCGGGAGCTCAGGATAAAGAATTGCGCAAACTTTCAAAACTCGGGCTTTTAAGCGGGCAGGCATTTCAGATCTACGATGATTTTCTTGATATCTTCGCTTCTGAAGAAGTGATCGGAAAACCTATCCTTTCGGATCTCAACGAATCCAAGAAAACTCTTCTCGTATACAAAGCTTTTGTTAATTTAAAAGGGAAAGACAAGATAACTTTTAAAAAAATACTGGAAGCAAAAGATAAGACTATGGAAAACCTGAAATTATTCAGGAAACTTATAATAAAAAGCGGCTCTTACGATGAATGCCTCAGGATCATGACCCGCCTTCAGAAAACAGCGCTAAAAACCTGCTCAGAGCTAAAAATCAAGCCTCAATTCGCAAAAGCGATAGAATCACTCATATCAAAACTATCGCCTTCCTGCGTGCCCCTGGAAATCAAAAAATAACTATTTTATCTTTTTGGGTTTACACAGATAATCGGCACTCACAGCAAGCCTGCCGCACGAATTGCAGATGTAAGAAACTTTTTTAAGCTTGGAATCGCACATATGCCTCGCGTCCATGATCAAAGACCCGCACCAGTCACAGATATCACTCAGCCCTTTTTTAACAGGTACGCACAAATGACCGCTCTTCCCTGCTGACTTACCGCATGTTGCGCATTTTTTTGCCATACCACCCCCTGCTTAAGCCACGCTTTGAATAAACAATATATCTTTTGAGCCCGAATAATCCACAGAACAGATCTTCCAGCGCCCATCCTCTTTTTTTAAGACGATCCTTAACTTACCTTTGTCATAATATATCTGCTTCTCACCGGTCTTCTTAAAGTAACACACAAAGCCGACATCCGCGCCGGAGTTATCTTTCTCAACATTGATCTGCAATTGCTTGATCTCAACCCTCAAGTCAGAATAATCGCTAAAAAGATCCTTAATTATCCCGATGAAACCGGCCTTGGAATTTCCGTACTGGTCAGAATAATTATCCGAAATAATAGACGCGCATCTGAAAATATCTTCTCTTTCAAAACCCACAACTCCGGAATACACAACCTTCCTGACCCGCGACTTATCATCTACGCTAAAAAGGCGCACGCAAAGATACAGGGCTGCAGCCGCCAATGTGACAAAAAATACGATACTTCCGCTCTTTCCATGCCTATTCATGAAATACCTATCTCCTTATGGAAAGAACGCGGTATTTAAGAACACCTGCCGGTACTTTTATCTCGACAACATCATCTACAGAACGCCCCATGAGCGCTTTGCCGATAGGCGACTCAATGGATATCTTATACTTTGCGTAGTCCGCCTCAGGCGGAGCTACAATATGATATTCAAACTCCTCCTGGGTATCCTCATCGCGCATCTTGACTTTCGCGCCGATATAAACCTTATCACTGGAAATATTTTCGTTATCTATAATGCGCGCGCGCCCAAGTTTGTCTTCAAGATCAAAGATCCTCTTCTCTAATTGCGCCTGCGCGTCTTTGGCCGCGTCATACTCGGCATTCTCCGATAAGTCACCGTGCGCCCTCGCCTTCTCCAACTGCCTGGCTATTTTGCGGCGCTCGACTGTTTTAAAATGATCCAGGTCTTCTTTCAGTTTCTCGTAACCTTCCTGCGTCAAGAAAATTTCATCCATAAAAACCCCTATAATGTTTTTGCGTGCCTTAGTTTTTGAGGTGAGACAACAATTTCAATACGGCGATTAAGCCGCCTGCCTGCCTTTGCTTCATTTGAAGCGCGCGGCCTATACTGCCCGAAACCTGAAGCTGACAACCGCAGCGGATCAAATCCTTTTTTCTCAGTAAAATATTTTAATACGCTCAACGCGCGCGCGAAAGAAAATTCCCAGTCGGATTTCCACTCAAAAACAGCCAATAACTGATTATCGGTATATCCTTCAATATAGATAAAATTATTTGGAAATTCACTGTTTATGAGAGCTGTGATCTTATCCAAAAATGCTCTTCCCTGATCACTTAACGCGTCAGAAGCCGAGATAAAAAGCTTCTCAGACAGAATACAGATAATAAGGCCCTTATCTGTTATCTCAACCGAGACGCTGTCACCATCAGCACCGACGGACAATTCTTTTGAAAAAGTGTCCTGCGCCATAACAAACCTGCGCGTATCAATGTCCTGGTTCTTCTTGAAAAGCAGAAGCTCCTCTTTTAAATTAATGTTCTCTTTTCTGGCAAGCTCAAATTTATGGGATAACGCGCCAAGACTTCCCTCAAGGCTTTTTATCTGCTTGCCGCTGGCATTCAAAGAACAGCACCCGGACAAAAATATCAAAAAAACCATAAGAACCGGCTTGCAACTCTTCATCAGCGCCTTCCCGAAGTATCTTCCATTATACGCCTTATTGAGCTTTCCTCGTAAAGCTGTTTAAAACCTGACAATGCCCTTGCGCCAAACCTGCGCGTAGTTATAGCCTCCACGCACTCAAGCTTAAGACGCAAAAATAGATACGACGCTGCTACTTCTCCGGCTTCATTGAATTTAAGCTTTTGGGCATCCTTATACTTTAAAGCAATATATTCTTTCCACTCTGACAAAAAAGGCTCCAACCTTTTTTTCGCAACAGCAGAAAAACAACCCGTCTTCTGAGCCAATTTTTTCTCTATCTCTGAATCTATATCAAGCTGAGTGAACTTGCGCTCAATCTTGTCTAATTCATCCCTGGTCATCTTATATAGCCATAAAAGGTACCTTTTATGCAATGAAGCCTTATCTTTTTTATTCTCAACCAGGCGATCTTGCGGCATATTCAACGCTCCCGTTTATTTTAAAATGAAGTTATGATCTTGAAATGCCTGAGGCGCTCATCTACCTCTTTTTTTGTAACACGCGAAGTCCGCTCAATACCGAATCCTTCAACATTAAATGACGCCATTATAGTTCCGTAACCTATGGCTTTTCTTATGCTTGCGTCGTTCATTTTTTTGGCGCGCGTCAGGTAACCCATAAAACCTCCGGCAAAAGTATCACCCGCGCCGGTCGGATCAACGATCCTTTCCACAGGATAAGCCGGCAGACAGAATATAAGATCATCATAGCTCACCAAAACTCCATGCTCACCTTTTTTTATTACTACAACCGGAGCGCCTATCTTCCTTAAAGCCTTTGCGGCGCTGATAAGATTCGTCTCACCTGACAGGCTGCGCGCCTCAGCATCGTTGGCAACAAAGATGTGGACATCCTTCATCAATTTTAGAAGTGACCTGCGTTTATGGTCTATCCAATAGTTCATGCTATCTAAGCCCACTAGGCGCGGCTTATGCATCTTAGACAACAGATGCAGCTGAATATCAGGGTCTACATTGGCTAAAAAAATATTCTCTATATGGCGCTGGTGTTCGGCGATCTTCGGCCTGAAGGCCGACAGGACGCCGAGCTCAGTGCTCAAGGTCAGCGCGGAATTAAGATCTCCATGATACTCGCCTGCCCATCGGAATGTCTTTCCATCCTCAATAACCAAAGAAGTTAGATTCACGCCTTTTTTACTTAAAAAATCGATATGCTTCTGAGGAAAATCACGTCCGACTATCGCGACAAGATTGACTTTTGTAAAAAATGAAGCGCTCATGGAAAAATGTACCGCCGAACCTCCGAGCATCTCTATTCTTTTACCCGAAGGAGTCTTTACGGTATCAAGCGCCGCTGTCCCCAAAACAATTATACTCATAGATTATTTTCTCCTCTTTTTCTTTTTAGCGGCTTTGCCATGATGGCACAATTGATGATAATAAGGCGCCTTTTTGCCGTCTTCCAAAGGAAACTCCGAGCAAAAACGCGGGCGCACTTCATAAATCCGGCAACGCATATTATCAGCCTGAAAGATACATCTCTTGTCTTTTAATAACGTTGAGAATCTGAATCCCGAAGGAAAAGCCTTGCTCTTACCGAGGTATTCAAACCAAGGCTTTGGAATATCAAGTTTCTTCTGAAGTATCTGCGCTACTTCCTCAAGATCCAGTTCAACTCCCCACCTACAACAACTGCCATGGCTGCAGATCGTGCAGAGCTCTAAATCGTGTATCCTATGCTTATTATGATCGATTTTTTGTTTTTTCGCCACTATAGTTTAACCTCCGTATAATCTTTATCTCCTATATTCATCATGTTTATTTTAACCGGCGCAACAATGACAAGTACAAAATTCTGATCCTCGGGCCCTGAGAAAAACTGGCGCAGCATCATCTGTTTATTCCAAAGCTCTTCCTTGAGGCCCGCATCTCCGGAAACATGCGCCTCTCCTTCAATACGGCAGTGGCTCAGCTTCCTGTCAACAAAACAGAGCTCCACTTTAGGATTTTTAGCGATCTGGCCTATCTTCTTCATATGCGGGAATGTAGCCATCAATAGCCTGCCGTCATCCAGTAATACAGGCATCATCGTGCGCACCCGCGGCTGATCGCCGTCACAAGTCGCCAGATACCCCATTCCGGCATCAAGGACCATCTGCTGAATAATCTCCAATGACATTCAAAGCCTCCTGTTTAAATAAGGTTTCGTAATGTTCCTTCATGTTTCTTTAGGTTGCTTAATGTTGCTTTTGCAACTTCAAGAAACTTTATGCAACTTTAAGAAACTTTTTGTAACTTGAGAATCCCATCTTCTCTATGTACCTCTACCAACTGCGCCGCTATCGCCACAGCTATCTCCTGCGGCGTTTCAGCCCCTATATCCAAACCTACAGGAGTATGCACTTTATCCAATTGCGCTTTTTTGCAGCCTTCCTTCAACAGCATATCAAACAATATCTTTATCTTGGACCTGCTGCCGATCATTCCAATATATCCAGCCTGGGTCATTAAGGCCTCCCTGAGACATTCACCGTCGTGCAGATGTCCATGCGTTACTATAACCATATAAGTATTGCCGTCTATCCTGATCTTTTTAAAGGCTTCTTTATAGGGACAGCGCATGATCTTATCAGCGTGCGGAAATCTTTTGAAATTGGCAAAATCGCGCCGATTATCCACAATAACGATCTTGAAATCTAACAGCTTCGCGATAAAAGAAAGAGCCAGCCCGATATGGCCGGCGCCTGCTATGACTAATTGCCTTTTTGGCTCAAAGATCTCAAAAAAGATATCAACTTTACCGCCGCAGATCTGCAGGCCTGATTTTTTATCCAAATAATAAGTCTTTAAAAAAGATCTATGTTTTTTTAGGGCACTGAGGGCGTCCGCGATAACCAGCTTTTCCATCGCGCCGCCGCCGATAGTGCCGCAGATAGAGCCATCTTTATTAATAACTATCTTGGCGCCTACCTTGCGCGGACTCGAACCGGAAGACGAAACAACCGTCGCCATAACACAAGGGTTATTGCGGCCGATAGAATCAAGAATCTTATTGTATAAAACTTCCATTGCGTTATACTTTAATCAAAGTTCTTATTTAAACCAAACCAACCTATCCCATGATCTCATGTATTGTTCTGGCAGCCGGTTTAAGCTCGCGTTTTGGAAGCCCCAAACCTTTAGCTAAAATTGACGACCGCACCGTTATTGAATTTCTGCAGGAAAAACTGCTCTTAACCGGACTTTCGGATATTGTATTTGTCTTAGGCCACAATGCCTTGAGTATCTCTCCTTTTATCACCAGGGTCAAGAACGTTAAATATGCGATCAATGAAAATTACATGCTTGGGCAAACTTCATCTTTCAAGGCTGGCCTTGCCGCCATAGATCCTGCATCAAAAGGAATAATGCTTTTACCTATAGATATGCCTTTTATCAAACCCGATACGATAGAAGAGCTGATCCACATTTTTTTGAAAAAATCGTGCCTGATACTCCTGCCGCAATACCAGGGGCGCAACGGCCATCCTCCGATCTTCTCAACAGTATTAAAAAATGAATTTTCAGCCCTTAAGGATGACGAGCCTGTCTCTACCGTCATACACAACCACGAGGCCGAAACCGTAAGAGTTGCCGTAGACGACGAAGGCACAGTCTTATCGTTTAATACTCCCGCTGAATTGAAAATTATCCTGCAAAAAATTTCGTAATGTTCCTTAATGTTTCTTTTAGGTTCCTTAAGGTTGCTTTTGCAACTTCAAGAAACTTTATGCAACTTTAAGAAACTTTCCGTAACCTTAAAAATTCTATCCTTTATTCTCTTTTTCTTTAAGCGCTTTCAGCACCCTCTCCGGCGTAATCGGCAATTCCATGATCCTTACCCCAACAGCGTCATAAATAGCGTTTGCTATGGCTGCCGCGGTCGGCAGTAAAGCCGCCTCCCCCATGCCCTTGGCGCCAAATGGCCCCTGAGGATCATTGGTTTCCACAAATATTGATTCTATCTCAGGGATGCCTACTGAACGCGGTATCTTGTATTTTGAAAAGGATGGATTAAGGACCCTGCCTTCTGAGAACTTAAGGTCCTCACAAAGCGTGTAGCCGATACCCATGACTATGGAACCCTCGAGCTGGCCATGCACGCTGACAGGGTTTATTGGGCACCCGAGATCATGGACATCGTATATCTTTATTACCTTTACTTCCCCGGTCTTTTTATTTACCTCTACTTCAGCCACCTGAGCCTCAAAACCATAGCTGCCAGAGACATTACCCTGCCCGGTCCTGAAATCGATAGGGGTCGTCTTCGGATTATAACTGCCCCGTCCTATGATCAGCCGTCCGTAATTAAATGAATGGCAGAGCTGTATCGCTTTATCAAAATTCATAAGCCGCGAATTATCCGACTTCTTTATAACAAACTCATCGCGGATATCAATATCGCTGATATCCAACTTTAATTCACGCGCGACGATATCCAATATCTGATCTTTGGCATCAGTTGCCGCGTTCTTTGTGGCATTACCCGCGATAAATGTGACGCGGCTTGCAAAACTGCCGGTATCAAAAGGGGTGATCTCGGTATCAGCCGCTTTGATCCTTATCCTTTCATACGCAACGCCCAGCTCCTGCGCGGCTATCTGGGACAACACCGTATCAGAACCCTGGCCGATATCCGCAGCTCCGGTGAATAAATAGATAGATCCATCTTCCTCTACCTTAATAATGGAGCCTGCTGATTCATGCGACTTATACATCTTTGAACCCATAACATCCGCGGATATTGCTATGCCAATACCGCTGGCGACATCTCCGTCAACCTTGCTATTTCCGAATTTATCTTTCCAACCGCAGACCTGCGCCGCTTTCCTGATACAATCCTTAAGGCCGTTGGTAGAAATAATAAGCTTACTCACAGTTACCATATCGGGGTCAGTGGCGTTTTTAAGCCTGAATTCCACAGGGTCCATGCCTATGCCGCGTGCAAGCATATCCATATGGGATTCAACCGCAAAACCTGACTGCGCGCCTCCAAAACCACGGATAGCGCCGCTTATTGGATTATTTGTATAAGCCCGAAAACCCATCATGCGGATATTATCTATCTTATACACCATAAAAATACGCATAATAGAGGCGGCAACCAAAGTCGGCCCGTAACTGCAATAAGCTCCGCCGTCAGCGATAACCTCTCCGGTTATCGCCGTTATGGTTCCGTCCTTTTTCACACCGGACTTCAACTTATATATCATCGGATGTTTGCGCCGGGTAAACGAAAATTCCTCTTCGCGCGAACAGATAATCTTGACCGGATTTCCGCCGCTCTTTTTAGACAAAAGGCATGCCGCGAAATCCATAGGCAGCATCTCAAGCTTGCCGCCGAACCCTCCTCCGACATTGAGCTTGATCACCCGGATATCAGCCGACTCCATTTTAAGCGTTTTAGCAAGCGCCTCCCTAACCTTAAAAGGCGCCTGTGTAGATGTCCATAGAGTGATCCTGTCGGTTGCGACTTCATACTGGCCCACAGAAACATGCGGCTCAAGCGGGCAATGCGCCGCGCCCTGGAGATAAAAAATATCTTCACGCACATAATCAGCTTCCTTCAGCGCCTTATCAGGATTACCGAAATTGACAGGAAGCATGACTCCGATATTATTCATTGATGAATGTATCTGAGGAGCTCCGGGCTTCATCGCGGACTCAGGGTCAAAAACAGCCGGAAGTACTTCATATTCTACTTCAATTAAAGACAAGGCCTTATCCGCCGTCTCTTCATCAACAGCCGCTACAGCCGCGATCTCATCGCCTATATAGCGCACCTT
>CAYSCK010000047.1:8663-10843 GCA_964429525.1 uncultured Planctomycetia bacterium
ACCTTTTCAAATTCCAACGGGTATTGGTCAATAGTATAAGGAAAGAAATATTCATTTGAACCAAACTTGATCTTCGGAGCATCTTCCGCGGTAACAACAGCTTTCACGCCTTCCAGCTTCAAGGCTTTAGAAGCATTGATCTTTAATATTTTAGCGTGCGCATGCGGGCTTCGCAGCATCTTTCCGACGAGCATCCTGGGAAGGGCCATATCAAAAACATACCTGGCCTTACCTGAAACTTTTTCCCAAGCGTCTATGCGCGGTACACTCTTTCCAACCGGACTCACAGTTTTATTTTTATTCATAAAAATACAAGGCTCAGGCTAAAGTTAAGGTTAAAAAAAATCTCAACCTAAAACCTCAACCTTTTTTGTTTATCTTTTCAGAAGCATCTTTAACCGCTTCAATGATCTTAATATAGCCGGTACAACGGCAGAGATTGCCGTCTATGGCTCTTTCTATCTCTTTATCTGTTGGGTTCGCTTTATTATCAAGCAATACCTTGGCGGCAAGTATCATGCCCGGAGTACAAAAACCGCACTGAACCGCGCCTTTTTCAACAAAAGACTTTTGCAATTGATGCGGCTGGCCGTCTTTTACCAGGCCTTCTATGGTAAGGATATCTTCTCCATCACAATCCGCGCTGAGCAAAAGGCAGGACAGAACATTCTTGCCACCCATGATTACCGTGCAGACCCCGCAGTCGCCCTCAAGACAGCTGTATTTTGTACCAAGAAGGCCGAGACGTTCCCGAAGCGTCTCGATCAAAAGTTCGCTGTCGCGGACTTCCACTTCGCGGACCAGGCCATCAACTTTAAATGTGATTTTTTTCATTATATGTCCGATAAAAATTGCTTAAACAGCCTGACTGCTCCTACGCGTACTTCTTTTTTAAAGAGGCCAGAACAATCTCCATATCCGCGCACAAAAGCTGAATACGGTGTTGGTCCAATTTTGTTATGCTGACATCCTGTAAAACAGCCGCGCGGATATCCTCAAATGCAGCCTTTTGATATCCAGTGCCCTCAAGCATAGAAGCAGCGCGCTTTAAAAATACTGGAAAAGAGAGAGTTGTATTAACAACAGCGCGTATATTACTAGGCCTCATGTTCTTATCGACATAAGAAAAAGCAAGCCCCAAATAAGGAGCGTCAACTTCCTGCACTGTGCGCGTATGCCTGAAATAACGGGCATCCCTCTTTTCTAAAGGCAGAATGATACCTGTTAGAATCGCTTTTTTATGCTGCTTTTCCGTAAGGAAATCAGTAAGCCCTACCAAACGCTTATCTCCATCCAAGGCAACTTCAAGACGGGCGCCTAAGGCGATCAAAACGGCAGGCAGATCAACCCAATAGAACCGGCTGGCAATATTTCCCCCTATTGTCGCCATATTGCGTATTGGCGTCGCGCCTAATTTTAAAGCCGCTTCTTTAAGGCAGCTAAACGCGTCGCTAATAAGCTTGGAACCGGCCAATTCATCAATACGGGTCATAGATCCTATCCAAAGTTCATTATCCTGAGTCTTTATACCTTTTAACTCAGAAACCTTCTTCAGGCTTATGACATCCGTAGGATACCTGGAGCTCTTCTTTAAAGTATTTAAGACGAATGTGCCTCCCGCCAAAAGCATAGGCGATTCGGCCTTCTCTAAAATAGCAAGAGCCTGCGATAAGGAATCCGGTGAATGAAATTTAAAGTCCTTTAATATCGGCATAATTTTAATAAATTATATCACAAAATATGAAAAGTAAATTAAGTTGATTTATTTAAATTCGAAACGCGAAAAGAATGCGCCAAAATCGTTCCTATGACAAGACCGACCAGATACCCATATGGCAAGCCGATAGCCATCAATCCCACCATAAGCACAATTGTAATCTCTTTCTTAGAAAGCGCTGAACCAAACATTAATTTCATCAGCGCTATCCCTTCAAAAAATAACAAGACCCCAAGCATTGGTTTAGGAAAGATTTTAACGACATCTCCAAAGACACCGCCAAAAAATAAACCCAAAATAAGATAAATAGAACCATAAATGATCGGGGCGCCACCGGTTCGTGCTCCAAACGTATAATGACCCACCATTCCGCCAGTCCCATGGCAGACAGGAATACCTCCAAAAAAAGGCGCTATAAGATTCATAATAGAATAAGTAAAACTGATCTTACGAACTGTTAAGG
>CAYSCK010000048.1:0-10816 GCA_964429525.1 uncultured Planctomycetia bacterium
ACGCATCTCCTTTGTTCATCTTAAGAGAGGATTTTCCAAAGTTGTTATTATAGCGCATGGTTTTTATAACAATAAGGACGCAGTTTTATTTGAGAGGATAGCTGACGCGTTCAGTAAAGAATACGATGTTATTGTGTTCGATTTTCGCGGGCATGTCAAGAGCGGTGGCGTGTTTATATGGACAGCGCATGAACAAAAAGACCTGCGGGCGATCATTGCTTACGCGAAAGATAGCCATTACGAGAAGATCGGTGTGATAGGTTTTTCACTCGGCGCGGCGATCGCGTTGATTGAAACAAGCGACCGCCAGAACATTGATAGTGTGATCGCGGTCTCGACCCCGGCAGATCTTGGAGGCATCAATTATCATTTTTGGGAAAAGGATATGTTGGAAGACTCAAGGCTCAATCTTGGGACCAAAGGCAGGGGAAAGGGTGCCGGGCCTGGCAATCCTTTTTTAGAGAAGATCCGGCTTATTGATATTGTTGATAAGGTATCGCCCACGCCAGTCCTTTTTCTTCACGGCGGAAAAGACTGGTTGGTCAAGCCAAGCCATAGTCAGCTCTTATTTGAGAGGGCAAAGGATCCCAAGGCTCTATCAATTATTAAAGACGGTGGCCACGCGGAAAGGATGTTTGATGTTTTTCCCGAGAAATTCATAAAAATATGCGTGGATAGATTTAAGAAGACTTTATAATGATATATCGCAAAGTAATACGGCATGGCAAAGAGGTAAAGAAATGAAGACGTTATCGTTGAAGGTTGAACTTTGGCAATAAATAGCAAGGAGGTTAAAATGAAAGTAGAAAAAATCGGGGAAAAGTATAAATGTGATGTTTGCGGTAACGAGGTTACCGTGACGAAGGCAGGAGGTGGAGAGCTTATTTGTTGCGGCCAGCCCATGAAAAAAACAGAAGGATGAAGAGCAAATGGAGGTGAACACGATGAAGAAATATATTCAAGTATTTAGCATTTTTGTTTTAGGAATTGTCGTTATTTTGCTTAGCTCTTGCGCGACATGTGGAACGTCATATCGCAGAGAATTATCTCAAAATCCAGATTTAAGAGAGGCTAACGAGAGCTACGTAAAAGTCATAAATTGGTTAGACAAGGCGGAATGTTCTATAGCACCAGCCGAAAAGGAAAGTTTCTACAACACAGCAGAATCTTATCTTTCAGACACCATATATAAGTTAGAACAGCTGGGCCATGACAAGAGTATAGATGTTTCTGAAGACGTCTATTATTGTGAAAAAATTAGGTCAGAGACAGACGTTAAGATAGGAGCTGCTAACAGAGCAAAGTAATTCCCTTAAAATCTTAAGGCGGCCGTTATAAAAATACGATCGATTA
Organism: uncultured Planctomycetia bacterium; assembly: GCA_964429525.1. Classification (GTDB taxonomy): domain Bacteria; phylum Omnitrophota; class Gorgyraeia; order Velamenicoccales; family Velamenicoccaceae; genus CAYSCK01. The sequence continues at coordinate 1,354 of CAYSCK010000048.1, forward strand.
ACCCAATGTCCACCTTTTCGAGGTGGACATCTTTTTAATACTTGTAGCGCAATGAGTTAGAGAGATTTAGGTCAGAAGTTACCAGATATTTCGGACATAAAATCTATCTCTAATGTTCCCCTGTACTGATTTCGACTGGTTTGCAGGAGAAATCAAAAAGGGGGGGGCAACCATTTAGGAGAAATCAGGCGGAGGCATTCATTAATGTAAGTGAGAACTTCTGACGAGTTGGCCAGCCAGCTCCCCGCTTAATAATCTCATCAAAATTATGGTATTTGGATCGCCAATGGTTATTTTCTCTTACCTCTTTAGTTAGAATAGGTTTTGCTCCAGAAACAGACTTGAGAAGTTCGCTTGACAATCAGAAGACTTTTAAATAAAATACATCAACGAAAGATAACTTCATCGGAGTTCAAGTTTTGAGAAAATTCCTTACTTTTTTTTGTATCAGTTTTTTTATTTTCGGGATCTCTGTGGCTTCTGCTGCAGAAGTTTTTTATTTGGGCGGTATAAGCGCCAGTCCCGCTCTCCAGAATTCTTCCTATTCACTTTCTAAGCGATTCCATGATCTTTTTGATTTTACTACGGACAAGAATAGCCCCGAACGATCTGGTTCGATCAGCGGGAATATTCTTGCTGAAATGGATTGGAATAATATAGGGGGAAACAAAGCTAAGTCTTTTTTGAAAGAAGGTGTCGATTATCTGACGGAATTGAATTTTAATATTCGGGAGAAACTTGGCGCAAAAGGCACCATTTTTCTTTAAACAATGGGGCGGTATTAATAAAAAGAAAGTCGGACGATTACTCGATGGTCGCACTTGGGATGAGATGCCTTTTGTTTTGGAAGAAGTTGCCGTAGCATAATACTTAGTTTTCTCACCCGTACTGTTTGACATATTCCCCTATCAGACAATTCAGCAGAGTTTTTTAAATAATACTTGACAAGTCAACTATTTCATTGTAAACTTTATTGCAGAAAGGAAAGAAGATATGGATTTCTTAAAAGCATTCGGCATAGAGGTGGGTAAGGGTAAGCACTACGAAGAGATCGTTTACGGCACAGCGCTTCTCTACAATCTCATTGAGGCAAAAGTTTCTACGCATTTGTCTGCATTTAATCTGACAACAGCTAAGTTCAACGTTCTTATGATTCTTCAACACCAGGCAGGGCATGAGGGCATGAGCCAGGTGGATATCAGCAAACACCTTATTGTTACCGCTTCTAATGTGACACGCCTTTTGGACAAACTTGAAAAAGAAGGGTTGGTTCAGCGTTCAGCCCTAAAGAATGATCGCAGGGTCAAAACAATTAAAATCACACCAAAAGGATCCCAGCTTCTCGACCGTGCTTGGCCCGGCTACACGGATGTTTTAAAGGTCCTATCTTGTTCTTTAAATCTTAATGACCAAAAAACCCTTGCAGACCTGTTGACTAAGTCAGTCAGCGAATTAGTAAAAAACTAAAATTTTTTACCTATATAATTGATAAGTTAACTATTGATAAGTGAACTAAAAGATGGAGGTGAGCATGAAACAGGTTCTTGATATCAAGCTTCTAAGCGGTGAGTTGAGGTTGCGGCTCAAGGAAGATCTCATCGAACCCTTGATGTTTCTGGAGACGATAGCAAAAGCAGAGTCTCAATCTATAGCTGTTATCGAAAGAGTGTTTAGCGATTTCAGAAAGGCAAATGATCGGATATGGCTAGATTTGGACAAGCAACTTGTGATGTTAAAGCAGGAAAATGGCAGGTTAAGCAAAACTCAGACAAGGAGGCGGATATGTTAGCTAAAAAGTTTGCAATAGGATTTGGTGTGGCAGTTTTATTGCCGATGGTTATTCATTACGGCGTAAGCACATTTTCAAAAGAGCCCAGGTGGCAAGATTATCATAAAAACCGTTCATATTATTCTATGGAGAATAAGTCGGTCGAGGAAAAAGAACGCATAGAAAAGGAAGATCAGAAAATGCAGGATCGCTATGATTCGGACTCTAAGAGATTCGCTCGTCATTTATTTTTTGTTGCTGCACTGCTTGGCATAGTGGCAATTATTTTAGGTGCTTTTATTTCTTTCCAAGCAATTGGAGCGGGCTTGATCTTTGGGGGTATTTTTACGCTAACTGATGGTTATTGCCGTTATTGGGATCAGTTACAGGATTGGATGCGGTTTCTTTCGTTACTGGTAGCATTTATCGTGATTGTATATTTTGGATATGTTAAAATAGCAGACAAGACGAAAAAGATATAGAGGGATTGCTATGAAGATACTTATGTTGCGTGCATTGAATTGGATTTTAACCCATACTATTTATAAGATTAAGATTGTGGGCGTAGAGAATGTACCCGCAAAAGGAGGCGCTCTATTAGTTTGCAATCACATTTCTTATGCTGATCCGCCTCTTGTCTTATCCGCTTCGAAAAGACATGTCCGTTTTATAGTCTATCGCCCTATCTACGAAAATCCGTTTCTTAATCCTTTTTGCCGATGGATGAGGGCAATTCCTGTTTCTCTTACTGATTCACCCAAGACCATTATTAAATCGCTTCAGGAGGTCCGCAAAGCAATAGAAGCAGGGGAATTGGTTTGTATTTTTGCTGAAGGCGCGCTGACGCGCACCGGCAATATGTTGCCTTTTAGCAGAGGACTTGAATATATCATGAAGGATTTAGATGCGCCCATTATTCCGATGCATCTGGATTCCATTTGGGGAAGCATATTCAGTTTTGAGAGAGGGAAGTATTTTTGGAAGATTCCGCACTCGACGCCTTATCCCGTAACTGTTTCTTTCGGTCGACCTCTTTTGGGTCAAGCAAAAGCTCATGAGGTTCGTTTAGCTGTCCAGGAGCTTTCGGCTGAGGCTTTTAAATTAAGAGGAAAGTACCAGGAGAAGCTGCACATGGCTTTTATCCGTGAAGCCAAGAAGCGGCCTTTTAAGCTTTGCGTGGCGGATTCACTTGGGACGAAAGTAAATTATATTCAAGCCCTGGGGAGTTCGATCCTATTGTCAAAAAAGCTGTTTTCTGTGGAAGAAGCTCGAGAAACACCGGAAATGGTGGGAGTTTTGCTTCCGCCGTCTGCCATGGCCGCCTTGGTCAATGGAGCGATTTTAATAGCGGGCAAGATTGTCGTGAATTTAAATTATACGGCATCTCAGGAGAGCATAGAGTCTGCTGTCCAGCAGTGCAAAATGAAAAAGATCATAACCTCAAGGAAGTTTTTGGAAAAACTTAAGATGGAAACAAGAGAGAATATGATCTTTTTAGAAGAGCTTAAGGATGAAATCAACCCTTTTGAAAAAATATTTTATGTTGTAGCAACATTTCTAATGCCCGCGTTCTTGACTAAGATTCTGTTCGTGCGAGGGGATAAGACGAATATCGACGATATAGCGACTATCATATTCTCAAGCGGCAGCACGGGGGAGCCAAAGGGTGTCATGTTGTCTCATGGCAATGTTTTTTCTAATATCCAGGGCTTCTGGCAGGTTGCTAATATAAAAACGGATGATGTTATTTTGGGTATCTTACCGTTTTTCCATTCTTTCGGTTTTTCGGCTTGTCTGTGTTTTCCTATTGGAACGGGCCTGACAGCTGTTTATCATTCTAATCCGTTGGATGCAGCAACGGTTGGCAAGCTCGTTGAAAAGTATAAGGCTTCGATTATTCTTGGTACGCCGACATTTTTTTCAGCCTATATCAGGAAGTGCACAAAAGAGCAATTTAAAACCATAAGGTATGCTATTGCCGGTGCAGAAAAGCTGCAGGAAACATTGGTTGCGGCTTTTAAAGAGAAATTCGGTATAACGCCGTTTGAAGGATACGGCGCCACAGAGCTTTCTCCTATTGTTTCTTTGAGTGTGCCGGATCCGGACAATACAAACGAAGATATCGTGCAGATAGGCAATAAACTCGGCAAGGTTGGGCATCCAATTCCCGGAGTTGCGGCAAAAGTCGTTAATCCTGATACTTTTGATCTTTTGTCTTTTGATGAAGAAGGTTTGTTGTTGCTAAAAGGGCCGAACGTCATGAAGGGCTATCTCGGGAATCCGGAGAAAACAAAAGAGGTTATTAGGGATGGCTGGTACGTTACAGGGGATATAGCGACTATAGATAAAGACGGATTTATTCATATTACCGATCGTTTAAGCCGTTTTAGCAAGATCGGTGGAGAAATGGTTCCGCATATCAAGATTGAAGAAGAGGTTTTGAATATTTTAGGAACACAAGAGCCGCTTTGCGCTGTTACCGCTGTTCCGGATGAGAAGAGAGGGGAAACTCTGATTGTCTTTTATAAGGGGACAATACTTCCCGATGAATTATGGGAGCGTCTTAACCAAAAGGAGCTGCCGAAGCTCTGGATTCCCAAGAGAGAAAATTTTTATCAGATAGATGATATTCCGCTTTTAGGATCCGGTAAAAGGGATTTAAAGAAGGTTAAAGAAATGGCTTTGCAAAAGTTAAAAAACAGCCAGGAAAATTAAATGAAAAAGCCCGCATATGACTTCAATGTCATTAATCCCTGTTCTCTGGTGACGGAAGATGGCCAATCTATAGCTCTTGCGCATTATCGGAAGGGTTTTTCTAACGCGATCATTATCGCTCACGGGTTTTACAACAATAAGGATACGGTTTTATTTAGGCAAATAGCCGAAAGAATCAGCGAATATTATGATGTTATTACTTTCGATTTTCGTGGACACGGGAAGAGCAGTGGCTTATTTTCTTGGACGAGTCGCGAACCAATGGATTTGAAAGCGGTTGTTTCCTATGTCAAGAAAGAGGGATACCAAAAAATAGGTGTTATGGGTTTTTCTTTAGGAGCTTCTATCGCTTTGATTGAGGCGAGTCGCAACCAAGATATTAATAGTCTTATCACCGTAAGCGCTCCGTATGATTTTTGGAAGATCAACTATCATTTCTGGGAGCCGGATATGCTGGAAGATTTGAAACTTAATATGGGCAAGAAAGGGAAAGGCAAGGGCATGAGGCCTTCGAGTCCGTTCTTTAAGAAGGTTAGCCCTATAGATATTGTTGATAAAATATGTTCAAGGCCGGTTCTATTTATTCACGGTGAAAAAGATTGGCTTATTAAACCGGCGCATAGTAAAAGACTATTTGAGAAAGCCAGCGAGCCAAAAGTATTGAAGATTTTTGAAGGCGCGGGACATGCAGAGAGAATATTTGATTGTTTTCCGGACCAGTTTATAGCTATATGCGCTGATTGGTTCAAAGAAACCCTATAAGCTAGGAGGCTATTATGTTTATCTTTTTTTTATGGATCGCTTCAATAGTCGTGACTTTAGTCATCGCTAGCAATAAGAAGCTCAGCACGATCTCTTTTTTCTTTTTAGCTCTTTTAACCGGGCCTCTGGCTGTTTTCATTGCTTTGTTAGATTCTTCTAGAGTCGAAACAACGGGTAGCCTTCAGGATGCCCGCAGGCAGTTAGACGATTTGAAGAGCTCGATGTTTGACTTACAGGATAGAGCAAATAGGTTGGAGTCGTTGATAAATAAACTGGCCGGACAAGAAGATGTGAGTCCAGCAAAAAAGTTAGCAGAGGATAGAATTAGCAAGGGAAACGTTAACGATGTAGTTTTACCCGGGGCAGAGAGTGGCGAAGATTTTGCTTCAGAGAAGAAATCTTCCGGTATGGAATTAAATTTTGGCCGGTATTGGCTCAATAAGATAGGCATCGTGGTTTTTACATTAGGGTTAGGGTTTTTGATTAGTTATACATTTAATTATTTCGGACCGGTATTAAAAATTACCGGCGGGTATTTGATGAGCGCTGTTCTTTTTGTTCTTGGTTTCAGATTGGAAACAAAAGAGAAATTTGTTCGTTTTGGCCGCGTGCTATTAGGTGGCGGATGGGCTCTTGTTTACATCACAACTTATGCCATGCATCATTTTTCTGCCTCTAGACTCATTGATAGCCAGTTGCTTGATTTATGTCTGTTGGCTATTGTCGTCATAGGCATGATGCTGCACGTTTTAAGATATAAATCAGAGGAGATGATGTCGGTGGCGCTTCTTGTGGCGTATGTTACGGTAACATTGGGCCAGATAACCAGTTTTACCGTTATTAGCTGTTTGCTTTTGGCAACCTTGATTCTTTTTTTTGTTTATCATTTCCAATGGATAAAAACATTTGTTTTGGGAGTTGTAGTAACATACGGGATTCATTACATCTGGGTCGCACCCAATATTACTACGTCTGTGCGTCAACCCGTCTTTTTTAACGTAGCAGTTGCTGATTACGGTCTGCTGATGAATCTTCTGTTTTTGACTGCCTATTGGTTGGTTTTCTTGGCAGGGACTCATGTCGCTAGAATATTCAAAGATGATAAGTTTGTTAAGACTCTTGCGGCGGCCAATTTCGGCAATATCGCCTTATTCAGCGTTTTGGCTTATCCCTTGGTCCTTAAGTTATTTTATGGTCAGCATTTTCCCGTCGTTCTTGTAGTTGGAGTGCTGTATCTGGCTTTGGCTTTAGCCATGAAAAGAATAGGACGTCAAAAGTTGTATGTGAGCGATATAGTCGCCGGAGTTTTCATGATCACTTTTTCTATTTCTTTGAAGTTTTTGCCGACCTCAACCTTGCTGATATGGTTGGTTGAGGCGCCTTTCTTGCTTTTTATTGGCTTAAATTTCAAAGAGAAAATATTCCGCTATCTCAGCTACGCCCTGACCGTTCTTATCGGTCTGCGGTTGGTCTTTTTGTCTTGTTTCGAGTATATGGCTAATATTCATTTCCTGGGTCTAACATGGCAATGGGCTGAGTTTATGTCTTTATGGGCCGGTATATCTATGGCAGTATGTTTTTATCTGACGCAACGCGCGAAAAGTAACGTTGATTTTGAGGAAAAAGATCGCATTTTTGATCAGGTATTTTCTGCAGTATCCTGTATTTATATAACTTCTTTACTTCTTTCGATGGTAAAGCAACCTTGGCTCGCTTTTGCTTTGTCTGTGGAGGGCTTAGTTTTGTTGGCGGTAAGCGTTTTTCTTGGCTTGAGACGTTTCAGAGCTTATTCATATTTAATTTTGGGAATAGCTGCCTTGATTTTCATTGGAGAGATAATTTTTACAGCATCGAACATATTGAAATGGTTTCTTATAAGCGCTGATGTGGCCATATTTTTTATTGCTTATTTTGCATTACAGTATGTTAAGCAGGCAAAAAAACTTGAATTGTTTTTTGAAAAGGAGGAGGCTCTTGCTTTCTGGGCAGGTATAGTTTTGCTAGTTTCTGCGGTTTTCCTATATGTAAATTCGCAATGGATTTCCCTATCTCTGGGAATAGCCGGAGTTCTTATTATTCTAATTGGAATTCTACATTCAAACAAAACAGAACGTCTGGGAGGCTTGTTGTTGTTTGGTCTTACCTTAGGGAGGGTGATCTTTGTCGATCTTTCAGACATGGAAGTTATTTTCAAGATAGTCACTTTTATTGTCCTTGGTATTTTGTTTGTAGGGGTATCTTTTGTGTATAACCGGTTTAATATTGCTCAAGAGAACAAAGATAGCAAACTAAAAAGATAGACGAGCAAGAATAATGTCCACCTCTTCCAGGCTGGGTCAGATGACCGGCAATTTTTCCAGTAACTCTCGACGGTAATATTTATAATTCTCGTCGACAATTTTCGAAAAATATGTTATGATCTTCTCAACAGCATAGGAGGAGATCATGTCATATCGAATGGCCGACCGTGGCCAAACTACATTTTTACCACCTTCCGTAGAAGATTATATAAATCCGGATGATCAGGTAAGGGCATATGACGCTTTCGTGGAAGCGCTGGATTTTGGAGAGTTAGACATAGCATTAATGCCTGGCGGTAATGCCGATGAGTATTATCCAAAGATGTTGATGAAGGTCTTGGTCTTCGGTTATGCCTATGGTGTCCGAAGTTCCCGTAAGTTAGAGCGCGCGTGTTATCATAATCTGGCGTTTATCTGGCTGACCGGCGGATTGAAACCGGATTTTCGGACAATCGGACGGTTCCGCAGACAGAATCGAGAAGCATTAAAAAAAGTTTTAAAACAATGCGTGCATATGTGTATCAAGCTGGAATTAGTTGAAGGTAACGCATTATTTATAGACGGCAGCGGGATTCGGGCAAATGCCGGCATCAAAAACAACTGGGATGTTAAGAGATGTAAACGGAATATGCATGATTTAAACGAACGCATTGAACAATTGGTGAATAATAACGCGCGTGAGGACCTTCAAGAGGAGCAGAGGGAAAATTTAGTTCAACTTAAAAAAGATCTCAGGAATAAGGAAAAATTGAGAGCCGCAGTAAAGGCCTTCGCGCAGGAGACCGGCCGAGATAAGCTTAATACTACCGACCCTGACAGCGTGACAATTAAGTGCCGTCAAGGAGTGCATGCTGGATACAAAGCTCAAGTCGTAGCCGATGGCAAACACGATTTGGTGGTGACAACGGAAGCGGTAAGTCATAACTCCGATGTCAACCAACTAAGCGGACAGATTGAGCAGGCGAAGAAGATCTTGGATAAAAAACCTGCTTCGGTATGCGCAGACGCCGGATATGACAGTCTAAAAGATTTGGCTAAAATAGATAGCGATATTCAACTGGTTATTCCTAGTCGGAAAGTAATGAATCAGGAGCGTGGACATAAAGCCGGACCGTTTAACAAAGATTCTTTCATATATGATGGAACAAAGGATGAATATATTTGTCCGCAAGGAAAATCGTTACGATTTGTCGGAACACATAAGAAAGGCCAACGGGCCTATAGAGTCTCAGACGAAGGCTGTCGAAAATGCGTCCATTTTGGAATCTGTACTACAAACGGCGCAGGGCGATCAATCGACCGCATGGAACATGAAGTTCTACAACAAAGACTTTCAGCAATTTATAAAAGTCCACAAGGAAAAGCAATCTATCGGATGCGCAAACAGGTGATTGAGTTGATCTTTGGGCATTTTAAGTTTAATCTTGGCGCCGGTCAATTTTTACTGCGGGGTCGTTGTGGAGTAAATGCGGAGTTGGCGGTTTTATCTACAGGGTTTAATATTGTGCGCATGATTACCATATTAGGCGGGGTTCAGGAGTTCATAAGAGCCGTACAAGCTGCTTGATATGCTCTGGGACTCTGAGAATTGTTGTAAAAGCTGAATATTTTGAAAAAATATAAGTCTGTGTAAGCTAAAGGAGGCTCTGCATTGATTCAATTAGTTCGTATGGCCCAGCCTGTTGAGGTTGGACACGTATTTACCCATTGTTGCGCAATAAGTTAGAGAGATTTAGTCCACAAAATACTAGACAAAATGGACAAATGGATCGACATCTAAACTGCTAAAATGGCCCAAAATTGGCCTATTTGCTATATAATAAGGTCATCCAAATAGGTAGAGGAGCCGCTAAGGTACCCAGCCCCCCGCAACCAGTTTAATCTCTCGAACTCCACATAGAGAGATAGAAAAAGCCCT
>CAYSCK010000049.1:0-10499 GCA_964429525.1 uncultured Planctomycetia bacterium
TTATCCTTTATTTAGATTGTAAGTTTGTGGCCATTTTCCCTGAGCCATGTTTTTGATTTGTTAAAAAGTGGAAATATTGAACTGACTTTTGCCCAAAACTGGCGAGAGTGGTTTTTTTCTTCCAGATGCGCGAGTTCATGTGTTATTACGTAATCAATGACAGATATGGGTGCCATGATGAGCCGCCAGTTGAACGACAGGTTATTGGCGGCCGTGCAGGAGCCCCAGCGCCTTTTTGCATTCGAGATATTGATTCTGTTGTGTTTAAGACCAGTCAGGTGAGAGTATTTTTTAAGCCTCTCTTCTATTATGGAGACGGCTTCTTTTCTGTACCAGTTAATAAAGATTTCTTTGGCTTGTTGTATGTGGCTCCTTGACAGAAAAAAACCGGAATTGAAGGATAAAGGCCTGTCCTGGCCTTCAATTATGGACAATGGATATTCTGTTCCAAGGTATGGGAACCTTTGGCCTTCAGTGAAAATCCTTGGCGCGTTCTCAGCGGCTCTTTTAAGGGCTATTGCAAGCTTTTTTTCTATCCAGCGTTGTTTTTTTGAGATAAAACCTTCAATGAAATGCATCGGCACATTGTTGGGCGCGCGTACAATTAATTTGGCGTCGCGCGAAATTTCGAGGCTCACTGTCCTTCTTCTTGTGCGGATCAGGCGGTCAGGGGTGAGTTTTTCCATTATTTATTTTTAAATTGCTGGAGCAGCATTTTTATTCTTTGTTGTTCAAGTTTTTGTTGTTCTTGCTGGACTCTGAACTGCTCTTTTTGATTTTTCCACTCCTGTCCTATTTTTTCAATAGCGCCCTTGCTTCCTTTTTGCCGCGATTCTTCTTCTGCTTTGACCGCTTCAAGCTGTTGCAAGTATTGCCAGTAGCCTGATTGAGCCGGTTTATTCCCCTCAGAGTAATAATAATCTCCCGGGTCGTAATTTTCTTTATATTCTTTGGTGGCCTTATTTGCCAAAAAGATAAGCAGTATCCCCAGCAGGATCGCCGGAATAAGGGCTAAAACAAAGAACAGGATCTGTTTGGCTATGCTGTCGCGTTCCGGTTGAATCCTTGGTTTTTTGAACGATCCTTCTCGCATGTCGTTTGTCCGAGTGCTGTTTCAGGCTGCGGTGTTATTTAAGTTTTCGGATATTTCAAAAATGATGCCTTTGGCGATCTCAGGCTTTGGTAAAATAAATTTTTTTGCAGAGACGGATACCTCTGTTGAATCATCAGCAGTTGTCGAGATTCTTATAATAATATTTGTTTTGTCGGTCATGTTTGCGGATATTATCCCGTTCGTTCTGTCGTCTTTTTTTATTGTCCCAAGGCTTGTCATGGTCTTCAGGCTTGCGTCGAATGTCTTATCAAATGGCATCTTAAATACCTGTGTCGCGTTGTCCTTGCCCATCAGAGTGACAGCCACCCCCGCAGGCAGAAAGCCTACGCCCATTATTGCGCTGGCGGCATATACCCTGGCTCCTTCTATGGCGGTTTTCTTGAGAGATTCTGACAGTATGAGCGAGACAAGCTGATTCGCGCTTGTGATATTTGCATATGTCTTATCTTTAATACCGGCATCATATACCTGCACAACCGGCACTTCGCCTTTTGAGAAATCCTTATAAACTATATCTCCTACATTTAATTTCAGGACGTCTATACGCATTGGCATCTGTGCAGCGGGTTTTTCTTCCTGTTTGGTTTTCTCCTGCGGTTTGGTTTCGGCTGCTGTATTGAGCGCGTTTACATTGAGCTGTTTATTCTTGTCACGGATTATCACAATATTTTTTATATTTATTTCTATATTTTTAAAAACCAGCTTCTTTTTTAATAATGCTCCTATGTCGCAGGAGATTGAGATTTTTGGTGAGTCGATCATTACGCCTTCGGGGAATCCTTTTGGGTTGTCGATGCGAAGGTCTTCGATGGTGATGGATTGTTTTGCCAGGCTAAAAGAAAATTTTGCCATGCGTATTTTGGCGCCGAGGACGGATGTTGCTGTTGTTTCTACTACGGATTTTACGAGGAGGTCTTTAAAGGCTGAGATGATAAAAATACATGCGATAGCAACAAAAGAGAGAGTCAATATTTTTTTCATATGTTCTCCTTTTTGGGTTTTTATCACTATTATTTCTGATGCTGATCAAGGCCCCAGCAGTTTGTTCAGGTGCCAATTGAGGCTTGGTATGGAGAATACAATCTGATAGGCGCCTTTTTCCGTTTTAACGCTGAAAAAATGCAGTTCTTCGCTTCCTTGCTTATCCTTCCAGAAAAAGTTAATCTTTTGTATCGGTAGAATATCACCTTTCCATTCAAAAGATTTTGGAAGGATCCTGCCTTTCTGTATTTGGCAGTTTACGCTTATAGGGGCGCCTAACTCTGAAGTATGGCTAACTGGAAGTTTTCTGTCCCACCGGGCTTCGTGATTGAACATTACTTCTGCGAAGTGTTGAGCTTGACAAAGTCGGATATGGCCCTTTTGTCGTATTCTTTGATCTGGGTGAAACATATTCCGATACGGTGCTGTTTGGTACTTTGCATCGGGACACAGCTGCGGACTTCTCCCAGCAGTTCCATTTTTGTTACGCGGCCTTCTTCGCTTTTGAATGGGTTTATGAGGGTGAAATATATATAGAGGAGCGTAGAATCAGGCAATCCATAGTCGGTTGTAATTGCCATGCCGCCTTCGCTTAAGTCCATCATAAGCGCGTCTACATCAAATTCGCCTATGGTCATGCGCACCTCAGGCGGTTTCTTTACCTGAAATGTTACTATGAAGTTGACAATCAGGCGCTCGAATACTCTTCTTTCTTCAGTCATGCCGTAATTATAGCAGAAAATGAAAAATAAAAAAGATTTTTTAAGAAAATTATGCCGCTGCTTCGGTCATTTCAGCGGCGCGCGTGAGTTCTTCGAATATCTGGATGAATTCATCCTGCGAAACGCTTGATGACAGGAAATATGATTTGACTGTTGTAAGCGAAGTGTATTCATGCGCTATACCGCTGCCTTTAAAGGGTTCTATATAAACATGCAAACTCAGGTTGTATCGCAGGAGTTTGGTCGGAGAAAATGAATTCAGCCGGCAGACGATTTTGCGGCCCTTGTATGTGCCTTGGATGATGTTGTACCCAGGGGGATTTGAGGAGCGGGGGTTTGGTTCGGCGTTAAGCAATTTGGCTATAGCGCGAGATGTGTTTTTGAGGTTCGCGTTTATCCACATCTCGGCATAAGTAAACAACGCCCATATGATCACAGACGCCGTAAAACATGTTACCAGCCGGTAGATGAAAAGATCGCGCACTATCGCTCTCTATTCGATCGGTATCTCTATTTTTGTGCCGACCCTCAGGCGGTTTGGATTCTTGATCCTGTCTCTATTTATTTCGTACAGGTATTTCCAGCGATGGCCGCTGCCCATCTCTCGTTCGGCTATCTTCCAGAGTGAATCGTTTTTTCTGACAGTATATTCTTTTGTAGAAACCTTAACTTCGCTTTCGATCACTTCTTCCTCTTCCCGTATGATCTTTGGCTCCTGAGCTTCTGAGCTTTGCGATTTTTTAATGTCTTCTTCGGTCCCGGCATAGGGGATCATGACTTCTTCCACTTCTGCTATCATGAATTGCGCATTGCGGTCTTTTTGCATCCCGACCAGGTCTGTTACCGGAGAGACAGCGTTCAGTTTTCCCCTGCTTACGATGCGTACGCGGTCTTCGCCTATACCTTCATCAAGCATGAATTGTTTGACTGTGTCGGCGCGCATGCGGCCTAGTTTTTCATTGTAGACTTCAGAGCCTCTTACATCACAGTTGCCCGTGATAAGGATGTCAGCTTCCGGATTATTTTTGAGCGTGAAAACGGCTCTTTTCAGTATTGATGTGGCGTCTTCTCTCAGCGAGGACTTATTGTAGTCAAAATAAACCTTAACATTCCTGATGATCTTTTTTATTATCAGGGATGGCCGCATCTCCTGAGGTTTTGGCGGCGGTAATTCGTCCGCTTTGTAATCAAAGATAACTTTGTATACATAAACATAGCCTCTGTTTCCCCATAAAGGCCCTTTTGAACCCGGTTCTGTCGGCCACCACCAGTAACCGCCGCGTTCTTCATCTTTTACCGGCATTGGTTTGGCATCTGTGGGCCACCATTCAAATTCTTTTTGCGTCTGTTCTATTTCGGCTTTGCGGCGTGATTCCTTATCGCATGTTTCAAGCGCCCATACATTGAGGCTTGCAGCGAATAGTACGGCCAAAATCAGCGGAAGAATTCTTTTCGGGTTTTGTACCTTCATCTGAGGCTCCTGCCTGCACGGTAAGTCCAGGCCATGTTTGTGATATTTATTTCGTTTGCGTTGCTTCTGCTTCTATCGGTGAATAATGATTCTTAAGTTTGTCCCAGGTATTTGGGCCGACTTTTCCATCGCTTTTTAGCTCGTTAGCAGCCTGGAATTCTTCAACAGCCTTCTTTGTTCTGGGCCCGAATTTTCCGTCCAATTCACCCTGGTAGAAACCCGCATTCTTGAGAGATATCTGTATGTCTTTTTTGGTAGGTGTTTCAGGTACTACGATCTGTGGTGTGGTTGCCGATTCAGTAGAAACAGCTGATTCAACTGTTGCCGGAGCGATTGCTTCTTTTTCGGCTGTTATCCCGCATTTAGATTCAAGTGTGTTTACTCTGGATTCCAGATCAACAACCTTTTTATCGCATGTCGCGCAGCCAGTTAAAAATAATGCCATCAAGATCAATAAACTGATTTTTGTTTTCACCTTCTCCTCCGTATGGTAGTAAGTTGTATTAATAAGCTTAAATTATATCAAACTCATGCGGCATGTCAAGATAGATTGCCTTTGTGATGCCTTTGTTGCCTTTGTTGATTGCCTTTGTTCATTATTGAGCGCTAAGATGCGAAAGATTTCTCTCTATGAATTCAAGAAGCTTCTGTTGTATGTGGCTTGAAATGTGGTGGAACTCTACGCCCATGCCCGGAAGTGAATGCGGTTGGATCTGTTTGTCAGGCAGCCAGACGACTTTTGCTTCGAGCTCCAGGTCCTCATTCTTCGGTGGCAATTTCAGCTTTAGTATTATTTCATCTCCGAGCTTGAATTGGCCGCAGCCGTAAATATAGGCTCCGACCCCGCTTAAGTTCAGGATATCGCCTTTCAGGCCTATCGCTCTTTTGTCGAACTTGTTTTTCATCTCAATCTTGAGGCCTATGGGCAGTCGTTTAAATCTTCTCCTTAGCTGCATCTTGGTTATCTTTTCAATGATCTTGTCTTCTTTGAAGCTGTTAAGGGCGGTCTCTTCTGATGGGTAGATGTTTATGACGTGGTCAAGGCCGGCAACCTCAAGAATATTTTTTAGGTGCAGGGGTATATTGTAGAATTTCATGCGGCCTTTATTATTTACGATCTCTTTGTAAGCGATCACTATGGCTGATACGCCGAGGTAGTCTATGGATTCAACTGTTTCAAAATTGCAGAGTATATCTGTGTAACCGTCTTTGACGCATTGACCTACGATCTCAATGAGATTGGCTGAATCGGAGTCGACGCGGCCGCACAGGTCCAGAATTATTACATTTCTTTTTTGTCGGGCTTTGATCTCGAGCATGCGGCTTTAGCGCAGGTCTCTGTGCGTCCGGACAGATGCTTTGATGATGCGTCCAAGGTCCTCAAAGCTGCCTGTTTTAGGAAAGAATCCGGATACGCCAAGCTTGATGGCTTCTTCCATTTTTTCTTCCTTGGGGTAGCCTGTGACCATGACTACAGGGATTGAGGTATTGAAGCTTCGTATGCGGCGCAGGGCTTCCATGCCGTCCATATCAGGCATGTGAATATCTAAGAAAACAATATCCGGAGGATTTGTCTTTATGAGCTCTATAGCATCCGGCCCGGAATAACAGGTCTGCACGCGGTGCTCCTTTGTCTCCAGCCAGTAAGTTATAGCTTCAAGGAATTCCGCTTCGTTGTCAACCAGAAGGATGTTTAATTGTTTTTCCATATCTTCTCCATTTTTATAACTGAAACTATTATAACTTAATGTTTTGAGCTTGCCAAACTTTTTTTTGAGTATTCCAGGTAAAAGTTTCCCAGCCTTCATTCTTGTTTTCAATATTTATCGTAAGAGGGGTCTGTTTCGAGTCATATTCTATTTTTCCTGATGTGCCTTTGTTAAAAATCAGCACGTAGCCTCCGCTCTTCCATTGGTATATGGAAAGCTCGAGATAGCGTTCCCCCCCAGGGCTTAGGATAAATATTGCCGGCGGTTCATTTGGGTCAAGCCTGACGATCTCAACTGAGCCAAGCCTGTCCATGCCGCTTATGGTCTTTATTTTTTCGTAATATTTGTTTGGTCTTTTGTCGTAGATCTGGTAAAAAGCGTAATTCTGGATCAAGGGCAGGTTTTTAGCTTCTTCCAGCTTCCTGAAAAACAGGTCTTTGCTGTCTTCGATCTCTTTCGTTTCTTTTTCTTCTTTATGGCCTGCCACGAATCCGATTATGATCTCATTTTCAGGATCGCGGTCCAGGTTTTCCTCTATATATATCTCTTTGTCTTTCCAGGAGGGATTGTAGTTTAAGGTGATGCCGTCGTGTTCGATCTTTTTGGGCGGCTGGACCTTTTTGTCCGTGAGCGCAAAAGCAAGAGACTGAGATATGAAGATCATTAGCAATGCAGCTGTAATTTTACGCATTTTAGCCCTGTTCTTTTTTAATGGCAAGAAATCTCTGTATCATTGTGTCTTTTTCTTTTAATTCTATTTCTATCTTTTCGAATTCGGCGCGGGAGACCCATTCGCCGCCCATTTTATTTTTAGTGTATTCGGTTACTACTTTATTCTGTTCTCTTATCGTATCTTTGGCGGTCTTTAGCTCTTTTGTTAGATTTTCCAGGATAGATTGGAGTTTTCTGTACAGGTCTTCGGTTGAGCTGAGTTTCTTTTTTAAAGCTTCATGCTCTTGTTTCAGGTGTGTCAATTCAATAGAATTGGCGCGACGTAATGATATCTCTTTCTCCACGGTTTCTTCTTTAGCTTTCAATTCTTCTCTTGCCGCGCTGAACTCTTTTTTGAATTTCTCGTAGTGTTCGCTATCGAATTTTACCTGAGATTTTTCATTAACCAGGGTTTTTTCACGTTCTTTAGTCTGCGAGAGCTCAAGCCTGCAGGCTTCAAATTCATACTCCATTTTTTTTATCTTTTCATCGCATTCTGCGGCCCTTCTTTTTGCCTGAGCGAGTAACTCTGCCTGTGTGTCTTTTTTGGATACCTTGTTTTTTGAAACAGTTCCGGCGTTGCGATGCTCCTCGTAGTATTGGTAGACGAATATCGTGATCAAGCCTATAAAGGCGACTGATACGAGTACTATTAATATATCCATGAAGTTATTGTACTTGAAAAAAGTTTGAAAAACAATTTTTTCTCTTTAGTTATGTTGTGGTAGAATATCGCCATGTTAAAAGAATATAAAATGCAAAGTATCCTGGGGGTCTGGGGCGGGGCAATTTCTTTCGGGATGGGTTATTATTTTACTTACAGCCCGCAATTGCTTTATTCTTCATTCGGCAGGTTGATCATGAGCGCGGGTTACGCGCTTTTTATTTGCGGCTGTTTTATGTATTCAAAAGGCAAGGGCCGTAGTTTCTGGTGGGGTATTCTTGGCCTTTCGGGCCCGCCGGGCCTTCTCATACTGTATATCCTCAAGGACCGCAGCAAGATCATTCTTAAAAAAAGACAGAAAGATCTTTCTTAAAATTTTTTTATCACCGCGGTTACTCTCCCTAATATCGTGAACGGTTTTCGGATCTCTTCATAAGCGCTGTTTGCAGGCGCTAAGATAAAGCCTGAATTTTTTTTCTTTAATATTTTTATGGTTGCTTCATCGTTTATCAGAGCGGCTATGACGTCATTTTCATCTGCCAGGTGCTGTCTGCGTATTATCGCGATGTCCCCTTCGTGTATGCCTTTGTCTATCATGCTATCGCCTTTGATCTTCAGCGCGAACATCTCTTTATTTTCGTCTGATAAAAAGTCTTCAAGGGATACATAGCTTTCAATCTCTTCTAACGCCAAGTCGGGCATGCCGGCCATTATGCTGCCAAGAACGGGTATACGCAGCGTCAACTGCTTATTCAGCTCAATGGATCGCGCCTGCCGGCTTTTGAGTTTAATGCAGCCTTTTTTAGACAGGATCTGCAGGTAATCGCGGCTTGTGCCGGTGGATTTGAAGCCGAAGCGTGTGCCGATCTCACGTATAGTCGGAGGACGCCCTTCGTGATTTATCTTATCTTGCAGAAATTTCAGGACAGCCGTCTGTTTCGCGGTGAGATCCTGTATGACTTTCATTTTTTGAGGTTTCTGCTGATCGCGCGTATCTCTTTGTGGATCCTGGATATGTTCTTATTTTTGAGCTGATCAGAGGTCAGTTTTGCCGCTACAGCTTTTCCGAGTTCGTAGTAGAGCTCTTCCCTTTTTGCTTTACCGACCAGCATGTCTACGCCTGTTTTGATCTTTTTGGATATGACTTCCATGTCTTTCTCGCTTTTTTTCAGAAGCCTGGAAGCGTCTTTATTGAATTTGGAGATATTCTTTTTTGCCTGAGGCCATATTTTTTCAACTTCTTTCTGAATTATGTTTTTCAGGTTTTCCATTCTTCCCTCCGTTTGTTAGAATTTGACTACATAGCCGACTTTGGCGCCTTCTTTATCCTGAAGATCCAGCGTGCGGAAATCCGGCCTCTTGCCTTTTATCTGTATCGGGTACTGGGTCTGTATTATTGAATCGAAATCAATATTCTTTTTTATGTGCGAGTATGCCTGAGCTACTTTTAGAATAGGCTTCTCGCTGACTGCTATGCTGATGAGCTGACGGGATACGTTTTCATAGGCAAAATCAGTGATCTGCCCTGAAAGGGATATGCTGATAACCTTCAGGAGCATGTATTCTCCTATGGCTATCAGTATCCCCATATGCAGTATCTTTTTTAAGCTGAACCGGAAGAGATTCTTCAGCCGTGATTTTTTATAATGCTTGCTTACTAATTCAGTCATGGGGCTATTATGGCCTTTTTTTATTTTTGTGTCAATTATTTCATTAAGGATGCATGCTTATAGCTTTATAAAATACAGTAGGGCAGTGCCCAGTAACAGGCAGTAATATCCGAAATAATGGAGTTTCTGTTTTTTAATTATTTTGTTAAGCACGACAAGCGCCAGGATGCCGAAAAGATAAGAAGTAATGAAGCCTGCCGATAATTCCTTTAGATCAAAAGCCATATTTTTGAAGTTTACGTCTTTTGCTTCAATAAGAAAGGCGCCTGTGATGGCTGGAATTGAGGCAAGAAATGAAAAGCGGAAAGCCTCTTCCCTGTTTATCCCTCTTGCTAAAAGCGATACTATTGTAGCGCCTGACCTTGATATGCCCGGTACTATCGAGACCGCCTGCGCTATGCCCATTATTACGCAATCCGGCAATTTTATGTTTTTGTTCTTTTCCTTCAGAAACGGTACCGACAGAAGAATGACAGCGTTAATAAGCAGCTGGATCGCGGTATCGTGAGTTGATAAAAACAAGGATTCGAAAGTTTTCTTAAAAGTTATTCCTATGACACCGGTAATGATGGTTACGGTTGCTATATATCCCAGCATTTTGGGATTTTTAAAGATTTTCAGTATGTCTTGTGAGAAAAACGTTAAAAGCGCCAGTATAGTTCCTGTGTGCAAAAAGATGTCTAAGAATACCACATTCTCTTTTATGCCTAAGAAATGCTGGGCAATGACAAGATGCCCGGAGCTTGAAACCGGAAAGAATTCGGTCAGGCCCTGTATTGCCCCAAGGATAGCTATTTTTATTATCATTTACAGTAAGCTTTCGTATGCCATGTTGGCGGTTTTAGATCTTTGCCTTTTTTATCAATTCCCTGTAGTAGTCAATACATTCAGGGCATGTGCTTTCATGAGATCTCCACTCGGGGTGGTCTTTTTTGATGAGATTGAGAAGGTATTCTTCGGCTTTAATGTGCGTAAGCGCGCTTGCTTCGTCAACATTACGGCCGCATATCTGGCACACGTAGCTGTCGGATCCCTTCTTTCGGTCGTTGGCGCAGCGGTTGCATAAGGATGGGTCTTCCTTGGAAGAATAGCATTTAAGGATTTTTTTTAGCAGGGTTGAAATTGCCCCCTCAAGCGGTATCTTGCATTTAGCGCAGCGTTTCATTCTGATCTCCTCTCACTTATGGTTATTTTTTTGAGTAAAAGACGGCTGATGTTCCAGCAGCCGTTTAACGTGTTCTTCGTCTGTTATGCCAAGGGATATGACGGCTTCTCCGAGATGCTGCCCGGTATTCCAGTGCTGTTCCAGGGCTTCGGTCAATTGTTCTTCGTTTATAAGATGAGTTTCGAGCATTATCTGCCCTAGTGGTTTATAATCTTTCAGGTGGTGAGAATGTTTTTTAAGCTCGTGGTCGTATTGTTCTTTGAGCATCGGACGGTTGTTCAGCCCGGCATCA
>CAYSCK010000050.1:0-10484 GCA_964429525.1 uncultured Planctomycetia bacterium
CAAGGCTCATTTCCGGCCTGAATTCCTCAACCGTATAGACGAGATAGTTGTTTTCAATGAGCTGTCGCAGGACGACATATTGAAAGTGGTGGATATCCAGCTTGAACTGCTGCGCAGGCGCCTTGAGGATAAACACATTTTGATTTCCGTATCCAAAGATGCTAAGATATTTCTCTCAAAGCAGGGTTTTGATCCTGTCTTTGGGGCAAGGCCGCTGAAAAGGATCATCCAGAAAGAAGTTCAGGACCACCTGGCAAGGATGTTGCTTGAAGGACAGGTTAAAGAGGGTGATAAGGTCAGCGTAACATTGGAAAAGGATAAATTAAATATAGCGTCAAGCCATTAAATGGGCCTGCTTTCCCTTTGAGCAGAAAAAACAGAAAGGCAGAAATGAAGACGACTTTTACAGTAAGGCACCTGGATAATGATTCTATGGCTAAGGAATATTTTAAAGATAGGTCTGCCGGGCTATCCAAGCACGTAAAACGTTTTAAGGATGAATTGGTATACTTGCATGGAACTCTGGAGAAGAATCCGCATAAGGAAGAATTTTACGCGACTTTAAGCTTATTTTTGCCAACTATGGCATTGCATTGCAGGGAAAAAGGCGATGATTACGCGTTTGCTTTGAACCTGGCGTTTCAGGATATTATTCGTCAGATAGAAAAGCATGTGGATAAGCTTAACAGGGAGAAAAGGCGTTCAGTAAGGCGTTAATATTCAATAAGGCTATTGGTCCACTTGACAAAAATTGGTTCTGTGGTAGCATTTGAGCTTTAGCAGTCAGGAGACTAGAGTGCTAAATATCTATAGGAAGAGACGATGCCTCGTTTAGCTGATCATGATTTAAGGAGAAAAGACATACTTGCCGCGGCTATAGAGCTGTATCTTGATTCAGCCCAGCCGGTATCGTCAGAAGTTTTGCGCAAAAAACGCAAGACGAACCTGAGTTCGGCCAGTGTCCGCAATGTATTTTCCGACCTTGAAGATGTGGGATATCTCATGCACCCGCATACTTCAGCAGGCAGGATCCCTACTGACGAAGGCTACAGATATTATCTTAACACATTGATGAAAAAGAAAGACCTCACTGAAGATGAGGTGGATTTTATAGACAGGATCTATGAGTTAAAGATACAGGAGATGAGCGATTTGTTGTCTGAGACTCCAAGGATATTGGCAGATTTTACGCATTACGCGAGCCTGGTCTGTTTTGGTGATGATGATGAGATACAATTTCAGGGCATAAGGTATATTCTGGAGCATCCTGAGTTCAGCGATGTACGCAGGGCGCATATGGTTATAGAGGCACTTGAGAATAAGGTGGAGCTCGTTGATCTTATCAAGCGCACTTTTTCAGCTCGTTCCGCTGTTTATATAGGTAGAGAGACTGACTGCCCTCAGATGGAACATTGTTCTATTGTTGTATCGCGTTTTGTTGGCGATAAAGAAGGCTGCCTGGCGATCATCGGGCCTAAGCGCATGGCTTATGATAAGGTGATACCTTTGGTTGAATACTTCGCCCAGGCAGCGTCTGAAAGTTTGGAGAGATTTTAATATGACCAAAAATCATGACCAGGAAGCAAAAAAGGATCCCCAGCCAGTCCCTGTCCCTGAGAAGTCTGAGAACAACAAGGGGCCTGTTACTCTCAGCAAGGCGGAATTTGAACAGTTAAAGAATGACGCTGACAAAGCCAAGGAGCATTGGGACAGGTTGCTGAGGCAACAGGCTGAATTTGAAAATATCAGGAAGCGGATGGAGAGGGAAAGGCAGGAGTTTCAGAAATACGCCTGTGAAGAGATCATTGCAGAGCTTTTGGGTATATTGGATGATCTTGAGCGTTCTGTTGATGCCGCTGAAAAGGGCCAGGAAAATTTTGAAGCTTTTTTAAAAGGCATCGAGATGATATTGGCGCATCTGTATGAACTATTGAAGAAAAAAGGTGTTTCTCCTATAGAGGCAAGAGGTAAAAAATTTGATCCGCATGAGCATGAAGCGTTGATACAGACTGAAACGGGTGATCATGAGGATGAAGAGGTTATTGAGGAACTTCAGAAAGGGTACAGGATAGGGGACAGGATCATCCGTACAAGCAAGGTCAGGGTAGCAAAAAAAATTATTGAAGATAAAAAGGATTAATTTCGCTGGTGATATAGATTTATAAAAGTATCAAAATCAAGGAGGGTGTTATGGCAAAAGTTATCGGTATCGATCTTGGAACGTCAAACTCAGCGGCATCTATCATGGAAGGCGGCAGGCCCGTAATAATTCCTTCGGCAGAAGGCACGACTGTCGGCGGAGGCAAAGCTTTTCCATCGTATGTCGCTTTTACCAAAGATGGCCAGAGGCTTGTAGGTGAGCCGGCAAGAAGGCAGGCCTCCATCAATGCGGAAGGCACGATCATGGCAGCCAAGCGCAAGATGGGCACAGACTATAAATTTAAGGTCTATGGAAAAGAATATACCCCTCAGCAAATATCTGCTTTTATCTTGCAGAAGATAAAACAGGACGCTGAGAATTATCTTGGGGACACGGTCAACGAGGCTGTTATCACATGCCCTGCTTATTTTGACGACAATCAGCGTCAGGCCACAAAAGATGCCGGAGAGATAGCAGGTTTAAAGGTCTTAAGGATCGTCAATGAACCCACAGCCGCTTGCCTTGCTTACGGGCTTGATAAGGCAGGTAAAGAGCAGAAGATCATGGTCTTTGATCTTGGCGGAGGAACGCTTGACGTTACTGTAATGGAAATGGCTGAAGGTGTCTTTGAGGTCAAATCCACCCATGGCGATACTCAGCTCGGCGGTACGGATATGGACAACGCTCTGATAGATTATATATCGTCTGAATTCAAAAAAGACACCGGCATTGACCTAAAGAATGACAAGATGGCTGTGCAGAGAATACGTGAAGCCGCTGAGAAAGCCAAGATAGAGCTTTCAAGCACTCTGACAACGGATATAAATCTTCCTTTTGTTACGGCTGACAATACCGGGCCGAAGCATCTTACAATGAATATTACGCGGGCGAAGCTGGAAGAACTTATCGCGCCTATAATTGACAGGTGCCGCGCGCCTCTTGCTAAAGCTCTTGAAGATGCAAAGCTGAAAGCATCGGATATCCACAAGGTCATTATGGTGGGCGGCCCTACGCGTATGCCTATAGTGCAAAAATTCGTAGAGGATTTTGTCGGAAAGAAGATAGAGCGCGGCGTTGATCCTATGGAGTGCGTTGCCATGGGCGCGGCTGTCCAGGCGGCTATAATCAAAGGCGATATCAAGGACGTCCTTCTTCTGGATGTTACGCCTCTGTCTTTGGGTATTGAGACAATGGGAGGGATATTCACCAAGCTTATTGAAAGAAATACGACTATTCCAACGAAAAAGAGCCAGATATTTTCAACCGCGGCTGATAATCAGACAGCTGTAACTGTGAGGGTTTTGCAGGGTGAGCGCAAATTGGCTAACGACAATACAGAGCTCGGGCGTTTTGATCTCGTGGGTATTCCTTCGGCGCCAAGAGGCGTCCCGCAGATAGAGGTTACCTTTGATATTGATGCCAATGGTATTGTGCATGTTAATGCCAAGGATCTCGGCACAGGCAAGGAGCAGTCAATACGCATAACCGCTCCTCATAAGTTGTCCAAGGAAGATATAGATAAGATGGTCAAGGAAGCTGAAAAATTCGCGGGCGAAGATGAAAAGAAGAAAGATGAAGTTGAAGCCCGGAATCAGGCGGATACGCTTGTCTATTCTACGGAAAAATCATTAAAAGAATTTGGTTCTAAAGTAAACGAAGCCGAAAAGAAGGATATAGAAGCAAAGGTAGCTGAACTGAAAGAAGCGCTTAAGGGTAAAGATACCGAGAAGATCAAGAAAGGTATGGAAGAGTTGACTCAGGCGTCTCATAAGCTTGCTGAAGAAATTTACAAGGCGGCTTCTCAGAAAGCCCAGGCTGAGCAGGGCGGTAAGCAGGCCGGTCCTGAAACCGAAGAAGGCGCTGATCAGGGGCAAGGGCCTGAGAAGAAAGATGAAGATATAATCGACGCTGAATACCGCGAAGGGGACGATAAGAAGAAATGATTGAGTTGTCAGTCGTCGGTCATCAGACGTCAGCTAATAGCTTTCGACTGAAGACTGATGACTGAAAGCTGAAAGCTGAGAAATGACAACATCACGCGATTATTACGAAATATTAGGCGTTGTCCGGAGCGCGACGATAGATGAGATAAAAAAGGCTTATCGCGCTTTGGCGATGAAGCATCACCCTGACAGGGTGGCGCATGATAAGAAAAAAGAGGCTGAAGAGAGGTTTAAAGAGATCTCTGAGGCTTACGCTGTCTTGTCTGATGAAAAAAAGCGGTCTCTGTATGATCAATACGGCCATGCCGGCATAGACCAGCGTTATTCAACTGAGGATATATTCCGCGGCGCTGATTTTTCGAGTATCTTTGATGAGATACTTGGAGGCAGGGGCGGCGGCGGTGGCGGCAGTATTTTTGAAGATATCTTTAGCGGTGCCGATGTATTTGGCGGCTCATCAAGAGGAGCCCGCCGGGCGCGCCGCGGCCGTGATCTTCAGTTTGAAATAGAGATAAGCCTGGAAGAAGCCGTCTCAGGCGTTGAAAAAGAATTTCAGATAGCGCGCTATGAACTATGTGCTGAATGCGGCGGTTCGGGCGCAAAGCCGGGAACAAAAAAAACAACGTGCCCGCAATGCCGCGGTGCCGGCCAGGTAACCGCGTCTCATGGTTTTTTTCATCTGACGCAGACGTGTTCCAAATGCGGTGGAGAAGGCAAGATCATAGGAGCTGTTTGTCCGAAGTGCGGCGGCCAGGGTACGATGAAAGTGCCCAGGAAGATCTCGGTGAAGATACCTGCCGGCGTTGACACGGGCTCTCAGCTCAGGATAAGGGGCGAGGGCGAACAGGCTGAAGGCGGCAAGGGCGATCTCTATGTTTTAGTCAAGGTAAGGCATCATCATCTCTTTGAGCGCCAGCACAATGACCTCCTCTGTGAAGTTCATGTTGATGTAGCGCAGGCGCTTCTTGGGTCTGAAATAGATGTTCCGACCTTAAGCGGCAGTGTTAAGATGAAGATACCCGCAGGAACTCAGTCGGGAAAGGTATTCCGGCTCAGGGACAAGGGTGTGCCTGACTTGAGAAATCGTTCAAACGGCGATGAGCTGGTTAAGATCACAATTAATATACCTGATGCTTTGAGCGCGGCAGAGAAGAAATTGATACAGGAGTTTGCCCGCCTGCGCGGTATAAATATAAGTTAAGAATTTAATTGTCACGCAGAAATCCACGGTTTTCAAAATATATTTCGCCAACTAAGTTAGTGGTTGTTCTTTGGAAAAATTGTTTCAAGGCTGACTTGGGTTTGTTTTACAGCAGGGCCTGTTTTGCCCGAAAGCGGGCAAGGATCCGCCAATGCTTCAATGGCGGAGAGCGAAGGGCAAAACGCGGAGCGCGATTTGCCTCGCAGGGGCAAACAAGCGTCCCTGACGGAAAACAAACACAAGGCAACCTACATATTGAACGATTTTTTCATCGATAAGCCATCAGCAAAGTCGGTGGTGATTTACTTCTAATTTTTTTAATTGTTAATGGGAGGAGAGAGATGCCAACATACGATTATGAATGCAGGGCGTGCGGCCATGTTTTTGAGCGTACCCATTCAATGACAGCCGAGCCAGTAAAAAAATGCCCAAAATGCAGCAAGAATAAAGTTACGCGCCTTATAGGCCCGGGTTCCGGATTGATCTTTAAAGGCACGGGTTTTTACGCGACCGATTATCGCAAAGGAAGCGCGCCATCTTCTTGTCCGACAGCCGGCAGCAAGTCAGGCTGTTCAGGGTGCCCGGGAAGCCAGAATTAAACTATGAAGAAAAAAACACCGGCACTTTGTCCTGCCGGCCAGTGGTTTCGTTGTGAGGCGAGCAGGCGTGCATGGGCGCTGGTTGTTTTATACGCGGGTCTGATATTTTGTTTTTCAAGCCTGCCAGGCGATAGCGTTCCGTCTCCTTTTTCTCACGCTGATATAGTTTTTCATGTTTTAGAATATTATCCATTTGGTTTTCTTCTGGTGTTAGCTGTAATGAGGACGTTTGGCAGGCTGGACCGGAGGGCTTTACTTTTTTTTGTTTTTGTGATAGTGTTATACGCTTTGAGTGATGAAATTCACCAAATTTTTGTGCCTGAACGCACATTTTCGCTGATTGACTGGGTTTTTGATTGTCTTGGGTCAGCAGCAGGAGCTCTGAGTCTCTTATGGCTAAGATCGAACCATTCTTAGGTATTCATTACAATCTTGATATTGTCTCAGACATCTCAAAGGTTGTCTGCCCTCCCTATGATGTTATTTCTCCAAAAGAGCAGGAAGATTTTTACCAGGGGCATTCTTATAATATAATCCGCCTGATCTTGGGAAAAGAACTATCAGGAGATAGCGAGAAAGAGAACAAATATACACGCGCCGCGGCATATGTTGAAGAATGGCTCAGGCGCAATGTTCTGACTCAGGATGCGGAGCCTGCTGTTTATTTTTATGAGCAGGTATTTCAGGTAGGTGGACAGGAGAAGAAGCGCTGGGGTTTTATCGGCCTTATGCGCCTGGATGAGGAAGGCAAGGACAGGACCGTTCATCCCCATGAACATACTCACACAGCTCCGAAAGAAGACCGCCTCAGGCTTATAAAAAAAGTTGAGGCGAATTTAAGCCCCGTATTTACCATTTATTCCGACCCAAAAGATGAAGTCCTCGGTGTTTTTAAAGCCGGGTTAAAATCCGAAAAACCATTGTTTGATCTTACAGACGGAGCCGGTATCAGGAACCGTCTCTTCAGGCTGACGGATAAAGATCTGATAAGCAAGATCAAGGATCTATTCGCGGATAAAGACCTTTTTATCGCGGACGGCCATCATCGTTATGAGGTGGCTCGCCAGTTCAGGGATTATAAGCGCGCGGCCGACTCGCTCAATTTTAAGGAATCTTATAATTATATTATGTCTTTTTTTACGCCTTTGGAAGACAGCGGGTTGTGTATCCTGCCCACGCATCGGCTGATCAAAAACGTTAATTTTACACCACAGGATCTTGGTTCATGTTTTTCCGTCAAGGAGATGCCTGCCCTGAATGAGCTGACCGCTGAGATGCAAAGCCGCAGGGATGAAATAGGGGTTTTTGGCCTGTATCGTGATAAAAAGTTCTATCTTCTAAGGCTTGAAGAGAAGAGGGAGTGTAACAAGTTCATACAGGAAGGCCCCAAAGAATATAAAAATCTTGATGTTGTTATCCTGCACAAAGTAATTTTCGATAATTTCCTGAAGATACAACTGCCTCAAATTAATTACGAAGTCGATCTTGGATCTGCCGTTCTGAAAGTTGACAGCGGTGAATTCAGCGCTTTATTCATGCTGAACCCCACAAAGGTGGAACAGATCCGCTCTATCGCGCTTTCCGGTGAGGTTATGCCGCAGAAATCGACTTATTTTTATCCTAAACTTTTAAGCGGCCTTTTGATCCATAAATTTTAAGGGACCGATATATGCCTTTATTCGGCAAGCCAAAATACACTATAGTCAAGATCAGGAAGCGGGAGATACCCGAGGGGCTCTGGACAAAATGCCAGGAATGCGGCCAGCCAATATATAAAAAGGCCCTTGAGGAGAATCTTAAAGTTTGCCCCAAATGCAATTTTCACTTTGACCTCACGGCTGTCGAAAGGCTTGAGGTGACAGTTGATAAGGATAGTTTTAAAGAATACGATACAGAGCTGAATTCAGTGGACCCGCTTGAATTCAAGGGTATTAAATCGTACAAGCAAAAGCTTGGAGAAGACCAGAAGGTAACTTCTTTGAGAGACGCGGTTATTACCGGAGAGTGTGAAATTTTCGGCAAGAAGGCGATCATAGCGGTTACGGATTCGCGTTTTATCATGGGGTCCATGGGGTCTGTTGTAGGTGAGAAGATAACACGGGCCATTGAAGCTTCTATCGCGAAAAAATTACCGCTGGTTATAATCTCCGGTTCTGGTGGCGGAGCCAGGATGTATGAAGGTATCTTCAGCCTTATGCAGATGGCAAAGACTTCAGCCGCGCTTTTGAAACAGCATGAGGCAGGCTTGTTATTTATTTCGGTATTGACTAACCCTACGATGGGCGGGGTCATGGCTTCTTTTGCCGGTCTTGGAGATGTGATCATAGCGGAACCGAAAGCCCTGATAGGCGTTGCCGGGCCGCGCGTTATAGAGCAGACAACGCGCCAGAAACTGCCTGAGGGGTTTCAGCGTTCTGAGTTTATGATGGAACACGGCCTTCTTGACATGATCGTGCACAGGAAGGCGCTTAAGGATACCCTGCATCAGTTGATAGATTATTTAAGTTGACACAGAGATAGTGTAAGATATAATAAAAAAGCGTGTTCAATGTAATTAATAGACGGCAGAAATCAATAGAAATTTTTGCCGAAAGCTTAAAAATATGGCGCAAGTCAGTTTAAGAAATGTAAGTAAAATATATGGTACCGGCAACCGGGCTGTTGATCGTATCAGTATAGGCGTTGAGAATAAGGAATTTCTCGTTCTTGTCGGCCCTTCCGGCTGTGGTAAGTCTACTACTTTGAGGATGATAGCCGGCCTTGAGGATGCTTCAGAAGGCCAGATCTATATTGGCGACCGCCTTGTCAATGATGTCCCTGCCAAAGACCGCGATATCGCGATGGTCTTCCAGAATTACGCGCTTTATCCGCACATGACGGTTTTTGAGAATATGGCTTTCGGTCTCATGCTTCGCCGTTATCCTAAATCAGAAATAATCAAACGCGTTAACGAAGCCGCCGATATTCTTGGAATTAAAAATTATCTTGAGAGAAAACCGCGTGAGCTTTCCGGTGGGGAACGCCAGAGAGTGGCAGTCGGCCGCGCTATCGTGCGAAAGCCGATGGTCTTTCTTTTTGATGAACCTTTGAGCAATCTGGACGCGAAACTGCGTGTTCAGATGCGTACCGAAATACACAAGCTGCATATACGGCTTCAGACGACTATGATATACGTTACTCATGATCAGACCGAAGCCATGACAATGGGCGATCGTATTGCCGTTATGAAGGACGGGATAGTCCAGCAGATAACAGACCCTATCACGATCTATGATAAGCCGGTGAATAAGTTCGTGGCTAGTTTTATCGGCAGCCCTCCTATGAATTTTATGAATGGTAAGGTGATCAAGATCAACGGCCGTTTTTATTTTGACGAGGGCAATATACGGGTGCGCATAGTCAAAGAGATGGAAGCGACTATGGCGGCCTATGTTGACAAGGAAATAATTTTTGGTATACGCTCCGAAGATATTTATGATAAACTGTTCGTATCTCAGACTACAGCAGAGAATGTGGTTCGTGTGACCTGTGAAGTTGTCGAACCTATGGGGTCTGAGGTCTACTTGTATCTGAATACCGGCAAACATTCTTTTATAGCCAGAGTCGGTGCTCATGACAGGCCAGCGGTCAATCAGGACATGGAGCTGGTTTTTGATATGAGCAAAATTCATTTCTTTGACGTAGACACAGAACAGACCATTGTCTAAAAAGAACCCTGCCTTTTTTTCTTTTATTTTTGTTTTTGCTTCCCTGGCTTGCCTTTTTCCGCTAAGCCTGTATTCCTCTTTTTTTAAAATCAAGATTGTTATTCTTTACTGCTTTATTTTAGCCGCTTACGCCTATCTTGTTTATATCCGATACCGCAATTTTTCCGATCAATTAAACTTTAAGAGCCAGGGTATTGAGGAAGAGCTCAACGTCAGCGGCCGTGACAGCCTGCATTTGCGTGAATTACAGTCTGCCCTTAAAAAAAAGATAACAAATTATGAGAGCCTTAAGGATTTTACAGGGGTTCTTAATAATGAAACCGCTCTTGAGAATATTTCCGATATGGTTGTCTCAAGGACTTTTGAGCTCTTTGGCGGTAAAGGGAACGTGCTTTTATTTCTTTTTGGAGAAAAGACCAGGAAACTTGAGCTTCGCGCGATAAAGAAGGAGCACCCCGGGGAAAAGATCAGGGAGAAAGCGGGCGATCTTTTTGACCTGTGGGCTCTGCGCCATAATCAGCCGCTTCTGGTTGAAGATACTGCAAGTGATTTTCGTTTTGACCCCGACCGCGTGCGTCAGGAGCTTTCGCGCGCGGTTGGATCACTCGTCTGTGTGCCGCTTATAACTGAGGTAAACGTCCTTGGAGTTTTAAGGGTTGATTCTTCCCGCCTGGAAGCTTATTCTTCGGACGATCTGAGATTCCTTTCATGCATAGGAGATGTCGCCAAGCTGTCGCTTGAAAACGCGATCTATTTCGGCCATATGCAGGAACTTTCCGTGACAGACGGCCTTACGGGAATTTTTTTAAGGCGCTATTGCCTGGAAAGATTAAAGGAAGAATTCCTGCGCGCGGAGAGAACTAAGACGCCTCTGTCTTTCCTTATGCTGGACCT
>CAYSCK010000051.1:0-6134 GCA_964429525.1 uncultured Planctomycetia bacterium
TAGCCGACCGCGGCCAAAGATTCAATATTTTTAAGAGACTCAGCCTCTATATCCTCAAGATCAAGCTGTTCAATAAAAGACAATATCTCTCGCGCCCATGGAAGGAAAGCGCTGAAACTCTCCCTGCCTTTTAAAATATCTTTGGCTTTCAATTTCGCCAGTTTATAGATCTCGAAGCAGGCATCCAGGTCTGATGCGTTGGAATACGCTGGCCCGTAAGACAATACAGAATCGACAAACTCATCAATTGTAAAAAAAGCCGGTGATGAAAAGCCCTTCTTCATCCGCCGCGAAAGTTCTTTGTTTAAAAATAACGCCGGCCTCTTCCCGCCGAAGACGATCGCTAAAGAGCTCAGATCTTTACCGGTACTGATATAGCCGGCCTCAAGCCAGTCGGCCAGCTCTTTTATAAAATTCCGGGTGAGCGGATATGCTATAACCCTATCCATCTATCTCTTCTGCCTCCGGCTTGTCAAAATTGAGCACAAAACCTTTTATCTTCCTTCCAGGATAAATATCGGCGGCAATATTCATATACTCCCTTACCTGAGCGGCTGAAGCCGCCTCTCTGGAACTCTTAAAGTCAATAACCCAGACCTGTTTATCCATTACTATGAGACGATCTATCCTTCGCGTGTTACCTTTACGGTCCACCACTTCTTTCTCATTTAAAACAAGCGCGCCGGAACAATAAAAAAACGGCTTCATCGATTCATGGCCTATGAAGAAACTGAATTCCTTCTCCATCTGTTTCCAGTCGCAAAACCCGCTGAATTTATTCTTCGCGGATAAAAATACACCCGGCAATCTGCCTGTCAGATCCTCGCGGCTCAGATCACCGGCAAAAGATAAAAGGTAATGAAATACCTCGCCCCTCGTCCGCCTATGCCTGATCACCTCAGATACTTCTTGCGAAAACTCCTCCTTGAGCATACTTATCCAGTCTTCATAACGCGAATAAGGGATAATATATGCGCTCCTGCCGTCAACCTTCTTTTTCGGCCGGGCTTCTTTTTGGCCGATCTCATTTGTCATAGCCGGTATCAGGGCGCAGGCAAGGTTATTTCCCCTGCCGCTTTTTTGCGGCACAAAAAGATAGAGCTCATCGCTTGCGCGTGTTAAAGCGACATAAACAGAGTTTAATTCATCTATAAAACCTTTCAGGTACTCCTTGCGGTAGAGTTCCTCTAATGGAGGAGAAAAAGCGCGGTACTTTTCGGTAATACGGCGCAAAACTATCCTGCCGTCCTCAATGCTGGATTGGTTTGTATCAACCCTTACGTTCATCTCCAAAAACGGCAATATCACAACAGGGAATTCCAGCCCCTTGGCCTTATGCACGGTCAGAACCTTGACAGAATCGGTATCCGCGACATGGACATAGAGCTCATCATCCGCCGCCTTGGCAAAGTACTCTATAAAACGTCCCATATCCGGCGCTTCTTCTTCTTTTGATTTGATCAATTCCAGAAATTTCATGAAGAATCCCTGATGACTGCTGAAATTTTCAAGAATGCGGAATGCCTTAAAAATACTTACCACAAGCTCATATAAAGGCACAAAGCCGACACTCCTGAAAAATTCTTCTATTAATCCACCCCATTCCTCAGGGAACCTGTCCCTGAATTCCTTATACAGGTATACATGCCTCTGGCGGCCCTTCTTCAGGGAAACATCAAAAATAAAATCCCTGTATTCCTGGACGCTTCTGCCTGTGGCTTTTGAAAATATATCTCCAAGTATGAATGAAGCAAAAGACAGATCATCTATGGGTGAGTTGAGGAACATGAGGCAGGATATAAGCTCTTTTATGTAGGCGTTATTGCGGATATTGAGCGTCTTCTCCGATTCAACGCGTATTCCGGATGCTATCAGCCATTCAGTCAAAAGCTCGGCTTCATCATTCTGACGCGCCAAAAGAGCGATATCGGAATAATTGAATCTTTCAGATATTTCTTTTATCAGGCTTACAAGACGCAAGCGAGCCGCGTCATTTCTATCTTCCGCGGTCTTGCCTTCCAGCGGCTCAACCGAAACATAGCCGCCCTCGCGGCCCTCAGGCACATCCTGACGGACATTTTTAAAAACATTGAGGACTTCCTGCTTTTCATTGTGTGAAAACTCCAAACCTGATCTTGATAGCTCTTTTTTTGCCTCTAAAAAACGGGATAGATTACCGGCTGAAAAACACTCATTATAAAACTCAACAAGATTGCGGCGGCTGCGATAATTACGCGTTAAAAAACGGTCTACAACCTCAAAACCGCTGTAGCTGTCCTTAACAGAATCAAATAGCGCGGCTTCTCCGCCCCTAAAACGATAGATAGCCTGTTTTTTATCGCCTACATAGAACAATGACCCTCCATTAGACAGCGCCTCGCTGACCATAGGATCCAAATTCTTCCACTGCAGGAGGCTTGTATCCTGGAATTCATCTATCAAGAAATGCGTAAGCCTCACTGCCAACCTGTAATACAACTCAGGCACGGTCACGCCGTTATCATCAAAAAGCCATCTTGCCCTGGAGTTCAATTCCTCCAGGAACAATACATCATCTTCGTGCGAAAGAAACCTTAGATCTTCTGACACATATTTAAAAATATCAATATAAGGGTTAAAGGCATATACGGATTCACCCTCGGCAACCTCTTTCAAATTTATTCGTATCTGCTTCCACAGATTCAACACTCTTCTCTCCGCCACGCCACCCTTGTTCAGAGGAAACTCCTCTCTCCCAAAAGCCGGAGCGATATTATCCAGGTCAAAAGTACCTTTAGCTCCATCCAGGAACCTGAGAAAACTATTCTTAAATACCAGCCTTGTGCCTTCCGGCAGGACTTCGGCAAGCTCGCGCATCAAAGAAAGAGTTTTTTTCTTTAAAACGATCACGTCTCCGGCTTCAACGCCGCTTCTGTAAAAATCGATGCCCGTAATATTACTTTTAAAAAACAATAACCGGATCTCATCGTATATATCTTTCCTCGGGAACCATGCCGGCAGATTCTGCAGATACAGGTACTGCTCCATAAATTTCTCAAATAAAGCGGATATCCCGCGCTCAGAAGCCGCCCTCTCAATCAAGCGGTCGAGGCTTAAGGAGAGATACTCCGAACAATCAGTGCGTATACGAAACGACGCCGAAAGGCCGAGCTTGAATGAGCATCCGGAAAGAATGGCATTTATAAAACTGTCTATGGTCTGGACCTGAAAGAAATTATAATTCTTCAGAAGGACATCCATTATGACAAGCGCCTTCTTACGCGCTGAGTCATGAGGCACCCCTAAAGACAATAACATCTCGTCTCTTTCTTTATCAGAAGAAAAAGAATCCAGCGCGATCTTTTTTAAAAAATCAAGGATGCGCGCCTTCATTTCATGAGCGGCCTTATTGCTGAAAGTTATAGCCAAAATGTTTTTTAACGGGATTTCCTGGGAGGAGATGCGCGGATTAATAAGCAATTCTACATATCTCTTGGCAAGCGCGTAGGTCTTGCCCGAGCCGGCAGATGCCTCAACAACGCAGACATGGGAAAATTTGTTAACAGGGTCCTGGCTCATTATTTTTCCTGCGGTATTTTTTTTCCGAACACGACAAAAGGTACCTGCCGGCCCAGAAGATACTCAAAATAAGAACGCCGGCCTTCATAAAGAACTGAGAATCCTTGCTTTTTAAAAAAGTTTATGCCCTTATCCGACATTGACGTCAAGTGCACACCTTTAACTCCGTTCTCTTGCAGATATCTGAAAAATGAAGAGATGAGCATGGACCCCATGCCCATTCTTTGCGCGGAACTATCAAGATTGATA
Source organism: uncultured Planctomycetia bacterium (assembly GCA_964429525.1). GTDB lineage: Bacteria > Omnitrophota > Gorgyraeia > Velamenicoccales > Velamenicoccaceae > CAYSCK01. The sequence goes on from CAYSCK010000051.1 coordinate 3,808, forward strand.
TGAAGGACAGCCGGATACTGAGCAAAAAAATCCGGCGTCTTGTAGCCGCCCTTAAAACATTCCCTGGCCAGGCCTGCCAAAAAATAAAAATTCTTAAGCTTAAAAAAAGTGCCTCTTATAAATGCCCTCCATATAAGACGGATAAGGATCTTTAAGGTAAAAATGCGGCCCAGAACACGCTCATCAAGCGCTCCTGTCAGATAACCAACAACGCGGCCGCCTGAGGCGGCAACAAAGGAAGAACGCGGCTCAAAATCGGTGAAATAAAGCGTGAGAAAATCGCAGAACACCTCTTTGTCTTCAAAAAAAGCCGAAGCGTCCTGCCCCATAAAAGCTGTCTGCCAAGCTATATCCCGCAGCGCCTGGCGGTCCCTCGGCTCAAATCTGCGTATTACCACTCCCTGCATATCAGCGCCTCGAAACTTTCACAACATGCTCATCTCCGCAGACATTCAACAGCTCAACATCAAAATCAGGGGATGCTATGCGCTTAAGGTCTTTAAACGTACCTTTCCTCAAAACCGCGTAAGTAACAGGCTGAGACACCAGAAAAGTCTTTACCCCCTCATTCGTATTTAAATAAAGCACCGGATGAGGGCTGAAATACCCTGAGCCGGAAATATCCATAACCACGACTTCGCGGTCAGTAAAAAATCTGACGCCGCGCGCAAAGAATTTTGAGACAAGTATCTTGCCCTCAGGCTTATGCTTGCTTGTGAGAAGCTCACAGGCTTCCCTGCTTGAAGCATATGAGTCAAAATCCTTATGGACGATAAAAGCGAAATAAAGAAGTGCCGGCAGAATAATCGATATCAATACCGCATGAATAGAAAAACGCCGTTTTGAAAGTAAAAGGATCAGTACTATGCAATACGCGAGAAAAAAACCTGCCAGTAGATAAACGGGCGGCTTGGAAATAATATACTCGGAAAAATGGATCGTCGCGAACACGAGACCGCAAGGTATTAACAAAAAGAACAGCGTAGTGGCCCATGACGCAAATATAAAGGATCTTGGCGGACGGTTAGTGTCATAAAGGGCGCCCGATATATAACCTCCCACGATAAGCGCGACCGCTGGAAAGAGCGGAAAGATGTAGCTGACAAGCTTGGAATGAGCCGGCTGAAATATAACAAACGTAGCCGCTATCCAGCAGATAAGATACAGGTAAGTATCGCTTATGCCCTTCTTAACCGCCGAAATCAATAGACCAAAAGCCCCTATCGCGTAAAAGCCCCATGGCATGATACATCCCAATATAGAGGCAGGATAAAAATACCAGCTATCATTAGATCTATGTTCTGCTTCCAACAGCCTGCGGATATGATCGTTATAGAAAAACTCCTGGATGAAAGCCGAGCCATACTTATTAACCATAAGAACATACCATGGCAGGCTGACCAGCAAAAATGCGGCAAAACCCAATAAAGCCTCTTTGCAGAATAAAAACTTTATGTTCTTTTTTATTGATAAGAACATGAGTATGGCAAGGCCCGGCACCAAAAAACCTAACGGCCCTTTTGTCAATACCGCCAGACCGCTTGAAACAAACGCCAATAATAAGCACAGCATCTTCATCTTATTATTTAAATATGCCAGATAAAACAGAGCTAAAGAAAAAAAGATAAATACTGTAAAGAAAAGGTCTGTAAATACCGTGCGTGCCAGTCCTATATAAAGGCTTGAAGACATCATAACCAAAGCAGCCCACATGGCACGGCGCCAGTCTTTGAATATGGCAAGCCCCAGGCCATAGATACCCAGTATCCCCAATATCCCAAAGAGCGCCGGGAAAAATCTGGCGGAAAAACTCGAGACTCCAAACAATTCAAAAGCGGTACGCAGAAGCCAATAGGTGAGAATAGGCTTTTCAAACTGAGGCTGTCCAAAGAGATATGGCGTCATCCAGCTATCTTGCTGCATCATCTCCTTCGCGGTCTGGACGTAAAACACCTCATCGGGGTTGGTCAGGCTCAGGACACTGTTGCCCATCATAAGAAACAAATAAGACAAAACTATCAATACTAAGATCTGCTTCAGATACCCTCTCTTGCCTGAAAGTAATTCCATATTATCCCCTTATTTTGATGTTTTTTAACGCCCTGAATTTATCCGCTGCGATCTAAACAAGATAAGAGATATTTTACCTTAAAATACATAAATCCGTTAGCAAAAGTTAAAGCTGCAGGCTACAAGCTCCAAGCTACTGGCTAACAGAAAAAACATAAGACACAAGATTAAAAAATCAAAAAGATACAAGATCGCAGGTTGCAAGGGACCATGGATCAGGTTCCAGGTGTTAGCTAAAACATAGAACCTCGAATTTG
>CAYSCK010000051.1:6234-10386 GCA_964429525.1 uncultured Planctomycetia bacterium
AAGGGACCATGGATCAGGTTCCAGGTGTTAGCTAAAACATAGAACCTCGAATTTGCAGATAAGCTTTACAGTTTACAGATATCTCTTTATCTTTGTCATGATCTTATCCGCGGCAAGTTCATCTCCCATCGCGCCTACACGCACATCTATGCGCGATGTCTTCTCGGTTAAAGTACGCACATCTATCCAGACCTGGCGGCCATCACTGTATTCACCTATGATCTGGACTACATCTTCTTTAGTTGTCTCTTTTGTTACCGGCAGCTTCATGGATTTCATGGCTTTTTTCGAAGCTGATACCGCGCTGTCTCTTGGAACATTTACTTCCTGCGTCAGCTTGCCTGACAACCACGCGGCCGTTCCTGCTCCGCCGGCAGCGCCTGCCACAAGCAAAGCACAGCTACAAAGGTTAACAGCTAAAAAAACCGCAAAAATTAAAAGCCCTATACTTCTCAACATAAGACCTCCCCGTCTTTAATAATTAAACAACTTTTTATATTCCCCGTGACCTTTCCCCTTTATTAAACCACCTGCAAAGAGAGTTTTTGGGTGTATTGACTCTACATGCAAGTGGCTTTAATTATTGGGGCGAGGTCAAAACGCCCCACACTTGCGCTCATATGATGTATAACCGTAGCTTTGGGGTTATGGCAGACTTTCCATCCTGTCAATTTGGCCCTTAAGCAGAGATCAACATCGTCATAATAGATAAAGTAATCCTCATCAATGCCGTTCAACTGGTCGATAAGTTCCCTGCGCGCCAAAAGGCACATTCCGCCCAACCAGGAAAATTCTTCCGCGTTACGGTACTTGAGGTTCAGGTATACTCCACCCAGGCGCGAACGGTAAAAAAAATACCTTATTGTGGAGAAGAAAAAAACTTTGTTAAGGAATAAGCTCAGATAACCAGGTCGTTTCTTATTGCAGGAATGCTGAGGCCTTCTATCAGCAAATACAACCCTTGGCCCTACAATCCCGGACTTTTGGTCATCCTCTAAAAACGCCAGCATCCGCTCAACGCTATCAGGCAATATCTCTATATCGCTGTCTAAAATTAATATATATCTGCCTTTCGCTAAACGAAAACTCTGATTTTTTGCGGCCGGAGCTCCAAGATTCCTGTCATCAGCTATCAATTTTACATGCGGATAGCGATCTTTGACCATCTCAGCACTGCCGTCGCCTGAATTGTTGTCCACAACTATGGCCTCATAATCCAGGCCACAGATATTTCTCTTAATTGAATCCAGGCAGAGCCTCAGGCTCTCTCTGGCATTATAATTGACTATGCTTATGGTCAGATCTATCATCTGTTCAGAATTCTATCTACCGCTTCAACTCCCTGCATTAAAGAATGGTCCATATTGCCTTTTTCATAGAGCCATGAACCGAACCGGCCGCGGGAATATACACCCTTATCTTCTAAATAAGGCTGCAATTTAGACAACGCTCTGTCCCTGCCCAATGTAGGTATAGGATAAGCGTATTCAGCCTCAACCAAAAACCTTGAAACAATTAAATCCCTGTCATCCTGGCGCAAGATACCATTATCTATCAAAGCCTGGATCGTCTCATCGATAACAACTTCTTTATTTTTTGCGGCGCCGCCAAAAAAAGCCGTCTCACAAAGCAGGGAGGAATAATCGCCCTGAGGCGCGTTGCGGGATGAATAATTGGAGAAATAGGTCAGGCGGTAAAAAGGGCATTTATTTGACGGAAAATATACCCAGCATTTGTCGCAAGAGATGCGCCTCTTCAATCCCAAGCCTATGGAATAAACGCTATTATGCTTTAATTTATTTATCTCCGGAAAAAGGGCATCCAATCCTGCCCTATTGGCAAAAATATCGATCGGCATGGTATTGATAAGGTTATCATAACCCTCTCTTGTCCCGTCGTTAAAAACAACTTCCCTCTTATCAACATCAATAGAAACTGCCTCCTTGCCCAGCCGCAGGTTCTCATCAAAGTTCAAAGCAAGCCTTCGGAATATCTCTCCTGTGCCTCCAAAAAGAGGAAACCTGAATTTATTATTTTCTCCCCATGAGCTGTCATCTTTGGCAAAAATAAAATTACGCAGTACGCGGCGCAAAGAAACGACACTGACGCGCCCTGAAGTCCATTCATAGGACATCTCATCTAAAGGGAACACCCAGACCTTTGAATTATAAGGCAGCATAAAATACCCTGCTATCACTTTGCCGAAAACACTTACTATCCACTCCTTAAAATTTGCATGTGTTCTCTTGTTAAATCTCGATAGCAAAAGCCCGAAAAGACATTCAAGCGCTTTTGAAGGCGCTAAATTATGGATATTATTCTGAAACGGGTATGCCACCCACCTATCCGTAAGCTTTACAAAAGCCTTGCGTTCGTGCTCAATATAATCACTCCCTAGGACAATATCCATGAGTTTTGCAAAATAATCATGGGATGAGAACAATACATGGCCGCCGATATCCCAACTAAACCCAAGATCATCTTTAAAGCTCGCGGACAGACCTCCCACATATGGATTTTTCTCAACTATCTTCCAATCCCTGTAGCCAAGCTCTTTCAAACGGTAAGCAGCCCCTAATCCGCATGGCCCGGCACCTATTATGAGTATTTTTTTATTCATCGTCCTTTAAACCTGGATAAAACTTTCCTGATGATCGGCTGTCTGAAAGAAGAATCAATATATTGTTTCATAAGTAAAAAAACATCCCGCTTAAGCAGAACACGGTTATTAATCGCATGCGGTATACTTATCAGGCCGAAAACTCCTGCATAGGCTTCCTGCCGCGAAAAAGGCTCAAGAAATGCCCGCAAGGTTCGCGACAACCGCGGAAACAGGCAAGGCCTCTCTTAAAAAAGCGGTCTTTTTAACCAGTCCGAAATTGGCAAGTATGGAATTTGACGCCGAATCAACACTGCCGCGCAAGAAACTCCACGAGATGAGTCCGCAGAGCAGGAAGAACGGGTAATTCTCAATATTTATTTTCACCGGAAAGCTTAATATAATTCTTTATAGCATACTCTTCTAAAGTCTGCATAGCTGCCGTTCTTGGGTCCGGAGATGAAATTACTAAATTTAACTTATCTAGATGCTCCACACAAAGATAGCGAGCATAATCAGGAGTCCTCCGCAGATACTCAAGCATGGCCGGATTCTGATTGACAAAAGAACTTAATTTTACAAAATTAGCCGCTCCATACTTAACAAGCTCAGGAAAAGTCGAAAAAAACGAATAAACATTTCTCAGCCTTTGCGAAACCTTAAGCTTCTCAAAAAACCCCATATTCTCGTTAAAGATGCTGTAATATTCAGGAGTAATATTTATGCAATTTTTGACAAAAATGATTATATCCGGGTACGCACGTATGGATTTTATAAAAACCGGATTTCGCTTAACAAACTCTCTTCCTTCGCTGGTACTGCTGAAAGATTTTAAAAGTGAGGATTCTGAATAATAATAATAAATAGGCTTTGATAAAATAACAGAAAACACCGCCAGGAGGCCGATTAAGAAGACAAAAACAGTACTTCTTTTCATGTTATTTAATCCTTAAGTTGCGTTCAATCATCTTGGAAGCAAAAAAGCCGGAACGAGCAGCATTCACAACGCCAAGGCCGGGTTTAGTCCAGTGCCCCGCCAGCAAAAGATTATCTATTGGCGTTACAGGGCTTAATCTTAAATCTCCGGATTGTGACGGAATAAGCGACCACCCTCCAGCCGCGCCCTGATCATTCAAAGTATATTTATAAAAAGAAAATGGCGTTGCTGTCTCCCTGCACACAATACTACCCGATAAACCAGGCAGCAATTTTTCTGCATTTTTAATGAAACTCTCCGCTATCCGCGTCTTATTCTTTTTCCAATAAGCCTCTGACTTAAACTCCGAAAGCCTCATAATAGACAGATTATCACATCCGGGCGGAGCTAAAGAATCATCTAATAATGAAGATGACCTTAATATTAAATACTGATTATCATTTAAAAATTCGGCGCGGGGAGCATCCCAGCGCTTAAAATCATAAAGATACCAGATATTGCGCCGCATACCCATAGTACTCAACTTTTTGTTTAATCCAAGAAATACAAAAAAAGCGGAAAAGCTGACCTCCATCTTTTTCAAACTGTCAGTAAATCGGAATGGCAGAATATCCGG
>CAYSCK010000052.1:0-9876 GCA_964429525.1 uncultured Planctomycetia bacterium
CTCTTGGTCTATTTGCTTGGTTACTATAAACTCAACAGCCCAGATATGTTTGCAATGGGGTAAATTATATAGTTAAATATAAAAAAAGCAATCTTTTTTTTATTTGATGGCTTCTATACAGCGCCCGCAAAGGTCAGGATAATCTACCAAGTTGCCGGTGTCAACGCTGTAGTTCCAGCAACGGGCGCATTTTTTTCCGTGCGAGCGCTCAACACTCAACTCAATAGCCGAATTCAAAGACACATCCAGCTTAACTTCAACCTGAGAGACTATGAATATAAAAGGCAACTGGTCAATAGCATTCAAGAAAATATTGAAAACATTTTCTTCTTTAAAAGCCATAACTAGCCTTGCCTCAAGCGGGCTTCCTATCTCGGCCTTTGCCCTCTTCTCTTCAAGGGCTTTTAGAACCGTAGGCCTTGTTTCCAGGATCATAGAAATATCGCTGATATCAGCTTCCCTGACTTTCAATTCATCCGGCAACTGGGGCCAAGAGCTCAAATGAACACTAGAAAAAACATCTTCAGACCCATGCCGCATACACTTATAAATTTCTTCTGCGGTAAATGGAATAACGGGCGAAACAAGACGGGTCAAAGATCTTAATATCTCATAAAGGACGGTCTGCGCCGAACGCCTTAGAACCGATTTCTTACCGCCCGTATAAAGACGGTCTTTAAGAATATCCAGATACAATGACGACATGTCCTCATTGCAGAAACTAAACAACTTCTGTAAAACATGATAAAATTTATACGACTCATATCCTTCGGTAACCTCTGATATAAGGCGCTCAAGCTTAAAAATAGCCCACTTGTCTATCTGAGGCATCTGGTCCAGAGAGACCTTGTCATTCCCGGGGTCAAAATCATACAAATTCCCAAGAAGAAAACGGGCGGTATTGCGTATCTTGCGATAAGCATCAGTTATAAAACTCAATATCTCTTTGGAGACCCTTATATCCTCATTATAATCGCTTGAGGCGACCCAGAGCCTCAATATGTCGGCCCCGCCATTTTTTATTATCTCCTGCGGCGCGACGACATTTCCCAAAGATTTAGACATCTTGCGGCCCTCGCCGTCAACGACAAAACCATGAGTCAGGACGGATTTAAACGGAGGTTTGGCATCTATGCCCATAGAAGCGATCAGAGAAGCCTGGAACCATCCCCTGTGCTGATCCGAACCCTCAAGATATAGATCCGCCGGCAGGTGGAAACCAGGTCTATTTTTCAAAACGGCCTGATGGCTGACTCCGGAATCAAACCACACGTCAAGAATATCTAAAGACTTTTCAAACTCATTATGCCCACAGGCGCACTTAAAGCCGGATGGAACAAAAGCATCAACACCCAGCTTAAACCACGCGTCCGTCCCTTCCGACGATGCAAAAGACGCCAACTTTTCTATTATCGCTGCATCAAGTATATGGTTATGGCACTTCTTGCAGATAACAGCCGGTATCGGCACGCCCCATAGCCTCTGACGGGATAAACACCAATCGGGCCTGTTCTCAACCATCGACTGTATGCGCTCCTGTCCGGAAGACGGGATCCATTTGACCTTATTTTTAATTGCGTTCAGCAATTCTTCTCTGAAATTTCCATGGGCGATTTTTAAAAACCACTGGTGTGTCGCGCGGAATATAATAGGGTTCTTGCAGCGCCAGCAATGAGGATACGCGTGAGTTACTTTTTCGCTCGCCTCCAAAGCTCCTATATCGCGCAACTTTTGAATTATCAATTCGTTTGCCTCAAAGACATGCTTTCCGCTGAATTCCGTGACCGTCTTGTCAAACCTGCCGCGTTCGTCAACCGGCATAATGATCTCCAGCTTATATTTAAGGCCGGTCATAAAATCTTCCTGGCCATGTCCGGGAGCCGTATGGACACACCCCGTGCCGTCTTCTTTTGACACGTAGTCAGCTAAAACAACCCTGCCCTCCCGTATTCCAAACGGATGCTCATATTCCAGGCCTTCGAGCTCTTTGCCTTTTACGGTAAAAAGGACACTCTCGTCCTTAAATCCGAATTTTTCCTTCAAGGTGCTGAAATAAAGATCTTTACCCAGAATAATTATTTTTCCTTCATGAGAAAAAGCCATATAATCCAGGTCCGGATGAACGGCAACAGCCACATTGGCAAGTAAAGTCCACGGCGTAGTCGTCCATATCATGACAAACGCTGAAATACCTGGAGCAATGCCAAGTTTTTCCGTCTTACTATTGTGTTTGATCCTGAATTTAACAAATACCGAATCAGACTCGTGATCTTCATATTCAACCTCAGCCTCAGCCAAAGCTGTCTCGCACTTAAAACACCAGTTCACAGGCTTAAGCCCGCGATAGATAAAACCCTTTTTTACAAGCTGGGCAAATGAATCAAGTATCGCGCGCTCATAACCATGATCCACAGTAAGGTAAGGATTGTCCCAATCGCTCACAACACCAAGCCGTTTGAATTCATCCTTTTGTATACCGACGAATTTCAAAGCGTAATCATGCGCTTTTTTACGGAATTCAAGGCGATCAACCTGATCCTTGGATGTCTTGAGTTCCTTAAAAAGCTGGTGTTCAACAGGAAGCCCATGACAATCCCATCCAGGCATATACGGCGCGTCATACCCGCGCATTGATTTATAACGCACTATTATGTCTTTCAATATCTTATTCAGCGCGTGGCCTATATGTATGTGGCCATTAGCATAAGGCGGGCCGTCATGAAGTATGAACAAAGGCCTGCCCTTGGCAAACTCGCGCAGACGCCTATAGATATCCGCCTCTTCCCAGAGTTTCAGAACAGCCGGCTCCCTTTGCGCGAGGTTCGCTTTCATCGGGAAATCAGTCTGCGGTAAATTAAGAGTATTTTTATATTCCATATTTTCCTATAATTGGCTTTAATCTTTTTTTTATCGACGGAGCGATAGCATCCTTAGCCGTGACTATGGCGTATTTCAAAGCATCCTGGCAGCCGCAGGAACAAGGCCCTGTCAAAGAAGACAAAACTTCTTTCAGAAGTTTTTTCCCATTATCCGCGTTCTTCTTTAGATTTGACATTACCATCTCAACCGTGACCGACTCGCCTGTTTCATACCAGCAATCATAATCGGTTATAGCGGCTACAGTAGCGTAACACATCTCTGCTTCACGCGCGAGCATAGCCTCCGCGATATTGGTCATTCCTATAATATCCATGCCCCATGACCGGTAAAGATTGGATTCAGCGCGAGTAGAAAATGCAGGACCTTCCATATTGATATAAATCCCGCCCAGATGCACATTCAAACCCAATTTTTTCGCGGAATTATAAATGCTCTTAGCCATATCTTTACAGACAGGGTCCGCAAAACCGACATGCGCGACGATACCGCCAGTGAAAAAACTCATGAGCCTCGCGCTATTAGTCCTGTCCACGAACTGATCAGGCAGCACAAAATCCAGAGGCGCAAGCTCCTTCTTCAGCGATCCACATGCAGAGACCGATATCAGGCGCTCAACGCCTAAAACTTTCATGCCGAAAATATTAGCGCGATAATTTATTTCTGAAGGGCTTATAGTATGATCCTGGCCGTGCCTTGGCAGAAAAACGACTTCAGCGCCATCCAGCTTTCCCATTCTGTAAGCGCCGGACGGTTCGCCAAACGGAGTCTTGATCTTCTTAGATTCAGCTCCAGCCAAGCCTTCAATATTATATATTCCACTTCCGCCTATAACGCCTATCTTTCCTGCCATTTATTACCTCCGGGATAATTCCTGAGCCCTTTTTTCAGCCGCTCTGATAGCTTCTGACAATGCTTCTTCGTTTTTGCCGTTTTTTTCCAAAACTTTCATTCCGGCTTCAGTAGTACCGCCCTTGGAACATACACGCTTGATCAGCATTGAAGCGTCAAGATTCGTATCTATCATAGCGAGCGTCCCCGAAGTTGTAGAACCTGACAAGATCAAAGCATTTTTTTCATCAATGCCAAAACGCATTGCTTCAGCGGTTAATACCCGCTCTATATCATTTATTGCGACTGCAGGATAAAGATATGCCACAAAAGCAGGGCCGCTTCCTGATATGGCTGTTACAGCGTTCATCTGAGCGTCTTCAACCAGAACAACTGAGCCGACACTCAAAAATATCTCCTGCGCCAACTGCAGCCCTTTCTGCCCTGCTGCCTCATTGGCACAAATTGCCGTAACGCTCTTAGCTATCAATGCGTTTAAATTCGGCATAGCGCGGACAACCGGCACCTGGCCGCTCAAAGCTGATCCCAAAAATTCAAGAGTGATCCCGGCTGCTATTGAAACTATAAGCTTATCCCTGGAGTTCTTTAACTCAGACAAAACTCCGTCAATATCCTGCGGCTTGACAGCAAGGATCAGAATATCCGCGTTATCTTTTACTTCAGCGATACTGTCACAGCGCTTCACTCCAAAACGCATAACATGGCTTTCCAGAAGACTTTTATCCTTGTCAAAAACATATAACTCCCGCGCAGTAGAGATCTTTCTTAAATTCTCAACCAGCGCCGAACCCATATTGCCGCAACCGATCACGCCTATCCTGCTGACATCATTTATCATATCTATCTTTCGCCGAATATAGCTCGGCCGATCCTGACCATTGTAGAACCTTCACTGATAGCTGTTTCAAAATCATCTGTCATGCCCATGGATAAAATCCGAAGTCCGGCATGCGAATTCCGAAGTCCGTTTATTTTATCTCTAAGTTCTCTCAATTGCTTAAAATAAGGACGCGCTTTTTCAGGGCTGTCATACCACGGAGCTATTGTCATCAATCCCTTTATGTTTAAATTTTTTAAAGATGCAAGGCGTGAAATTGCCGCCAAAAATTCATGAGGCAAAAATCCATACTTTGTCTCTTCTTGCGAAGTTTTTATCTCTACCAAGACGTCCTGTATCTTGCGCGCGCTAGCAGCCTGCTTATCCAGCTCCTCAGCCAAGCGCATGCTATCAACAGAATGTATAAGATCAAACATCTTAACGGCGTCTTTTGCCTTATTGGTCTGAAGATGGCCTATCATATGCCAGACAACCTTAAAGTTATTTTTAGCCGCGTATTCATTAACTACATCAAATTTTGAAAGAGCTTCCTGCACCTTGCTTTCGCCTATATGCCTGATGCCAGTGCCCAAAGCCTCAAAAATAACCTTTAGCCCTGAGTTTTTTGTAACTGCTACCAGAATTATATCTTTAGGATCACGGCCTGCGCCCCTTGCAACCGCATCAATGCGCTTAACCACCTTAGCATAATTTTCACTTATCATCCAAGCCGCCTTCCCTGCCTCTTGAAAGTGTTAAGCTAACACAAATACCGCCGAGTGTCAATTTCTTTGCAGAAAACTTGTTGCAACATTTCTGTCCAGACCTAAAATGTTGCAACATGGCTATGTTATAAAAATCAACCTGGATGGAATAGGACTAAAAATAATCCCGACAGAGGTTAGCAACGTAATCAGCAACACGGGAGAGCTTATTCTTGCCTTGTGCCTGAAGATTAAAACCTATTCTGTTCTGCAGGTCTTTGTGCATGTAGAGCAACCCTATGGCACCGGCATATGCCGGGACTTTAGATATCGGAAGTGCGGCAGACCCTCTTATAATACCCATCTTTACAGGCAGGCCGATATCAGTCTCCATCTTCTCAAGCAAACCTTCAAGAAGGCTTAAACCGCCTGTAGTTACGATCCTGAAACCCGCTATACCACAAACGCCGCTATCAAAAATTATACTTTTAAGCGTTGCGGTAAATTTATCGATCTCAGGAGCTGTTATAGAAGTCAGTTCTTTTTTCTTAATCGGCCTGAAATCATAATCAGACCTGAGCATAACTTCTTCTGTCTCGGAAATATCACCGGTGATCTCCAAAGACTCCTCTTTGACCTTGTCCGCCAGCTCAAGCGTGATCTTAAAATAATTTGAAATAATTTCAGAGATATTTTTCCCGCCGAAAGGCAAGATTCGAGCTCTTCTGACAACCCCATCCTTGAATATCAAAACGCCGGTCAATGTATCCCCGATATCAACCAGTATGACGCCATTCTCTTTATCTTCTTCAGAGAGAACCGCTTCAGAAGCTGCAACTCCCGAATAAGCGAGCAAGGAAACATCAATACCCGCCTGTTCTACGGCTTTAATGATATTCTCAACATAACCAGCGTGAGCAGAAACAAGCAAAAGGTCCATCTCAAATCGCCTTCCATGTAATCCCAGCGGATTCAAGGTCATATTATGCCTGTCTACGGAATAGCCCTGTGGATATTCATGGAGCAGAACCTCATCAAGCTCAAGGCCTAATGTCCTAGAGGTTGAACCAAGATTCTCCATATCTCTTCTGGTAATGGAACGTGTACCACGCTCAGAGACCGCCATTGCGGCAACGCTGTTTCTTGTATTTATATAATTACCGTTTATGCATAGAGCTGCCTGCTGCGCCTTCTCCTGACAGCGGGCCTCCATCTTTTTAAAAACAGCCTGTATCGTATCCGTAAGCGCGGCAAGATCTCCTACTATCCCCTTAAATATGCCCTTTGAATCTTTTGTCTCAATAAGAATCGGATCGATAATAGCATTCTTATTGATGCCTCCGGCGGCAAGTGTGATCTTTTTTGATCCGATGTCTAACGCGTAGAGATAACATTTCGTTTTCTTTTTCATTTTTTGCTTATGTCCTTTTTAGTAGCCACAACAGGCTCCTTTGGCCGCAGGTCAATATATTTTACATTTGAGATCTCATCAGAAAGGCTCTTGATTATAGCGGGCAAAAAGCTTACCTTACCCGTAAAATCATTCCGGCCTATTTTTACCTGAAGAGAGTCATCAAGATAGAAAGAAAGCTCCGAAGGCTTCGATGCGTCAATGCGGGTTATCTTCATTTTGTTACCTGCAGGATATGCCGCGTCAATATTAAATCTCTGCAGCCTTAAAGCCTTTGCCAAAGACAGAACTTCTTTTAAAACACGTGAATTATATGTCTTGCCGACTTTAAGGGGCGAGATATTGTCCGAGAAACCCGATATAACAGGAAAATCAACTGTCTGCGTTGCGCTAAAACTCGAAACGATCACGCCTTCAGTATCAAAGAGATAAAAAGTCCCACCCTCCTGCACGACAGCAACAGGCAGGCGCTCTTTACCAACAATAGTCAGGCGATGAGGCAAAACGCGCGTTACTGTAACACTATAGAATGTCGGGAACTTCATCCTGATGCGCTGAGAAAGCTTATGAGTATCAATACGGAATATATTCGTGCCAAGCAGCGCTTCTTTCATTACCTCGCAATAACGCGCGTCTGTCATACCTTCCGTTTTTATTTCGCGGATATTAAAATAACTGGATGTCTCAGTATAATTGAGTATCCCCTTAAAAACAGCATAAGACGAAAGGATAACCGCCAACAGCGGCAGAAAAACCACTAAAGGAACAATATTTTTTTTAGATCTTTTATTTTTTGACATAGCTAAGCTTCACAGGCTAATTCCAGAAGACGCGTGCATAATCCGGGAAAATCCATACCAGCGGCCGCTGCCGCTTTAGGAAAAAGGCTCGTAGTGGTCATGCCCGGGACTGTATTAACTTCCAAACAATAAACCCTGCCTGATCGATCAACTATCATATCCACGCGGCTTAAATGCCGGCAGCCCAAAGTCTCATACGCTGTTATCGCGTCACTCTGAGCCTGATGGACAACGCGTTCATCAAGTTCCGCGGGCACAATATAATCAGTCAGGCCTTTTTCGTATTTTGCCTGAAAATCAAAAAATCTTTTTTTTGGAATGATCTCTACGATCGGCAGAGCCTTTTTGTCAAACACAGAGACCGTGATCTCCCTGCCAAGTATAAATTCTTCCGCTATCGCGACATTAGAATACTTAAAAGCTTCTGACAATGCCGGATTCAACAAAAGATCCGAATCGATAAATGAGATACCAATGCTTGAACCCTGGTCAGAAGGTTTTACAACAAGCGGATAGCTCAGATCTTTAACAATAAAGGGGAACAATGAACTATCTGAACCTTTTTGAAAATGGCGGTATTTCGGAATATTCAATCCGGCTTTCTGAAAAAGTTTACGCGAAATGATCTTATCCATAGCAAGGCTGCTGGCTCTCTCAGCGGGCCCTGTAAAAGCGATCCCCAGTCTTTCCAAGATACCCTGAAGGCGCCCATCCTCGCCAAAACCGCCATGCATGGCGACAAAAACAACATTCACTCCGTTTGATTCAACAAGACTTTTGATCCCTTCATAAGTTTCATCAACAACTTCAAGCGATATAGCTCTCAGGCCGGCAAATTTTAAAGCCTCAAGGACCGCTGATCCGGACTTAAGCGAAACATCCCTCTCCGAAGAAAGCCCTCCCATCATTACGCCGACAGTTCTATCTTTAAGAGACAATCTGCACCTCTGGCTCAAGTTTGATTTTGAAACGATTATACACTCTTCCGCGGATAATTTCCATGAGCTTTAATACATCAGCGCTTTTCGCGCCCGATTTATTGATAATAAAATTAGCGTGCTTTTCACTTACCTCGGCGCCTCCGACCCTTCTGCCTTTAAGCCCGCATTTATCTATAAGCTCACCGGCCGCCTTATAATCCGGATTTTTAAAAAAACTTCCGGTGCTGGGATAGCGCCAATCCTGCGCCCTGCTTCTTTCTTTTATATTATTTTTTATTCTTTCCTTAACCTCTGACTTCGGCGCTTTATAAAACTTCAAGCCTGCCGAGACTATGATATAAGGCGTTAGAGACGAATCGCGATAAAAAAATCTTATGCGCTTTTTTGACAGGCGCGTTAAATCACCCTTTTTATCCAAAACTTCAACGTAGGAAACTATGTCTTTCATCTCACGCCCGCTCAAGTGGTCGCGATAGTCATTTCTCGCGCCGGCATTCATCGCGAGAGCGCCGCCGACAGTGCCGGGGATACCAGCCAAGAATTCATACCCTCCAAGATCTTTTTTGGATAGATAAGAGACCACGCTGTTCAATCTGAGGCCCGCGCCGACCCTGATCTCGCCATCATCTTCTGCGATATTCAAAAAATCCGCTTTTCGCAGGCTTATAAAAATTTTTCTGATCATACCTTCTTTAACAAGAAGATTGCTGCCTGCGCCAATTACAAACAGAGGATATCGCGATCTCAATTTTTTTAAAAAAAGCGAGAGCTCAGGGACATCCTCAGGTTCATACCAATACTCGGCCTTGCCGCCTATTCTGAAGCTCGTTCGGCCTTTTAGAGAAACCCCTCTCCTAACTCCGTTCTTTAAAATTTCCGGAAAACTCATCGCTCACCTTTGTTATATCCCCTGCGCCCAAAAACAGGACCATGTCCCCTTTCACGACGATACTATCGAGATATTTAAGGATCCCATCTTTAGGCACGTATTCAACATTCTTATGAATACAACTTTTCACCCTCTCGGTCAGATCGCGCGCGCTGATACCTTCGATGGCGCGTTCTCCTGCCGCGTATATATCCGTTATGATCAAATGGTCGCTTTTGCTGAAACATCGCTCAAATTTATCCATAAGCGACTTCGTTCGGCTATATCGATGCGGCTGAAAAACAACTATAATACGTTTACGGTTACAGACCCTGGCTGCTTCTATCGTAGCGCATATCTCTGTAGGATGGTGCGCGTAATCATCCACTATCAAAATGCTTTCATTATCAAGTTTTACCTGAAACCGCCTCTCAACACCGCGAAAACCTTCAAGCGACTTTTTTATCGTGTTAAAATCAAGCCCGAGTTCCCTTCCTAAAGCTATCACAGCCAGAACATTCAGGACATTATGCCTGCCCGACAAACTGACGGAGATCTCACCCAGCCTGCCATCCGCGTCAAAACAGGAAAAAGAAAGATGGCACT
>CAYSCK010000053.1:0-9789 GCA_964429525.1 uncultured Planctomycetia bacterium
ATCGTTATTGATTTATTTTTATTTTTTCTTTACAGGGCGCGCCGGGATCCCTACAACTATCCCGCCGTCTTCAACATTATGCCCTTTTGTCACAATGCTTCCTGCTCCGACAACTGCTTTTTTCCCTATAACAACCGGCGCGATAAGCACCGAATCACACCCGATAAAAGCTTTATCTTTAATAACTGTCTTATTTTTCTTCTTTCCGTCAAAATTGGCAACCACAACACCCGCGCCGATATTAACATTCTTCCCAACAGCCGTATCGCCAAGATACCCAAAATGATTCATAACACTGCCTGTATCAAACACGGAATTTTTTACCTCGGCAAAATTGCCTATTTTCGCGCGGTCTTTTAAAATAACGCCCGGCCTTAGATGAGCAAATGGCCCTATTCGGCAATCGCAACCAATGGAAACACCTTCCTCAATAACGGTAAAAGGCAATATGCGGCTGCCTTCGCCGATCTCCGCGGTCTCATCCACAAAAACAGTCGATAGATCATCTATCAGAACACCGCGTTCAATATGCCTCAACAATATTCTCTTGCGGATAACCTGCGCTGCCTCCATAAGCTCCGCGCGGGAATTAACACCCAGGACTTCCTGAAAATTATCAGAAACGGACGCTTCTATCCTTTTATTTTTATTAAAGAACCATGAAAATACATCTGTCAGATAAAATTCACCCGTGGCATTAGCAGGCTTTATATACTCTAATCCTTCCAGCAAATCATCTTTCTTAAAACAATAGAGGCCCGTATTTATCTCTTTGATGGACTTTTGCCTAAAATTAGCGTCCCTATCTTCAATTATACCGATAAGCTGCCCGGCTTCATTACGCAGTATCCTGCCATATCCGCGCGGATTCTCCAAAAAAGTTGAAAGCACCGTGCATGATGCGCCGCGCGCCAGATGATAGTCATAAAGCCCCTGCACGGTCTCGGGAGTAATAAGCGGCGTATCTCCATAAAGAACAACAACATCTTTTATGCCTGGCGGAATGTCTTTAACAGCAGCTCTCACCGCGTCAGCCGTGCCAAGCTGTTTTTCCTGAATAGCAACCTTGATATCGTTACCCAAAGCATCCCTGACCTCAAAACGCTTGCGTGCTACAACGGCAATTATCTTTTTTGGTGCTGTTTTTTTTGCCGCTTCCACCACATAACTGATCATAGGCCTCGAGCCTATTGTATGTAAGACCTTGGGAAGGCCGGATTTCATCCGCTTTCCTTCACCCGCCGCCAATATTATGATACAAAAATTTGACATGTTCTATGAATGAATTTTGGTTCTCGTCCAGTGACACTAAATAAGCTGGGACGTCTGGACTCGAACCAGAATAGCGAGACCCAAATTCTCGTGTCCTACCGATTGGACGACATCCCAATTAAAACTCTAAATCCTTATCTTTTAAAACCGCGGAAGAGCCTTTTATCTTCTCAGACTCAAATCCTTCCAAAACCCTCTTCTGAAGATAATCCCTAAAATTCTGAGTTATCGGATGAGCAATATCCCTATGCTCAGATTGGGAGCCGTTAAGCTCATGCTCCGAACTAACAGGGCGTAAAACTGCAGGCAATTGCGCAGCGCACTGATTACAGTACTTGCTCCTGATCTCGTTCCTGAAATTACATTTCGGGCAGACGCCTTTAAGCTTTCTTGAAGGCATGGCTATGAACAAACCACCGCTTCCCTCGATCACCTTAATATTTCTGACTACAAAAGCGTTATCGAAAGTCACAGTAGCATAGGCTTTTAGCTTTTTGTCAGGACTATCCTTTAAAAAAACCCTAACCTCTGTTATCTCCATGGAACCCCCTCAATCTTCCACTACACCTACACAGCCGTCCTCCTTATTTATGCGCCCGTTGTCAAAGAAATTTTTAATTTATTTTTAAATTTAAGCATTAATTTATCATACATGCTCCTGGCCTCTGATCTGGTTTTAAAAATACAGAATAATGTCGGACCACTGCCCGACATATGCACATATTTTAATCCAAAACGATTCAGCTCTGTTTTTAGATCAGAAACCAAACTATATGATTTCATTACAGTTTCGCTTAACCGATTGTAGATATTTTGGTTAAGTAAAACCATATCCATGCTTTTTAGGAAAGCGGATAGTATCTTAACATCATGGTTTTTTTTTGTCAACATATTCGTTTTAGCCTTCATTTTCAGGCCTTCTTCCCTGTCTAAGAGGCCATAAACATCTTTTGTAAGCACTTTTATACCTGGTGAGAACAAAATATGCCATAATTTTATTTTTTTAGGCAAAGGAAGGGTTGAAAGCTCTCCACCGCGGCCCCTGCCTATGGCAAACGGCTTATTAAAAATAAAAAAAGCCACATCGCTCCCAAGCCTGTCAGCATAGCCCAAAAGGGTTTTTTTGCTCAATTTTAAGCAAAAAAGCTTATTTAGGCCCACAAGCACCGCGGCAGCATTACTCGAACCTCCGGCAAGGCCGGCTCCAACAGGGATATTCTTTTCTATATCGATCTTAACACCTGTCTTTATCCCCATAGACCTTTTGACCAGGTCTGCGGCGCGATATGCTAAATTTGTTTTATCCGTGGGGATATCTTCACCTCGCGAGAATATAACTATCTCATCGCTGGACAGAGCAGTAAGACGGATAGTATCATGCAGGCTTATGCGCTCAAAGAGCGTTACAAGCTCGTGATAACCATCAGGCCTTTTGCTCAAAACATCTAAAAATAAGTTGAGTTTAGCGTAAGAAGGGATCTCTATAGATCTGGAAACAGAGGAAGACATGTTGCTATAAACTGGTTATTGAAGCGACTTGGCAGCCAGGACGATATCATGGTAGGTAAGCCCGTATTCTTTCATAAGGTCTTTTTCATCACCGGACTGGCCGAATCTATTTTTGACTCCTATCCTTAATACTTTAGTAGGGTGTTTTTCAGATAGAACTTCAGCCACAGCACTACCAAGCCCTCCGATGATAGAATGTTCTTCACAAACGACCACGCCCCTGGTCTTACGCGCGGCATCCAATATCACTGCCTCATCAATAGGTTTAATAGTTGGAATACTGATAACCTGGGCTGATATTTTTTCTTTCTTCAGCTGTTCAGAAGCCAGAATGGCTTCCTGCACCATAATACCGCAGGCAATGATCGTAACATCCGTGCCTTCTTTTAAAATATAGCCTCTACCAAGCTGGAAATCCGCCTTTCCTTCAACAGTAGGCACTTTAGCGCGGCCAAGGCGGATGTAGAACGGCCCGGGCGTTTCAAAAGCGGTAAACACGGCTTCCCGCGTCTCAGGCCCGTCGCAAGGCACAATGATCTTCATATTTGGAATAGAGCGCAATATGGCTATATCTTCAAGCGCCTGGTGGCTTGCCCCATCCGGCCCCACAGTTATACCCGCATGCGTCGCGACTATCTTCACGTTAAGATCGCTGTAACAGATAGAATTCCTGACCTGGTCCCATGCCCTTCCTGAAGCAAACATCGCGAACGTTGAAGCAAATACAACCTTTCCGCAGCTGGCTAAACCGGCGGAAGTTGCCATCATATTCTGTTCCGCGACACCAAAGTTAAAAAACCTGTCCGGGAACTCCTTGGCAAACAGGCCTGTCCGGGTAGAACCGGAAAGATCCGCGTCGCAGACAACAACACTTTCAGTCTTCTTGCCCAACTCAAGGAGTGCTTTTCCGTAAACATCCCTCTGATAAAACATCTCTGGAGGCATTAATCTTTCCCCTTGTTCAATTCTTTTATAGCGACCGGCGTCTCGTCCTTTGAAGGCGCTCTGCCATGGAAATCCACAACATTCTCCATAAAAGAAACTCCCTTTCCTTTTATGGTCTTTGCGATAATGATCGATGGCTTGCCTTTGATCTTCTTGGCGGCGTCAAAAGCTTTATGAATAGCCCCCATGTTGTGGCCGTCTATTTCCAGGACGTGCCAACCGAAACTGCGCCATTTATCTGATAAAGGCTCAATAGCCATAACGTCCGAAACTCTGCCGTCTATCTGAAAGCCATTATAATCCAAAATAGCGCAAAGATTATCACACTTGAAATGAGCCGCTGCCATCGCAGCCTCCCATATATTACCTTCCTGAATTTCACCGTCACCCATAAGGCAATGGACGCGATAATCTCTCTTATCAAGCCTTCCGGCAAGGCTCATACCCAAGGCAACAGATAAACCCTGGCCCAGGGAACCACTGCAAACCTCTATACCGGGTATATGCCTGTCAGGATGGCCCTGCAGCATACAGCCCATTTTTCTTAAAGTCGTTAATTCACTCTTTGGAAAATAACCCGTCTCCGCAAGCACAGCGTACAAAGCCGGGCAGCAATGCCCTTTTGAAAGATGGAACCTGTCCCTGTCCGGCCAGGCAGGATCATTAGGATTGTGCCTCATGACGGAAAAATAAAGGCATGTAAGAAGATCGGTACTTGAAAGCGACCCTCCGGGATGGCCGGAGCCGGCGCGCGAAAGCATATCAATGATCAGAATGCGGATCTGTCGCGCTTTTTCTTCCAGCTCTTTGATTTTTTTTACGTCTAACATTATAGGTCTTTGATTTTCCTGCGAAGTTCTTTCTGAAGAGGGTCAAGCCTTAGCGAAGCGCTCCAGGCGTCTTTAGCCTCTCTGACCATGCCATTCTTAAAATATGCTTCGCCTAAATGATAAAATATTACAGGGTCGATCTCAAACGCTGCCGCCTTTTTGAGATATTCTATTGATGTCTTGAAATCACCAAGTTTATAATAAACCCAGCCGGCTGTGTCAAGATAAGCGCCGATTCCAGGCTCTATATCTATCGCCTTCTCTGACAAAATTAATGCTTTTTCCAGCTCTACGCCGTCTTCAGCGTAAATATAGGCCAGGGAATTCATTGCCTCAGAATTCTCTGGTTCATATTTTAAAACCTCTTCCAGGCCTTTGATCCCTTGAGGCTTTCTGAGCTCTTCGATATCTATAGTAGCCTTCATATAAAGGCTCCAGACATCCACAGGCCTGACTTTCAAAATTTCTGCGCACTGGGCCTGAGCAAGTGAGAAATCTTTATTCAAAAAATATAGCTGAGACAATATTCGCCTCAGCTGAAGTTCCTTAACTTTATCGCCAGCGTCGTTATCCAGCAAATAAACATACTGACCGGCTGCTTTTTTATAATAATCGAGCTGTGTATAAAGCAGTGCGAGGACATAACGGGCTTGCGTATCATCGGGCGCCAACCTTAAAACTTCTTCAAATTCCGCGACAGCCTTAGGATAATTTTTCTGCCGGATATAATTAAAACCAAGCTGCCAATAAGGAGCAACGGCTTCTTTATCCAGGCTCCTTACCTGCCTGAAAAAATCTGAAGCCTCGGAATTTTGACCCGATCGATCGCTTAAAAGCCCTTTCAGATAACGGCCATAAGCAAGCGATTCCTTCCTCGGTACAGGACTGACAACAGCGCATGAACTTAAAATAAACAAAACGGCAAAAACCAAAACAAAATACTTTCCGTTTCTTTCAAGCACGCTGTCCCCACGGGAATAATACCCTCATCATTCATCTGATAAAGTGATTATTATGTTTTTTGCCGCCGTGGTTATGCGCGGAGGCTCTCGCCTCATCCCCAATCCCTCTTTTTGAGGTGACGGAGTTTACGGCGCATCTTTTTCCTCTTATGCGTCTTTATTTTTCTTCTTTTACGTTTTCTGCCGCAAGGCATATTTCCCTCACTTCCGTTCAACCAGCTTTTCCGCTTAAACGTCAATCAAACCAAAAAAATCCGAAGATCTCCCGACCTATTGGATCAACTTATTCAACGAATACTCAATTATGCCCTCAGCCCCGGCACTCTTAAGCTCAGGGATAATCTTTCTCACAAGTTTTTCGTCTATAACCGTCTCAACCGCCACCCATTTACTATTGGAAAGATTCGATATCGTAGGTTCTTTCAGCGCCGGAAGGATATTCAGGAGGCTTTCAAGTTTTTGGCACTCTACATTCATCTTGAGCCCAACCTTGCCCTCCGCGTCTATCGCGCCCCTGAGAAGGCAGATTATCTGGTCCATCTTTTTCTTTTTCCACCCGTCAAGATGGGCCTTTTTGTTGGCTATAAACTGAGTTGTGGATGTACAGATAGTAGCTATCTCTTTTAAGTTATGCGCCCGTAGAGACGAACCGGTCTCGGTGAGCTCCACTATAGCGTCCACCAGTTTAACCGCGACCTTCACTTCAGTCGCGCCCCAACTGAATTCGACATCAGCCTTGACCTTGTTCTTCTTTAAAAAATCTTTTGTTACCTGAACCAGCTCAGTCGCAATCCTCTTGCCATTAAGATCGGCGATAGTCTTTATATCAGAGCCCTGTGGTATAGCCAAAACCCAGCGGACAGGGCTCATGCCCTGCTTGGCATACGCCAAGTCAGACAGCCTCAAGACCTGGGATCTATTCTCAAGGATCCAATCATTCCCTGTTATGCCGCAATCCAGGACGCCGTCTTCTACATAGCGCGACATCTCCTGCGCCCGCAGCATTATTGGTTCGATCTCCCCGTCATCTATCACTGGAATATAAGAACGCGAGCTGACGGAAATTTTAAACCCGGCCTTGGCGAACATCTTCAGCGTCGCCTCACTCAGGCTGCCCTTGGGCAGGCCTAATTTCAACTTTTTATCATTTTCCATGTTTATCCTTTAGTAAGACATTACTTCCACCCGACAAACGATGTACCGCCGGATGGCTGCGCCATTATACATTCGAAAATATCCTTTGTAAAGAAAAAAATGGGGTGTATAATTAACAAAGTTTCTTGAAGTCGCGCAAGCTCCACAAAATTGCCTAAAAAACCATAAAACTACACAACTAAACAAATCTTTTAAAGTTTAAGAAGGAAAACCCATGCTCAAACTGTTACGCAAAAAAAGGGTCGCAAAAAGGATCTTCTACGTTCTGGCGGCGCTCATCATCCCTGCTTTTGTCATATGGGGCTCATCCAGCGTATTGGACAAAGATAAAACCCCAAAATACGCTGGGATGATCTTCGGCAAGAAGGTCAGCTTTGACGAATTTCGCGACGCGCTTTACGGATGGAAGATAGCCATGAAGCTCCAGTTCGGAGACAAAGCCAATGAGGTGATGAACTCATACTTTGATCCATCTCAAGCTGCCTGGGACAGGCTTATACTGCTGCATGAGGCCAAAGTACGCCGCATCAAAGTTGATAACAGTGCGGTAGTCAAAATGATAACTGAGATGCCGTTCTTGCAAAAGGATGGCAAATTCGACCCCCAGAACTACGACCTCTTCCTGAAATATTCGCTGGGTGAATCGGCGCACGTCTTTGAAGAAAAATCACGCCAGAATATCGCTATGTCCAAAATATATGAAAAAGTAACGAATACTGTCGTCCTATCCGATGACGAAGTCAGGAAAGAATACGAAAACCAAAATATTCAGACACGCGTTGCCTACGTCTTCTTCCCTTCTTCGGGCTATAAAAATTCAGTTTCAATAACCGAAGCGGAAGAAAAATCCTATTTTGATAAAAACAGGGACAAGTTTAAGGTACCGCCTCAGGTAAATGCTGAATATGCGGCCATTGAATTCAAAGAAGACTCAACCAGCGTGCAGAAAGAACAAGGCCTTGAAACCATAAAAAAACTCGCCGCCACAGCCAGATCCAAAGGCCTTGGAGATGCCGCAAAGACAGCAGGGATCGAGCTGAAAGAGACCGGCCTGTTCGGATTGGAAGACCCTCTGCCGTCTATAGGCTGGCTGCCCCAATTATCAAGCGCTCTGTTTGATCTGCCACAGGGGGCTTTAAGCAAGATAATGGACCTGGAACGCGGTGTTTACCTGTTTGAAATTAAAGAAAAGAAGAACGCCTACCTTCCGGAACTGGCCCAGATAAAAGAAAAAGTCAAAGATAAGCTTATGGAAGAAAGATCCAAGGAGATAGCCAATAAAAAAGCTATTGCTTTCATTGAAAGCCTCAAGTCAAAATCCATATCTTTTGAAAAAGCCGCGGAATCCCAGAGCGCCGAGATCAAAGAAACTCCATTTTTCAACCGTGAAGGCTACATACCTGAATTAGGGATGGCCGAAGCCCTTAAAGAACAGGCGTTCAAGCTTGATAAAGGCCAAACAGCTCCCAAGCCGATAGAATTGGAGCAAGGCTACTATTGCATCAAATCAATAGAAACCCAGCCGGTAGATGAAGATAAGTATAAAAAAGAAAAGCAGGAATTTTCAAAAACAATCCTTGATCAGAAAAAGAACAAGGCTTTTAGTGAATTTTTTGAAGGACTGAAGAAAAAAGCCGGGCTGGTAAGCTATCTGGACGATTATCGGACATTACCCAGATAGACATATCTGAGCTTTCTTTCTGCTATCTCTTTGGCGCGTATAAGAGTTAATTCCGAGGTAGGCGGCAGGATCATCTTGTAGCTTGGAAAATAGCGCGAAAAATGCAGCGGCACATCCTCACCTAAATTATCATATATCCAATCCGTCAATTTTTCAAAATTCTCATCTTTATCATTAAGAGTCGGAATGACCAGATTGGTTAATTCCACATGAGTGCTTCTTGCCGCAAGTTTCACGGCCTCAAGCACAGGGGCTACCCTGCCTGAACAGGTATTCATATAAAAATCATCCTCTATGGATTTAATATCAATATTCATCGCGCTTATCAAAGGCAGGATCTTTTCCAAAGGTTCTTTATTCACAAAACCATTAGTAACCAGGACATTCTCCAGTCCTGACTCAACTGCGAGCTGAGCGGCTTCATAAACAAATTCATACCAGATAAACGGCTCGTTATAAGTATAGGCTATGCCGAAAGAATTGAGGTCGCATGCCCTGGCTATCAGGTCCTCAGGCCGGACAGAATCAGTCGGAGCCGAGACATCCCTGGCTATATTCCAATTCTGACAAAATTGACAGGAAAGATTACAACCTACCGTCCCAACAGACAGAATATATTCGCCTGGGTGGTACCTATAAAGAGGTTTTTTCTCAATGGGGTCTAAAGCAAGCGAGGATATCTTGCCATAATTGATCGTGTAAAGCTTGCCGCCGTAATTTCTGCGCACTCCGCAAAATCCGGCATTGCCATCTTTAATACTGCAATACTGCGGGCATAAACAACACTGCAGGGTTGTATCGCCGGTATTTTTATAAAAAAGCGCTTCTTTTGTATTCATAAAACATGTATTGGGGTTGACAAAAAAACACCGCTTCCTCTTTAAAAATAGCTCACTAATGAAATCATATTACGAGCTATTGATTACACAGATTTTAAAAAGATTACTCGGATTAATTCATCACCTGATTCAATCCGTTTAATCTGACTTACAATCAGCATAATCCAGGGCAGAATCTAATTTATGAAGCCCTGATAAAGAAGAAGCGGCGTCTTTCTTTAAGAAAATCAGCTTATGACTATCGAGTTCACCGGGCATTGTTCCGCGACTTCTTTTAAATTGCAGCTATCGCAGCTATTTGCCTTAACGTGGGCGATACCGTCTTCTTTGATCTCGAATACCTCCGGACAATTCTGCTCACAAAGGCCGCAACCCACACACGTTGTAGCATCAACTGTAACTTTCGCCATATCACTCTCCTTAATTCGCCTCCGGCGAATTAACTCCGCGGTCTATGAAGTTAATTTCACTCATAACCTCTGGTTCTTTTGAGGGAAATTAACGAACGTTTTAGACGCGGAGTCTTTAGTTTGTTATTCCCCGCCTCCGGCGAATTAACTCCCTGCCTGCCGGCAGGCAGGCGCAGCTTGCGTCAG
>CAYSCK010000054.1:0-1732 GCA_964429525.1 uncultured Planctomycetia bacterium
AGGCTGTTGTCGCTTTAAAGGGCCATGAAGTTGATGAAGCAACTTTTAAGGAATATAACACGCGCCGCAACCCGTCTTTTATTACGTCTGAGGATAAGGAATATATACGGCTTGAACTTTCGGCAAACAACATAGGAAGCGATGATGAATTTATTCTTTTTGTGCCTGGGGCGCGCAGTGAATTGAAGCGTTGGGATAAAAATGGTTTCATGGAAGTCGGCCGTGAGATCGTAAAAAAGTATGGTTATAAAATAGTTATAGCTGGAAGCAGGGAAGAGGTCGGCCTAGCTGAAGAGATCCGCGCCGGTATCGGGGATAAAGCTGTGGTCTTTTGCGGCAGGACGACATTCGGGCAATTGAACGCGCTGGTTGAATCTTCAAAGATTATGCTGGGTAATGACAGTGGGGTGTTGCATGTCGCGAGTTACTTAGACAAGCTTATTGTGGGTATATACGGCCCGTCGGATTATCTCAGGTATGGCCCATGGTCCAAGAGGGGTTTTGTAGTCAGAAAAAATCTCCTGTGTTCTCCGTGCGGCAACGCGCGATGCCATAAAAACAAAGAGTGTATCAAGACAGTTACCCCTTATGATGTGCTGTTGGCTGTCAGGCTTATCCTTGAAGGAAACGAAGGCCGGCTGAGAGAGGCTAAATATAGCCGCATACTTATCGCTCGGACCGACCGTATCGGGGATGTTTTGCTCTCAACCCCTGTTATCAGGGCCTTGAGAGATCATTACCCCGCGAGTTTTATCGCGATGATGGTAGCTCCGAATACAAGCCAGATAGTTGAGGGCAATCCATACCTGGATGAGGTGATAGTGTTTGATAAGGATAAGACAAATGGGTTGATAGCTACGCTCAGCTTCGCGCGCCGGTTAAAGAGAGAGAAGTTTGACGCGGTTGTTGTTCTTCATCCTACATTGCGCGTGCATCTTATCATGTTCCTGGCAGGCATCAGGGAGCGCATAGGTTATGCCCGCAAGGCGCCATATTTTTTGACAACAGCCGTACCACATTATAAACAGGAAGGCAGAAAACACGAAGTTGAATACAATTTTGATCTCTTGAGGCCACTAGGTATTTCCGGAGTCAATAAACAGCTCTATATGCCGATAAGATCCGCTTCGGAACGTTTTGTTGAGAAGATGCTTGTTGAGGCCGGGCTTGCCAAAGATGATATTTTGATCGCGGTGAATCCTTCGGCAAGCTGCATTTCAAAGAGTGATAGCGTCAATACTGACTTTATGATCGTTAAAGACTTTATAAACCGGGTGCAGTCAATACCCAAACTTAAGGTCTTGATAGTAGCCGATAGCGCGCATATACATTTGTCTGAAGAATTATTGAGCCTTACAAAGAGTATGCCTCTTGATTTTTCCGGCCGCTTTGATTTAAGCGGCTTGGCGAGCCTTTTCAAACGCGTGAAACTTGTTATTTCAAATGATTCAGGCCCGGTCCACTTGGCTGTAGCTGTGGGCACGCCGGTTATTTCTATTTTCGGCCGTAATCAGGCCGGCCTTGGCCCCAGACGCTGGGGGCCGTTAGGTGAAAAGGATATCGTCTTGCATAAAAAAACCGGATGCGAGCCTTGCCTTGCGCACGCCTGTTTGAATAATTTTAAATGCCTGGAGGGCACGAGTGTTGAAGAAGTCGTATCCGCAGCTATGAAAATTTTAAAATGCGTTAAATCGGTCACTAACCACAGGTTTTAAGCTTTTTAAAGCTTTTA
>CAYSCK010000054.1:1742-9616 GCA_964429525.1 uncultured Planctomycetia bacterium
GAGGAGCCTTATGAAAGAGTCAAAAGTCAGCGCTACCGTAGGATTGGCCGTGACGCTATTGGCTGTTGTAACCGCTATCGCGTTTAGCTTCGCGACTCTGGGTTATCAGAGAGAAGTCAGCAATCTTAAAAAAGTGAATACTGAATACAGGCAGTCTCTCAACGAGTATAAGGCCGTATTGGCGGGTATCAAGGATCAGTTGATGAAGGTTGAAACGGTCAAGTAGAAGTACTTTCATAAATATCCAATTAGGTTTAAAGGTCACAGGTTTAGTTTTGGTTAGCGGTGTGCGGTGAGCGGTTAGCGCTAACCGAGAACCGTAAACCGTTAATCTGACACCGCAACAAAAGGAGGAATAAAGTGAAGACATTCGGTTTTGTTTTATTGTTGATCGTTCTTTTGGTTTTGACCGCATTCAGTACTGAAAAGATCGTCTCCGGAAAATATAACGCGGAAATTATTAAACTTAAAGGTGATGTGGCGATATATCAATCACAGGCTGAAAATTATTCTAAGGTTCTCAGGTCTATTCGTGAATCAGCGGCTACTGCTACGCCGGTTGAGAAGGCTCAGTAAGATCCGGCCATAGGACGCGGTACCCGGTATGCCGGCTTCAGGAGGATGGTTTATGAGAATGTTGATTTTTTTATTGTCGGTTATTGTTTTTGCCGGATGTTCGCAGATCTGCCAGTTTGGTACAGGGGGTTTCGGATCCGGTTTCAAATGCCATAGTATATTCGCGAAAGCCAAGGCAGGTATGACCCAGAAAGAGGCCGAAGAAAAACTCGGTACTCCTTCAAGGAGGCAGACAGACGTAAACTATAGAAACAAGGTTTATAATGATGTCTGGATCTATGACAGCGATCCGCCTACTGTCCTTTATTTTAAGAATGGCATACTTGAGCAGGTTGAATACGAAGAATAACTATCTTCTTCTAATCTGTTATTGACGCAGAACATAGAGATTGATATAATTCTCTTTCGGACATTTCAGTCGAAATATGGATTTTCCCAAGCTCAAAACATACTCAATAAAAAAAAGAAAGAGCAAAGTCAACAGGTCTTTGTTCGCTTTTCCTTTGAAAAAGGGTTCGGCATTCCGTTCCTTTTTCGATTCGCTTCCTAACATCTTGAAAGCTAAAGATTTAAAGGAAATAGTCCGGGCCATTATCGCGGCTCGCAAGAAAGGAAAGCCTGTTATGTTTTTTATGGGCGCGCACGTGATCAAGTGCGGACTTTCCCCTGTTGTGATCGAGTTGATAGAAAAAGGTATCATCACTTCCGTCGCTTTTAACGGCGCCTGCATTATCCATGATTTTGAAGTAGCTTTTTGCGGCTCGACTTCTGAAGACGTGGCATCCGCTCTGAAGGACGGCAGTTTCGGTATGGCAAGAGAGACCGCCGAGTATTTAAATGGGGCCATAAGAGATGGCGTCGCCTCAGGTATGGGCCTGGGTGAATCGACAGGTGCCATGATAATGCGCCGCAATCTTAAATTTAAAGACCTGAGTATCGCTTACGCGTGCCTTAAAAAGAATATACCTTTGAGCGTCCATGTTGCGCTTGGGACTGATATTATTCATCAGCATCCTTCGGCAAGCGGAGCCGATACTGGAGAAGCCTCTATGCGTGATTTCAGGATGCTTTCGCGTAATGTGGCGTTTTTGGATAATGGGGGGGTTTTGCTGAATTTTGGTTCGGCTGTAATTTTGCCTGAAGTTTTTTTAAAAGCTCTGAGTGTTGCACGCAACCTGACAGGCAGTGTTAAAAATTTTACCACAGCCAATTTCGATATGAATTTTCATTACAGGTCTTTTCAAAATATAGTTTCACGGCCTGTTGAAGGCGCTGGCCGCGGCTTTTATGTCGTCGGGCACCATGAGATCATGCTGCCTTTATTGGCGCAGGCTGTATTGGAGAATTATGAAGCTAAAAAAAGCAAACGTTAAGAAGATACTTGCGCGTTTTGATTCCAGCCGCATACTCATCATCGGCGACCTTATACTGGATGAGTATATCTGGGGAAAGGCCGATAGGATCTCGCAGGAGGCGCCTGTGCCGGTTGTCTGGGCAAGGTCTCAGTCTCATATGCCCGGCGGCGCTTCCAATGTCGCCAACAATATAGCTTCATTGGGCGCCAAGGCAGGCCTCTTCGGTATCGTCGGAGAAGATAAGAACGGCTCAATATTATTAGACAAGCTTAAATTGAAGAATGTTGATTGTGACGGTGTCTTGACCGATTCATTGAGGCCGACTACCGTAAAGACGCGTATTATCGCCGCGCATCAGCAGGTTGTGCGCGTTGATTGGGAAGAGATTGATAAGCTGAGTGTTGATAAGACCGTGGAATTGACTGAAGCGGTTGAGAATAAGATCAAAGAGGCCGACGCCGTGATAATAGAAGATTACGGCAAGGGCGTTATAACACCGCATCTTTTAAAGAATGTGATATCGCTTGCCAGAAAATATAAAAAGATAATTACGGTCGATCCTAAAGTGGAGCATTTTTCTTATTATAAAGGTGTTACCGCTATGACGCCCAATGAGAAAGAGGCATCCGCCGGAGCCGGGATGAAGATAACATGCGATGCTGATGTTGATAATATAGGGTGGAAACTTTTAAAGAGCCTGAAGATGAAGGGCCTGTTGGTTACGCTGGGTGAAAAAGGCATGAAGCTTTTTAAGGATGGCCGCATTATCCATATCCCGACTGTAGCTCAGGAAGTTTTTGATGTTTCCGGAGCCGGAGATACGGTTATCTCTGTCTTTACGCTCGCCTTGGCGTGCGGAGCAAGTATGGAAGAGGCGGCTATTCTGTCCAATGTGGCAGCAGGTGTTGTCGTAGGCAAGGTAGGTGTCGCGGTTATAACAAAAGATGAGATCCTATATGCTGTTGGCCGCCTGAAGTAGCTTATAGTTTACTGAAGGGTTTAAGCGGATCTTAAAGGAGGGGTTTGTGGATGTGATCGGAGTCATACCTGCCCGTTATTCTTCGGCGCGTTTTGAAGGAAAGATACTGGCCGATCTTTTCGGCAAACCCGTTATCCAGCATGTGTGGGAGAACGCATCGCGGGCAAAGACCCTGAATTCACTTATCGTGGCTTGCGATGATGAGCGTGTATATAAAGCTGTGAATGATTTCGGAGGCAAGGCCGTACTTACGGCCAAAGAGCATACCAGCGGCACTGACAGGATAGCTGAGGCTGTTGCTGATATTGACGTCAAGGTTGTAATCAATATCCAGGGGGATGAGCCGCTGATACATCCATCGATGATAGATGATGTGGCGTATTATCTTTTGAATAATTCAGGCATGGCGATGGCTACTCTTATGAAGCGCATAGACCATGAAGAGGAGATATCCGATGCGAATGTTGTCAAAGTAGTGGTTGATAAGAAAGGCCATGCCCTGTATTTTTCTCGATGCCCTATACCTTTTGTCAGGGAAGAAGAGCCCGGCATGAGGGTGCATTATAAGCATATAGGCCTTTACGGCTATACCAAAGATTTTCTTTTTACTTATAAAAATCTGCCTCCTTCAAAACTTGAGAAACTTGAAAAGCTTGAACAACTCAGAGTCCTGGAGAATGGTTATTCTATCAAGGTCATTGAAACCAAATATGAAACTATAGGGGTTGATACCCGCAATGATCTCGAGAAGGTCAAACAGTATCTTAATATCAAGGCTAAGATGTGAGTTTGTGGTTTTATTTCGCGCTAACCGCGAACCTGGAACCGCCAACCGCGTTATAAGGAACCATGCTTAAAACACGTGAAGTTAAAATAGGCGATATTGTCGTGGGAGGCAGAAGGCCTCTGGTCCTGATCGCGGGCCCTTGCGTCATAGAGAGTGAAAAGAGCGTTTTAGAACACGCCGAAGCTATAAAAAAAATATGCGCCAGGCTTGGTATGCCGATTATTTTTAAATCCAGTTTTGATAAGGCGAATCGTTCTTCCATCAGGTCTTTTCGCGGCCTTGGTATAAAAAATGGTCTGAAAATTCTCGCGCGGGTTAAAAAGGAATTCGGCCTGCCTGTTTTAAGCGATGTGCACAGCGCTCTTGAAGCCAAAGCCGCAGGCGGGGTGCTGGATTGCCTTCAGATCCCGGCTTTTTTATGTCGTCAGACTGATATACTTGTTGCCGCGGCTAAAACCGGCAAAGCCGTAAATGTTAAAAAGGGGCAGTTTCTGGCTCCCTGGAATATGGAAGAAGCCGCCAAAAAAATCGAATCTCAGGGAAACAGGAACATCCTTCTTACCGAGAGAGGCGTAACTTTCGGTTATAACAATCTTGTTGTGGATTTCAGGGGATTGGCGGTTATGAGAGGTTTGGGATATCCTGTTGTTTTTGACGCGACACATAGCGTGCAATTGCCGGGGGCGCGCGGCACATCAAGCGGGGGAGAACGTGCTCATGTTGCCGGCTTATCGCGCGCTGCCGTGGCATTCGGCATTGACGCGTTATTTTTAGAGGTGCATAAAGATCCCGATCGCGCGCCATGCGATGGTCCTAATATGATAGCTTTAAAGCAACTGGAAGCTTTACTCGCGTTTATCTGTGAAATTGACAGGATGGTATTGCAAAATCACGTACGTTAAAATCATAATCTCATGCATATTGAAGAAGCCAGAAAAGTTTTTAAGATAGAAGCTGAAGCGGTCAGCGCGTTATCAAAAAAGGTCGGTGAGAATTTTAATAAGGCGATAAGTATTCTCGCCCGGTGTCGCGGCAGGGTGATAGTTACCGGAATGGGTAAGGGCGGTATTATAGGCCAGAAGATTTCAGCGACACTGTCATCTACCGGCACGCCAAGTTTATTTTTGCATTCTGCCGAGGCTATACACGGAGACCTGGGCCGGGTTACAAAGGCCGATGTGGTTTTGGCGATCTCCAATAGCGGAGAGACAGAAGAGGTCATCCGTCTCCTGCCGCTTATTAAAAAAATTGGAGCCAAGCTCATCGCTCTTACCGGCAGTCCGCGGTCAAGCCTCGCAAAACATAGCAATGTGATGCTGGATGTTTCAGTTGAAAGAGAGGCCTGCCCGTTAGGGCTGGCGCCTACGGCGAGCACTACCGCGACTCTTGCCATGGGAGATGCTATCGCTGTCTGCTTGCTGAAAGAAAAAGGTTTTAAGGAAAAAGATTTCGCTTTTTATCATCCGGGGGGGGCTTTAGGAAAGAGGCTTTTATTGAAAGTTGAAGATATTATGCGTAAAGGCGGGGCTAATCCTGTGGCGACTGAAGACCTTCTGGTGCGTGATGTTCTTTTCAAGATAACGGAAGCGCGCGCTGGGGCAGCAAGCGTTGTTGATAAAAGAGGCAGGTTGTCCGGGATATTCACGGATGGGGACCTCCGCCGTCATCTTGAAAGTGATGCCAACCTGGCTTTGAAAAAAGTAAAAGACGTCATGACAAAAAATCCGATCACGATCCTGAAAGACTGCCTGGCTATTGAAGCTGTCAGGATATTGAAGACAAAACATATCGACGAGCTGCCTGTTGTTGACGCTAAAAGCAGGCCCATAGGCATGCTGGATGTGCAGGATCTTCTTAAAGCCGGGCTGGTTGAATAAAGGGAGCAATATTCCAGGCGTTACCCGGGTGGCCAGAGTTTCAGAAAATTTAAATAATAATAAATATCATGCTTTCAAAAAAACAAAAAAGTAAGTTTAAAAATATAAAATTGCTCTTATTGGATGTTGACGGTGTCCTGACCGATGGCCGCATTATCTATGACTCAAAAGGTTGTGATTCAAAATTTTTTGATGTGCACGACGGTTTAGGGATATATCTTTTAAACCGTATGGGTATAAAGACTATACTTGTCACCGCCAAGGGCTCGGGATCCATAAAGCCCCGCGCGAAAGATATGCGCGTGGAAGCTGTCTATGAGAATATACTGCCCAAGACCAAGGTGTACGAAAAAGTGCTTGTTAAATACGGGCTCAAAGACGAAGATATCTGTTTTGTCGGCGATGATCTGGTGGATTTATGCGTTTTGAAAAGAGCCGGCCTGCCTGTTGCTACGCATAACGCCTGCGGAGTGGTCAAGAAAGCGGCGGCATATGTTACAAAAAAGGACGGCGGCCGCGGGGCTGTGCGCGAAGTGGCGGAATTGATCTTGCAGTCAAAGGGCCTATGGGACAAAGCCCTTGAAATTTACAGGTAAGAGAGATGATAAAAAAAATGCTTTTTGTTGCCGTGTTTTTGATCTTCAACTCGAGCGCGGGATTTTGTGAAACAACGCCTATGCCTTCCGGGGGCAGCTCAACGTCTGACCCTCAGCAGATGCTTGATTTTAATATCGCCGGGTACGGTTCTGCCGGTGAAAAAACGTGGGAGCTTCAGGGCGCGACAATGGACATGGAAGGAAATGATGTCAATATTTCAGATATCACCGCCCATCTTTATGGTGAAGAGGAGAATATGGTTTTGACCGCTGATAATGGTAAGTTCGACAGGTCTAACGGCGTAATGCGCCTGACGAAGAATGTTAAAGCTGTGACCGATTCGGGCGCTCACCTTGCCACTGATTCTTTAAATTGGTCTCAGAAAGAGCAGCTGGTTTTAACCGACGATCAGGTGAATGTAACGAAAGAGAATATGAGCGCGACCGGCAAAGGGGTGACGGCTCACCCTGATTTTAAGGTCGCGACATTTGAGAAAGACGTTAAGATGGTGGTTGAACAGGATAAAGAGACCGGCGCCTCAGCCAGTGAGGGAGATTCGAAGAGCCATACTACCATTACGTGCGATGGGCCAATGACTCTGGATTACAATAAGCATTTTGCTGTTTTTGAAAAGAATGTCAAAGTGGAAGGCGACGCTGAACAGGGGACGATGCTTGCCGATAAGATGACAGTGACGTTTGGCTCATCATCCAAGCAGGTAGAAAAGATGGACGCAGAGGGCCATGTTAAGATAATCAAGGGAGAGAATGTTTCTGAAAGCGAAGGCGCTATTTTTACGGCTGCCGATAAAAAGCTTATCCTGACAGGCAGGCCGAAACTCACGTTTTATACGGAAGAAGGTATGGATGTATCTCCTTGAAGCCAAAGGTCTGGTAAAGACTTATCACAACAGGCGTGTTGTTGACGGTGTTGACCTTGAAGTAAAGCGCGGAGAGATCGTCGGCCTTTTGGGGCCGAATGGAGCCGGCAAGACCACGACTTTTTATATGATCGTGGGGATAATCGCGCCTGAAAAAGGCAAGATAATTTTTGATAATAACGATATTACGCGTATGCCGATACACGAGCGTTCGAATTTTGGCATCGGGTACCTCGCGCAGGAGAGTTCGGTTTTTAGAAAACTTACGGTTGAACAGAATATAATGTCGATACTTGAGACTTTGCCTATTTCTTACCGTGAGCGCAAGAAGAGGCTTAATAATCTTTTGGAAGAGCTGAAGATCTCTCATTTAAGGAAGCATAAAGCTTATACCCTT
Organism: uncultured Planctomycetia bacterium; assembly: GCA_964429525.1. GTDB lineage: Bacteria > Omnitrophota > Gorgyraeia > Velamenicoccales > Velamenicoccaceae > CAYSCK01. The sequence goes on from CAYSCK010000054.1 coordinate 9,191, forward strand.
TCAGGCGGTGAAAGAAGAAGACTTGAGATAACGCGCGCGCTTGTTACAAATCCATCGTTCATACTTCTGGATGAGCCTTTTTCCGGCATAGACCCCATAGTTGTTGCCGACGCTCAGCAGATAATACGTGATCTAAGACAGAAGGGACTGGGCGTTCTTCTGACGGATCACAATGTGCGCGAGACGCTCTCCATAACTGACAGGGCGTATTTGATAGCCAATGGCAGGATATTGATATCGGGCTCGGCCTCGGATCTGATCAACGACTCCAGGGCGAGGGAGCTCTACCTGGGTGAAAAATTCAGAATGTAAAAACAGCCGGCAGGCGATAGTCTATAGTTTGCTGAGCCATTGAAGATAGACTAAAAACGGAGGTTTCATTTAATGAAGGTTACAGCTAAAAAATCAAAAGAAAACAAGATTATC
>CAYSCK010000055.1:0-9613 GCA_964429525.1 uncultured Planctomycetia bacterium
TCTCAACAACATCTATTAAAACAACATTGGCAAGGCCGCCTTCGGCAATCCTCATTGCCGCCGTCCCGCCTACAAAACCAGCTCCTATTATGGCAACTTTCTTCATAGTAAAATAATTATACCAATTTTTGAAAAAAATTACACAAATTAAAACAAGATATCAATCTTACCTGCTGTTTCTGATTTTCTCTATAATCGCGTCCGCCATAGCGCTTGTAGATACGGCTGACGGATCATTCCTGTCTTTTTTAAGGTCATACGTAACAGACTTGCCTTCCTTTATAACATCCATAACGGCGCGTTCCAATTTTGAAGCGGCTTTGTCTTCACCAATATATCTAAGCATCATAACACCGGATAATATCATAGCCGTGGGATTGACTTTGTTCATGCCGGTATATTTTGGAGCTGAGCCATGCACAGGCTCAAATAAGGCTATATCCTCGCCTAAATTAGCGCCTGGAGCCACCCCTAACCCGCCGATAAGTCCGGCGCATAAGTCGGAAACTATATCGCCGTAAAGGTTCGGCAGGACAAGAACGTCGAAATTGTTAGGCCTTGTTACAAGCTGCATGCTCAGATTATCCACTATAGCGTCATTAAACTCAACCTTGCCGGCATATTCAGCCGCGACCTCGCGGGCGATACTTAAAAAAAGCCCGTCAGTATGCTTCATTATATTCGCTTTATGCACCGCGGTTACTTTTTTACGATTGTTCTTTAAGGCGTATTCAAAAGCGAATTTGACGATACGGCGCGTGCCAAACCTGGAAATAGGCTTAATGGAAATGCCAGAATCCGGCCTGATCTTTTTCTCAGACAGAGAATTAACAACATCAATTATCTTTTTACAATCCGGTGTACCTTCCTGGAACTCTATACCCATATAAAGGTCTTCACTGTTCTCGCGCACAATAACAATATCAACATTCTTAAAAGGCGTATTCAACCCTTCCATCGTCTTTGCGGGGCGAAGGCATATATACAGATCCAGCGCGTGCCTCAACTGCACATTAACAGAACGAAAACCGCTGCCAACCGGCGTAACGATAGGGCCTTTTATAGCGACCCTGTTCTTTTTTACGGAATCAATGATGTTCTGAGGCAAAGGCGTGCCAAACTTCTTTATAGCCTCTTCGCCCGCGATAAATTCTTCCCATGCTATATCAACGCCCGTGGCTTCAACACAACGCTTTGCAGCAAGGCTGACTTCCGGGCCTATACCGTCACCTGGGATCAATGTTATTGTATGTTTCATTTTTTTACTTTCGGTCTTCAGTCAAAAACTTTTAGCTGTCGTCTGATGGCTGACGACTGATGACTCAGTTATAATTTAATTCCGCCATGCTTTTTAAAATGCTCGACCAGCCCGCCATCTTCCAATAATTTACGCATAACAGGCGGCAATGGGGCTATTTTGATCTCAGTCTTCTTGGTAAGATTCTTCAACACACCTTTTTCAAGGTCAATATCCAAAACATCATTCTCGTCTATGCCGATAGTATCGGCTTCGATCAGCGGCAACCCGATATTTATGGCATTACGATAAAATATTCTCGCGAAACTTTTAGCCACGACCCCTACGATGCCTGCCTCTTTAATGACTATAGGCGCCTGCTCGCGTGAAGAACCCATACCGAAATTCTTACCGGCAACCATAAAAGACTCACCGGGTTTCAACCTTGAATAAAAAGTCGGGTCGATATCCTCCATGATATGACGGGCAAGCTCCTTCATATCCGTAACAGAAAATTTATAACGGCCGGAAATAATATAGTCGGTATTAACGTCGTCGCCTAATTTATAGCCATAACCTCTTAAGATCATAAATTCTTGAACTCCTCAACATGCTTTGCCTTAGCAAGCGCTGTCTCATATGTAATGATACCTGATTTATAAAGCTCTTTAAGCGATTTATCCATAGCGCGCATACCGTATTGATTGCCGGTCTGTATCAAAGTAGGTATCTGCTCGATCTCCTGTTCCCTGATAAGATTTCTTACGGCAGGCGTACCTATCATAACCTCTGTTGAAACAACTCTGCCTATACCACTGGCGCGCGGCAGGAGAAGCTGTGAAACAACACCCTGCAAACAATCCGCAAGCTGAAGTTTAACCTGTTGCTGCTGGAATGGCGGAAAAACGTCGATTATTCTTTCAACGGTCTGGGGCGCGTCCGGAGTATGAAGTGTCGCTAAAACCAAATGCCCGGTTTCGGCAGCGGTAAGAGCTGTCGATATCGTCTCAAGATCTCTCATTTCACCGACAAAGATCACATCAGGGTCCTGGCGAAGAGCGTGCCTCAACGCTTCGGCAAACGACTTGGTATCGGAATAAACTTCTCTTTGTTTTATAATGCTTCTTTTATTCTGATGCAAAAACTCTATCGGATCTTCAATAGAAATTATCATATCCTGGCGCTCGGTATTGATAAGATCGACCATCGCGGCCATGGTAGTTGTTTTTCCAACGCCGGTCGGCCCGGTAACAAGCACTAGCCCATTCGGCCTCTTTGCAAGATCAGCGACTATAGCAGGCAGGCCCAGATCTTCAAGCCTTGGGATTACAAGAGGTATTCTTCTAAAAGCAGCTTCAACTGAACCGCGCTGTATATGGACATTAACCCTGAACCTGTCCAGACCCATTATTGCTACCGAAAGATCAAGTTCCCAATTCTTTTCAAATACCTCTTTCTGCTCATTACTCAAAACACTATAGATCAGGCGCTTTGTATCATCCCTGGTCAATTTAGGCAGATCGGTCATCAGCGTTAAACGACCGTCAATCCTTAGGATAGGATGCGTATTTTCACTAAGATGAAGGTCGGATGCCTTCTTTTCTATTGTCAGCATTAACAATTCTTTTAATTCAATCATTTTAAGCTCCTTGCTTTTGCAATTCCTAGGTAGTATACCTTCCAAAAGCAACTCCGCAGCCTGCGCAGTAATTTACAAAGCTAAATTACAAACGTATAGGCAAGGAGTAAAGGTTATACAAACTTCCTTGGATCGGTCAGTTTTCCTTCTATTGCTGACGCCACAACGGTTGCCGGCGACCCAAGATAAATAAAAGCTTCGGGCTGGCCCATGCGGCCCTTAAAATTCCTGTTAGCGCTTGATATTACTGTCTCACCTATGGATGGTACACCATTATGCGTACCAACGCAAGGCCCGCAACCCGGCGTAACAACACTTGCGCCGGCTTTTATCAAGATGCTAATTATCCCCTTCTCAACAGCCTCAAGATAAATAGAACGCGACGCCGGAGCAACAATAAAACGCACATCTTTATTGATTTTTTTATTCTTTAAAATACGAGCGGCGATCTCTAAGTCCTCAAACCTTCCATTAGTACAGGTGCCCAAATAAGCCTCATCGATATGCGTACCTTCCATATCCTGAACCGAGGCGTTATTATCAACTGTATGCGGCTTGGCAAGCTGTGGTGTAATTTTAGACGCGTCATACTCTTTAACAAGGCTATACGATGCATCCTGATCAGCGTATTGCGGCTGGGGCTTTCTTGAAACATTCCTCCCTTTTATCCAATCCAACGTAACTTTATCAGCAGGGATAATGCAGAACTTAGCCCCCATCTCAACGCCCATGTTGCATATCGTAAAACGCGCATCCATGCTCAATGCTTCAATCGCCGGGCCGTAAAACTCAACCGATTTATAAGTCGCCCCATCCGCCCCAAGATCTCCTATGACTTTCAAAACCAGATCCTTGGAATAAACACCTTTCTGAAGTTTTCCTTTTACGATGATCTTTATAGATTCAGGCACCTTAAACCAATTTTTACCGCTTGCCAGGCTTATCGCCAGATCAGTCGAGCCCACGCCTGTTGAAAGCGCGCCCATCGCCCCATATGTACAGGTGTGCGAATCAGCCCCTAAAACCAGATCACCGGGTAATACGTGGCCCTGTTCAGGGATTATCTGATGGCAGACCCCGCATCCAATGTCATAAAGCAACAGCCCCTTTTCTTTCGCGAAATCTCTGAGCTTTTTATGCACTGCCGAAACTCCCATGCTCGGAGACGGCGCGCTATGGTCTATGACTATGGCGAACTTGTTGCGGTCAAAAGCTTCTTTAATTCCGAGCGCCTTAAATCTATCAATAATGATCCCGCTTGTGCCATCCTGCCCAAAACAAAAATCTATCTGGCAGACAGCGAAATCACCGGCTTTCAAATCCATGCCGGCGTGACTGCTCAAAATCTTTTCTGCGATCGTTTTTCCCATTATTTTACTTTTAGCGTATAGCGTTCAGGAATCAGGTGTTAGAGAATTCCTAACTCCTATACGCTATCTCCTATATTGTCTTCAGCCACTCCTCTATTCTGTCTAGGCCTTTTTTGATCTTTTCCATGCTTGTCGCAAAACTCAGGCGTATATAATCATTGCAGCCGAACGGCTCTCCCGGGATAACAGCTACGAATTTCTCCTCCAAAAGCCGTTTAGCGAACGTAAATGAATCCATCTTTGTTTTGGATATATCACAAAAGATATAGAACGCGCCTTCAGGTTTCTTATAACCGATATGATCTTTCATTTTATCGAGACGGGAGATAATATAATCGCGCCTCTCCTGAAAGGTTTTTTGAATACCGGAAAAGAAATCTTCCGTCAGATCAAAGCCGGCTAACGCCGCCTTCTGGGTTATTGAATTTGGGTTTGAAGTTGAATGGTCCTGGAGATTAGAAACAGCCGAAGCGATCTCTGCCTCAGCCGCCAAATAGCCAAGCCTCCAGCCTGTCATAGAATAAGATTTTGAAAAACCATTCACAGTAATTGTAAGTTTTTTTATCAGATCTGAAAAGCCGGCTATAGATACGTGTTCAATACCATCAAATATGATCTTCTCATAGATCTCATCGCTTACGCAATAAATATTATGCTTAACGCAAAAATCGGCTATCGCCTTGAGCTCATCCCTGCGGTAAACAACGCCGCATGGATTAGACGGACTATTTAAAAAAAGCAGTTTTGTTCTTTTGGTAAGATGCTTAGCCAGTATTTCAGGATTGATCTTGAAATCTTTTTCCGCGGAAGTATTTACAAAAACCGGTTTGCCGCCTGCAAGTTTCACCATCTCAGGGTAACTTACCCAAAATGGCACGGGGATCAGAACTTCATCTCCATCATCAACAAGCACCTGCACAGCGTTATATATGGAATGCTTAGCGCCGCAGGAGACGACAATATTTGAAGGTAAATAAGAAAGCTTATTGTCTGAGGCAAACTTCTTTACAACAGCTTCTTTAAGCTCAGGGATGCCCGAGGTGGGAGTATACTTAGTAAAACCCGACTGTATGGCTTTTATCGCGGCTTCTTTTATCTGATCGGGTGTATCAAAATCAGGCTCTCCCGCGCCAAAGGCAACAACGTCTTTACCCTCCCTGACCATTCGCTTGGCGTTAGCCGTAATCTGAAGGGTTGCCGAAGGACTGACCTCTTTGGCTCTTCTGGAAAGCATTTCTGATTTATTAAAAAATTAAAGAGAATCCCGTTTAGATTTAAAAATCCTACCTAATCCGCCCGAAGATTTCTTCGAGGGTTTTTCAGCTTTAATATTATGTTCGGCCTTGTGCGACCTGACTGACTCAGCAGCGATGGCTTTGACCTGTTTTTCTTTTACATTTTCAACAACCGGCTTTTCTTTCTTCTCTTTGGCTATCGTAGGTTTCTGCACGGTAAGCTCCAAAACAACAAGCTCAGCGTTATCACCGCGCCTGCGCTTAAAAGGAATTATGCGGGTATAACCACCGTTTTTTTGCATAAAAGACGGGCCTATATCAGAAAACAACTTATGCACCAAAGAATGGTCGCACAAAAAAGAAAATGCCCTTCTGCGCGCGGCAAGTGAATCGATCTGTTTACCCAAGGTAACAAGGTTATCAACCAGGACTCTCGCAAGCTTAGCCCTGACCTTGGTTGTAACTATCTTCTGGTTGATTATCACAGCGCGTGCCAAAGACCTGATGGTCGCCTTATAGTATGAACTGAAGCGAGAAAGATTCTGAGTTTTTCTTCTATGTCTCATTTTATTTTTCTTTCTTTAATTTTTTATCGTCTATCTGCATGCCTAAGTTCAATCCCATCCCCATGATGAGTTCTTTGACCTCGGTCAATGATTTCTTGCCAAAATTCCTAAGGCCCAAAAGCTCGGTCTCTGATTTTCTGACCAGATCAGCTATCATTTTAATATTAGCTTCACGCAGGCAATTAGAACTTCTGACTGAAAGCTCCAATTCTGAAATAGACAAACGGAGTTTTTCATATCTCTGAGTCTCCTCAGGCGACATTGATTCTTCTTCCTCAAGCTCCTCAGGAATCGAACCCAAATTCATGAATACATCCAAATGCCCTCTCAGGATATTCGCGGCATACAACATTGCCTCTTTCGGGTCAATGCTGCCGTTTGAGAAAACTTCTACTATCAATCGGTCATAGTCTGTCTTCTGGCCTACCCTGGTATTCTCAACATAATAGGCGACTTTTTTTATCGGCGAAAACATCGAATCAACCGGAACCATGCCGATAGTATGTTCTTCTTTTTTATTCAGCTCTGAAGCCACATAACCGCGCCCACGCCCGACTTCAAGCTCAACATGAAACCTGACGTCCTTAGTCAGAGTAGCTATATAAAGATCAGGATTTAAAACTTCCACAGTCCCGTCAGTTATGATATCACGGGCTGTAACCTCACCGCTCTTATCTTTCTTTATATAGATCGTTTTAGCCGCTCTTGAATGGGAACGCAATATAAGATTCTTAATATTCTGAATAATATCCGCAACATCTTCCATAACACCGTCAATGCTTCCGAATTCGTGAAGCACTCCGTCTATCTTGACGTTTGTGACAGCGCTTCCTTCAATAGAAGACAAAAGAACCCGACGAAGCGAATTACCAAGAGTCACGCCGAATCCGCGTTCAAACGGCTCAGCTATGAATTTAGCGTACGTCGAAGTATGAGTTGCCTCATCTATTTCAAGAAACTTAGGAAGTTGAAAATCTTTCCACTTAATTCCCATCTTGCCTCCTTAATTGTGCTTACCGCAGGTTCTTATACATCTCGCAATTAACTCTCAAAGCTTGCGCAGTAAATTTCTCCAGAAATTTACAAGTATTAAAGCAAAGAGTGATCTCTATTTCGAATACAACTCAACTATCAACTGTTCCTGAATAGGCATCTGAATATCATCCCTGTCAGGCAGCCTTGAAACTGTTCCTTTTAAATTATCAAAATCACAATCCAGCCAAGCCGGCAGGCCCCTGTCTTTAGAAACCTCTATATTAGCTTTTATGGCTTTCTTAACCCCGTCTTTTCCTTTTACTTCAATGACATCACCCTGCTTGACAGAATAGGAAGGAATATTTACCCTGCGTCCATTCACATATACAGAGCCATGCCTGGCTATCTGGCGTGCCTGCATATGAGACGTGGCGAACATAAGCCTGAAGAGCACATTGTCCAGCCTTCTCTCCAATTCCTGCAAGAGCACCTTACCTGTTACGCCCTTGGATTTAGAAGCTATCGCAAAATACCTTCTGAACTGCTTTTCCATGACTCCATAAATTCTTTTAACTTTTTGTTTCTCGCGAAGCTGCAATCCGTAATTAGAAAGCTTGGCGCCACGGGCCTGGCCATGTTGTCCAGGTGGAAAAGCGCGCCGCACAACGCCACATTTCTCAGTATAACAACGCGTGCCTTTTAAGAAAAGTTTCATCGCTTCCCTGCGGCACAACCGGCAACTTGGACCTAAATATTTTCCCATGAATTTCCTCTCTACTTTTGTGTTTGAAATTTTATCGCAAGCCCATATTAGATAATTGCAAGGCAAGAGATAATTTTACTTCTAAACTCTTCTGCGCTTAGGCGGCCTGCAACCATTATGCGGCACAGGAGTCACGTCCTTGATCATCCTGATAGTCAGACCGGCAGCGGCTAACGCGCGTATAGCCGATTCTCGGCCTGATCCGGGGCCATTGACATAAACTTCTACCTCGACCAATCCGATATCTCTGGCTTTTTTCGCAGCATCCCCGGCCGCGACCTGAGCGGCAAAAGGCGTAGACTTTTTCGACCCCTTAAAACCAACCACTCCGGGGCTCGACCATGAAATCACATTACCCTGACGATCGGTTATGGTCACGATCGTATTATTAAAGCTTGCCTGAATATGAGCAATGCCGCTTGTTGACGTTAAAACCTTCTTACCCTTTTTTTTCGCTTTTTGAGCCATTCTGGTTGCTCCTTGATTTATTTCTTAGACGAAGCTGCGGGAGCGGCTTTTTTAGGCGCCTCAGCAACCCTTATGATTCCTACATTCTTACGCGGCCCTTTCCTGGTACGGGCGTTGGTCTTAGTCCTCTGACCCCTGACAGGCAAAGCTTTCTTGTGTCTCATGCCCCTGTAGGAACCGATATCCATCAACCGTTTAATATTCTGAGAGATCTCTCTGCGCAGGTCACCTTCAACACGATAGCTTTTTTGTATTACTGCCGTGATCCTGGAGATCTCATCCTCATTTAAATCTTTTGCCCTCTTAGCCGCGTCAATTCCAGCTTCTTTCAGAATGCGCGCCGAGGTAATTTCGCCTATGCCGTACAAATAGCGCAACGAAACATCAATCCTTTTTTCCTTAGGTAAATCCACACCTATGATTCTTGGCATATTTTTTTACTCAACTTTCTGTTAACCGGCGGACTATTGATCAGCGATGAAATTCATCCAATAGATCAATAGATCAGCTTCCCGCCGATCTTATCCCTGTTTTTGCTTATGTTTCGGGTTGCTGCAAATAACCCTTAAGATACCGCTTCTTTTAATAATTTTGCAATTATTGCACAATTTTCTGATGGATGCTTTTACTTTCATATTTTTATCCCTGCTTTTTGACTTCTTATCCTCTGGCTTCGATTTTCTATCTTACGTCTTTATTTACACCTGAATGTAATCCTGCCGCGCGATAGATCGTAAGGCGAAAGCTCAACTTTTACTTTATCACCAGGCAGTATCCTTATAAAATGCATCCTGATCTTACCGGAAACATGCGCTAGAATCTTATGCCCATTGTCCAACTCTACCCGAAACATAGCGTTAGGCAATGATTCAGTTATTACTCCCTCAACCTCAATCGCTTCTTCTTTGGCCATGGATTACCTGATTATGCCTCAAGGCTTATAGTTACATCCGCCTGCGGCGGACTTATCTCTTTGTCAGAACTATAGTGGCGCCGTTTGAAATCGCGACAGTATGCTCGAAATGCGCTGATGCCTTCCTGTCAACCGTAACCGCCGTCCAACCATCCTGCAAGATCTCTACTTCCCAGGAACCAGCATTGATCATGGGCTCTATCGCAAAGACCATCCCGTCTTTCAACACAGAACCTTTGCCGACCGTACCATAATTAGGTATCTGCGGTTCCTCGTGCAACTCCCTGCCTATGCCATGCCCTACAAAATCCCGAACAACTGAAAATCCACGCTGCTCTACATAACTCTGCACAGCATTAGAAACATCAAAGAGTCTGTTACCCGGCTTCATCTTCTCAATAGAGCATTCTAATGATGCCCTTGCCGCGTCTATAAGCCTCTGCTTCT
>CAYSCK010000056.1:0-4532 GCA_964429525.1 uncultured Planctomycetia bacterium
GCCAGGACATCAGGGTCATTCTCACCATCGCTTGATAAAACAAAAGCCACAACCTGCACTTCATTCCTGTAACCTGAAGGAAAAAGCGGCCTGATAGGCCTGTCAATAAGGCGTGAAGTCAATACTTCGCTTTCGGAAGGTTTGCCTTCTCTCTTAAAAAACCCTCCTGGTATACGACCAGCCGCGTAGGTCTTCTCCTGATATTCAACAGTCAAAGGAAAGAAATCTATACCCACCCTTGGCTCTTTCGAACCACAAGCCGTGACCAGAACGACTGTTTCACCCATGCGCACAACTACAGCGCCATCAGCCTGCTTGGCAAGCTTACCCGTTTCAAAAATAATACTCGCGTTCCCGAAAGGAACTTCAACTTTAACATTAGACATATTTTTCCCCATGGTTATTTACGTAGTCCCAGCTTAGACAGGATCTCTTCATACTTTTTCGTATCGCTATTCTTCAAGTATGACAGAAGACGACGACGCGTGCTGACCATTTTCAACAGGCCTTGGCGGGAATGATGGTCCTTCTTATGCTGTTCAAAATGCTTCGAAAGCTCATTAATGCGCTCAGTTAAAAGGGCTATCTGAACAAACGCAGAGCCCGTATCTTTTGCGTGAACCTTATACGTTTCGATTATTTCTTTCTTTTTTTCAACCTCTAAAGCCAACTTAACACCTCCTAAGATGTACTTCCAGACGATTTCGATCGCCTATTTGTTTTTTATCGCAACAGGGCAACAGTATACATTCTTGATACTTAAAAGTCAAGGATAAAAGTATAGAATGTCAAAAGGTCGCAGAGTCAATACCGGTCAGCGGTGCGGTGTACGGTTAGCCTGCCTGACGGTAGGCAGGCGAAAAAATAGAACCGAAAACCGCAAACCGCTCACTTCAGACCGCTAATTCCCGCTTACAGCTTCCCCCATCTCCGCCTCGACATATCCTAAGAGTTTTTCAAGCTCCTTTGCCGTGCGCTCACTCACAAGTTTTGCCGTATAAAGTTCTTTTTCAAGAGTCCTCAAAGTCGCGTACAACCTGCGCAATGTCTGATTTCTGCGCTCAAACCTTGCCTTTTCAGGGTCATCTTCTTCCCGTATAGAGCGCAGGCGCAGTCCAACCTGCTTCTTCATCTCCTTGCCATCAACACCATCTTCAAAGACATTCTTTTTAAAATCCTGATAGTCATCTTCAGTAAATTCCTTATTATTGGCAGCCAACCTCAGCACATTGACCGCATCAACGCTCGGAATACTTTTAAGTTCCAGATCCTGCTTTGCCTGCACACTCTTCAAGAATTGCGGCTCACTCTTCTCAAGAAAATAATAAGAATGAAGCAATTTGCCGGCAGTCTGCTTCTGAAGCCCGAGCTCGGCTTTAACATATGCTTCAAAAGTCATATACCCCCACTCCTTGAACATCTTGTCTTTATAGACAGTGTAGAGTATCTGGCCCAGTGAGATCCATGAACTTTTAAAATTACGGGCAGCATCAAGGACCTGATACCTAAAAGACCCAGGCTCTATTTCCGACATCTTTTGCTCAATTGTGCGTATTGATTTGGTCTTAATCTCCTCTTTTTCCATTTTTCTCCTTGATTTTTAATTTCAGGCACTCACTACTCTGAAGTTCACAGGTTAATTCAGGCCTTTTAATTCCCGAACAACAAATTTGCCGTCCTTCTGCACTAATCTTCCATCAAGGTAGACTTCACCATCACCTTTTAATATCTTAACCAGGTCCCAGTGGACAGACGAACGATTGCCGTTATCCGCCACCTTGTAAGCCTGCCCCGGAGTAAAATGGATAGAACCCACTATCTTTTCATCAAATAAAATATTCTTCATCGGCTTTGTGATATTCCTGTTCAATCCAAAAGCAAATTCTCCGACATAACGCGCTCCGCTGTCGGTATCAAGTATCCTGTTAAGCTCAATCGCCGAACCTGCACCGCAGGCTGCCTTGACAACTTTGCCATCTTTAAATTCCAAACGCACCGAGCCGAACTCTTTCCCATGATAAAGGCTTGGCGTATTGTAGGTGATATAACCATTAACTGAATTCTTGACAGGCGCGGTGTAAACCTCTCCATCGGGCATATTATGCAAGCCTTCGCTTTTTACCGCGGGTATTCCCTTTATGGAAAACGCAAGATCGGTATCGCTTGATTTAATGCGCACGTCTTTGGCCCTTTCAACCATCTTCCATAGATACTCGATCTTTTTTGAAAAATCAGACCAATCGATATTACACGCCTTAAAATAAAAATCCTCAAACTCATCCAAGCTCATCCTGGCATCCTGCGCGAGGCCCGAGGTCGGATAACGCGTGATAACCCAGCGTGTAAAATCCACTCGCCTATCAATTATAGGCCTCAGGGCTTTTTCCCTCTTGACCATCTTAGGCAAAGAAACATTGGCAAAATTCTGGACATTCTCATTACCGCTGATGCCGATATACACTGTGGCACGCTTCATCGCCTCCATGCGGTGTTTCGGGAAATAAGTCAATTGCTCATCTTTGGCGACGTCATAAAACACCTTTGCCAGGTCTTCTGCTGAAAAATTATATTCGACATACCTGGCGCCATTCTCAAGAGCCCTTCTGTATATCTCTTTGACCAAAGGCAAAGACCTCACCCCGCTGAAATCTATCATAACAACATCGCCTTTTTTTACTTTTGTTGAATAATTGACAAGGATATCAGCAAGCTTTTCTACTCTCGGATCAGACATGTTACCTCCATAGGATAAATAACTTTTATTAGATAATAGTGTGAAGCGGTAATGCAATGTCCCTGTTGAAGCAAACAATCAGAAATTTTTTTGCAAAAGTCTGCGAGGAATTGCGATTTTGCTGTAGCGACAAGTTTCTATGGAGCGTAACAGTAAAATTGCAAACCGAAGCGGACGGAAAAAAAATTCGTTTGCGCAACAGGGACATTGCATTACTAATCCTACTTCAAAAGAACCGGCTTTTTCTTCATCGACAGGCTGATGCGCTTGAGCTCAACATCAAAATCCATGACAGTAACTTTTACGACATCTCCGACCTTAATATGCAGGTTAGGATCCTTGACAAAAGTATCTGCTATCTGGGAAATGTGGACCAGGCCATCCTGGTGCACGCCTATGTCAACAAACGCTCCAAAATTCGTGACATTTGTAACCGTACCTTCAAGCTTCATGCCGGGCTTTAGATCTTTTATCTCCCTTATCGCGTCTTTGAACTGCGCGTACCTGAATTTTTCGCGCGGATCACGGCTTGATTTTTTCAATTCGCTTATTATATCATTTATCGTAAATGCGCCTGCCTTATCTTCCACATAATCTCCAGCTTTCAGACGATTCAATAATTCAGGATGCTTTACGATCCCGTCTAAAGTCACTTTGAGGTCGGCGCACATCTTCTCAACAATATGATAGCTTTCAGGATGGATAGCTGTGCTGTCTAAAGGGTTCTTCGCGTCGCTTATGCGCAAGAATCCCGCAGCCTGCTCAAAAGTCTTTTGACCGAAATTCGGAACATTTAAAAGATCATTGCGGCTTAAAAATCTACCGCGCTCGTTGCGATAAGTTACGATATCGCGCGCTATGCGCGAATTGACTCCCGATACAAATGAAAGTAATTCCTTGGAAGCAAGGTTCAAGTCAACGCCTACATAATTAACACAGCTCTCTACCACTTCCTCCAGCTTCTTCTTAAGCTTCTTCTGATCCACATCGTGCTGATACTGGCCCACGCCTATTGACTTTGGGTCAATTTTAACAAGTTCTGCCAAGGGATCCTGAAGCCTGCGCGCGATACTGATAGCTCCACGGACAGTAACATCCTGATCAGGGAATTCTTCCAAAGCCACAGGGCTTGCCGAATAGATGGACGCGCCTGATTCATTCACAATAACTTTTATGGGGAGCGGCTTGATCTCATCTTTCAATGAATCCAGCACCTGAGAAATAAAACTCTCCGTTTCGCGCGACGCTGTGCCATTACCTATCGCGATAAGCTCGATCTTGTGCTTTAAACACATATCTATAACGGTCTTTGCCGCCGCGTTCAGGTCATTCCTAGGTGGATTAGGATAAATAGCGTTATATTCAAGAAACTTTCCGGTCTCATCAATAGCGGCAACCTTGCAGCCGGTTACAAATCCCGGGTCTAGACCAAGCACAGGCCTCATGCCGGCAGGCGCGGATAAAAGTAATTGCCTCAAGTTATTTTCAAATGTCTTTATCGCTACGTCATCCGCGGCTTCCTTGCACATTACACGCAGGTCCGCAGTAATAGAAACCCGCATAAGGCGTTCATAGGCGTCTTCAAGCATGCTGTTCAAATAATTCGATACCGGCCCGATGCCAACGCGTATTTCATTTTGCGCAAGGTGCCTCAAAACCGGCTCACGCTCAACCAGAAGCTGCATGGCAAGAACTCCTTCATTCTCGCCGCGCAAAATAGCCAGAAGATTATGCGATGGGATCGATGAGACCGCTGACTCATAATTATAATACATCTCGAATTTCGTCTTCTTGCCTA
>CAYSCK010000056.1:4542-9602 GCA_964429525.1 uncultured Planctomycetia bacterium
ACAGAGCCCACGCGCGCGCGGGCCTGAAATTTGCCATTTTCGAAAAAATACTTTCTTGCAAAATCCCTGTACTCTGATCTTTCGGATACGTCTTCAGCCAGGATATCTGAGGCGCCTGAGAGCGCCTCTTTTTCGTCAAAAACAGACTTTTCAAAATTCACGTATTTTTTAGCAATAGCGGCCAGATCGGCATCGGCCTGCTGTAAAGCCTTTATCTCGTCAGCTAAACCCTGCAGCCCTTTTTCTCTTGCGGTTGTCGCGCGTGTTCGCCTTTTCGGCTTATAAGGCAGGTAGAGATCTTCAAGCTCAACATTTGAAAGACACAGCTCAATGCGGCTCTTTAACTCCGGAACAAGCTTACCCTGCTCTTCTATGGTCTTAAGTACCGTACTTTTTCTCTCTTCCAGGTGAACGAGATAACTGAAACGGTCGCAAAACTCCCTAAGGCGCACCTCATCCATGTTTCCCGTCATATCTTTTCGATAGCGGGCCATAAAAGGAACGCTTGCCTTATCATGCAAAAGTTCAAGGACGTTCTTTGTGTGCAGGGCCGTCAAGCCAAACTCAAGTTGCAGGATCTTAGGTATGTCTATCATTAAAAACTATCTACTCACTCCGTTTAATTACTACTACGCGTGAATCAAGTTCGCTCTGGGTACGTTGTTTCAAAATGTAAATTGTACCATCATCACCCTGAAAATAAAGATATATTCCTGAGATCGCCACGAGATTTCCATAGCTGGAAGGCACCTTAGACGTCATAGCTACCTCATCATAACCTGACGCGGCCCCTGCTCCTGATGCGTATTGCGCCCACGATTCAGGCGAAAAAAATACGCCTGCCATAATAATGCCAAAAAAGAATACCACGACAACAAACAAAACTTTTCTCATAGCCATACACCACCTCCTTAATTCGCCTCCGGCGAATTAACTCCCTGCCTGCCGGCAGGCAGGCGCAGCTTGCGTCAGTCAATTTCACTCGTTAACCTCTGGTATACGGATGAGGGAAATTGACAAGCGTTCAAGCAAGGAGTCATTATTAATCAACCTTCTTCTATATTAATTTTTTTGCGCCTCATCAGTTTTTTAAGGCTTCGAACCCTTTTTCCGGCCAGAACAATCTCTCTTGCCGCTTTCGGAGCGCGTGTCGGGATCCTCCTCTTTCTCTTAATGAATCTAAGCGAAAGCTTCTCATGCAATCTCTCAAAAGCAAGCTTCTTATTGGCTTCCTGCGACCGCTCTTTCTGGCCTACAGCTACAACACCGGTAGGCAAATGTGTTACGCGTACAGCCATAAAACGTTTATTTTTATGCTGGCCCCCGGGACCGCCGGATTTATAATAATCGATCCTTAAATCTTTTAATTTAGCCATCAATAAGTTCATAACGATAGGTTATACTTAAAAACATAAAGTGTAAAGGGAAAAAGGTCAAAAAGTCACAAAAAAAGCAGTAAAGAGCCAGGTGTCAGGTTCTAGGTGTTAGCAAATGTTTAGCATATAGGAGGTAGCGGATAGGAGTTAGAAATTCTTAAAACCTATTTACTATACGCTATCTTTGCGACCTTTTGTCCCTGCGACCTTTATTAACAGCTTTAATTTATCTTGACAATAAAACCGCTTTGAGTATAATTTGAAAGCATTGAAACTTAACTATCTGACCATCATACTGACTGAATTTAGAAATATTTAAGAGAGGAAAACATGTCAAAAGTCTGCGTAGTGTGCTCAAAACATAAATCCATAGGCGGGCATATAGCAAGGCGCGGTATGGCAAGGATCAAAGGCGGCGCAGGACGCAAAATCACAGGCCGCTCAAAACGTGCTTTTCTGCCTAATGTACAATTAATAAGGATTAAAAACGAGAACGGTTCGGTAAAAAGAGCCTACGTCTGCACAAAGTGCCTTAAAGCAGGAAAAGTCAAAAAAGCTTAAAAACAGACCGCTTTAATATCTTTTATTTCCAGCTGGATAGAATTGTGATGATTCCACTCATCCCAACCCAGGCAATAAGCAAGGTCTATTTTAGTTGAATCGTTTACCAGCCCAAAAAAATCAGCCATACCGAATCCTATAGCTTCAAAAGTCCACTCCCCATCAGAAACCCAGAATTTAAGTGAATTTTTTCCTGCTATTACCGGCTTCGATTTAACCATGAGATTTTTCGAAACAAAGACCGGCCTGCGGTTAGCCTCGCCAAACGGGCTCAAGGCATCGATAGAGCACAAAAGATTTTCGCTTATAAGCGAAAATGGTATCTGCGCGTCCACCTCTAAAACAGGCGCGAGCATTTCATGGTGAAAACCGTCTTTTGCCACCACATTCAAAAGCTTTTTAAACTCCTTCAGGTTTTTGCGTTCTATCGTTAAGCCTGCGGCGTATTTATGGCCGCCATATTCCTTCAGTAAAGGTTCACAACGCTCCAATGCCTCATAGATATGAAAATTATGCACTGAACGTGCCGAACCCCTGCCTATATCATCCTGAAAAGAAAGCACAATAGCCGGCCTGTAAAAACGATCCACTATCTTTGAAGCCACAATACCAAGCACGCCAGGATGCCAATCATCGCAGGAAAGCACAATAATAAAATCATCTTTAAAATTAATCTCTTTTTCCACCTGCTCCATAGCTTCTCTTAGGACCTTCTCTTCTATCTTCTGGCGCTGCCGGTTTTTATCATTCAGGGACTGCGCCAGCATATCTGCTTCATTTTCATCGCGGGACAAAAGAAGATCCAAAGATGTGTGCGCTGAATCTATACGGCCGCTGGCATTGAGCCTTGGTGCCAGGATAAAGCTTATCGAATGAGTAGACATCTTTTTGCTCTTTAAGCCGGCGGCGTTCATCAAAGACTGCAGGCCCTGCCTGCGCGTCTTGTTTAAAGCATCCAACCCATGCTTAACAAATATCCGGTTCTCGCCATTGAGCGGAGCAACATCAGCCACTGTCCCTAAAGCGACTAAATCAAGATAATCAAGAATATCAGGAACATCGAGCGCCTGCAATAACTTATAGGCCAGGCCCGCGCTTGCTAGGTCTTTAAAAGGATAAGGACAATCGTTTTGCTTTGGATTTATTATGGAGAATGCTTCAGGCAGGCCGTCTTTCGGGGGCTCGTGATGGTCAACTATGATGCAATCTATACCGGCGCTTTTCAAAGCAAGCGCTTCTTTAAACGCAGTTATACCGCAATCAAGAGAGATGAAGACCTTGGCGCCAAAATCAACGGCAAGAGCTACTGCTTCAAGATTAAGGCCGTATCCATCTTTAACACGGTTTGGAAGGTAATGCTTAACGCAAGCTCCCGAGCGTATAAGCTCCGCTTCCAAAATGGCGCATGAAGTTACGCCGTCAACATCAAAATCAGTAGCAATAAAGATTGGTTCTTTTTTATCTATGGCTCTTCTTATCCGCTCTACAGACCTATGCATACCCTTAAATAAAAAAGGATCATAAAGATCACTTAAATCCGCTCTTAAGAAAATCTCGGAATCATCCTTGGTTGTTATGCCGCGGCTGATCAATAACTGGGCAAAAAGACTGTTCGTGCCAAGTTCTTCTGCCAATTTATTCTTTAAATCAATATCGAGATCTTTATATTTCCAGATTTTCTGCATGAAACACCCTGATCAAAACCAGTGATTACTGAAACGACAGAAAAACGCAGGACAGATCACATCCGCTCGGGTGAGGTTACACCCATGATATTTAAGCCATTGGAGAGAACTATCTTTACGGCTCTGATAAGAGAAAGACGGGCACGAGTCAATGCTTCATCCGAAGACAAAACTTTATGCCTGTCATAAAACCTATGGAATGCCGAAGCAAGGGACTGTAGATAAGTGGTCAAGGGATACGGATCAAGCTGATTGGCGCAGATCTCGAGGCAGAACCCGAATTCCAGCACTTCTTTCATCAGATCCTTCTCCTCCGCTTCTTTCAGAAGAGACAGATCGGCATCTTTTATATTCGCGGCAAGCTCACCCGCGCTGGCCAATATGCTTGCGATACGCGCGTGCGCGTACTGCACATAATAAACCGGATTCTCAGATGTATGTTTTTTAGCAAGTTCCAGATCAAAATCAAGATGGCTGTCTGTCTTTCTCATAAGAAAGAAAAACCTGGAAGCATCACGGCCGACCTCAGTCAGGACCTCTCTCAAAGTAACATACTGGCCTTTTCTTGTTGACATCGGGACAGGCACACCGGCGCGATAGAGAGTCGCAAGCTGAACGATAACAACTAACAGAGCATCAGGAGATTCCCCCATAGCCGCGACAGCAGCCTTCATTCTCGGTATGTAGCCATGATGATCCGGCCCCCAGAGATTTATAAGCTTCCTGAATCCTCGCTCAAATTTATGCTTATGATAGGCTATATCAGGCGCCAGATAAGTATAAGAACCATCGCTCTTACGCACAACCCTGTCTTTATCATCGCCGAATTCTGTAGATTTAAACCAGACCGCTCCCTCTGATTCATAAATATAGCCCCTGGACTTCAAAAACTCCAAAGCGCCCTCAACCCTGCCAGAGGCTCCAAGTTCTTTCTGGCTGTACCATACGTCAAAATATACTCCAAAATCATCAAGCTCGCCCTTTATGACTCCCAGGATCTTTTCAACACCAAAATCCAGAAAGAACCCGGCTCTTTCCTGAACAGCAAGTTTTGCTATGCTTTCTTTTTTGGATATATCATCCAGAAGTTCGCGGGCAAGATCAATCATATACTGCCCCTGATAGTGGTCTTCCGGGAACTGTATAGACTCTCCCTGAAGCTCCCGATAACGCAGTTCGATGGAACGGCCAAGAATATTGATCTGATTGCCTTCGTCATTAAGATAATACTCTTTTGTAACATCAAAACCAACGTGAGAAAGCACATTGGCAAGCGCGTCGCCGACCGCCGCCTGCCGTGCATGCGCCACTGAAAGCGGGCCTGTAGGATTGGCGCTTACAAATTCGACCAAGGTCTTCTTGCCAGCCCCTTTATCGTTCTTTCCAAAATCCTCTTCCCGGGCATTCACCATTGCCACAAGATCAAAAAAAACTTTAT